>CALMJG010000144.1 GCA_937864195.1 uncultured Novosphingobium sp.
TGCGGGTGCGCAGCTGGCCTTCGATGTAGACCTTGGAACCCTTGCGCAGATAGCGCTCGGCAACGCCGACCAGACCGTCCGAATTGAGCACTACGGAGTGCCATTCCGTGCGCTCCTTGCGTTCGCCGGTCTGCTTGTCCTTCCAGTTCTCGGACGTGGCGATGCGCAGGTTGGCGATGCGGCCGCCGTTCTGGAAGCTCTTGATCTCGGGATCCTGGCCCAGATTGCCGATGAGAATGACCTTGTTGACGCTGCCTGCCATCGAATCGAGTCCCTTTGAATTCAGGACATGGGCCTAGCCGCTGGGGGGCGGCGGGGCCAGTGCCCCGGGCCGGGTTTCCCCAGCGGCTAAAGGCCCAGCCAGACCGCCGTCCAGTAAGTCAGCCCCGCGAATACATAAGCCAGGGCGAACAGGTAGGCGAGCATGAAGCCCGGCCATTTCCAACCATTGGTCTCGCGCCGGGTGACGGCGATTGTGCTCATGCACTGCGGCGCGAAGACAAACCAGGCGAGGAAGGCCAGCGCGGTGGGCAGGCTCCAGTCCGCGGCGAGCCGCTCGCCAAGCGCCTTGGCCTGCTGCTCTTCGTCATCGCCGGCGCCGACGGCATAGGAGGTAGCGAGCGAGCTGACCGCCACTTCGCGCGCGGCCATGGCCGGGATCAGCGACAGGGCAATGTCGCGGTTGAAGCCGATCGGCTCCACCACCACCGCCAGGCCATTGGCGATCCTGCCCGCGATCGAGGCGTCGACCTGATTCTCGCCCTCGCCCGCGCGGGGGAAGTTGAGCAGGATCCACAGCACCACGGTGACCATGAAGATGATCGTGCCAGCGCGGCGCAGGAAGATCCAGGCGCGTTGCCACAGCGCGATCAGCAGGTCGCCGGGGCGCGGCATCTGGTACTTGGGCAGCTCCATGATGAAGCCGCTGGCTGCGCCCTTGGTCACCGAACGGCGCAGCACCAGCGCGACCAGCATCGCCGCGACGATCCCGAACACGTAGAGCCCGAGCAGCACCAGCCCCTGCAGGCCGACACCGGGCAGCACCGGGCGATTGGGAATGAAGGCCGCGATGATCACCGCATAGACCGGAAGGCGGGCCGAGCAGGTCATCAGGGGAGCGATCAGGATCGTCGTCAGCCGGTCCTTGGGATCGGTGATGCTGCGCGTCGCCATGATCCCCGGAATCGCGCAGGCAAAGCTGGACAGCAGCGGGATGAAGCTGCGGCCCGACAGGCCCACCCCCGCCATCAGCCGGTCCATCAGGAAGGCCGCCCGCGCCATGTAGCCCGAGGCTTCCATCACCAGGATGAAGAAGAACAGGATGACGATCTGCGGCAGGAACACCACGACCGAGCCGACGCCCGACAGCACACCCTCGGTCAGCAGATCGCGCACCAGACTGGGCGGCAGGCTGCTGCGAACCAGGTCGGTCAGCGCCCCGATTCCCGCCTCCAGCGCATCGGCGAACGGGGTGGCGCCGGCGAACACCGCCTGGAACACCACGAACAACAGCGCAAACAGGATCAGCGGCCCCAGCCAGGGATGGAGGAACAGCTTGTCAAGCTTGGCATGCAGCCGGTGGCGCGCGGTTTCGGAAACGATCGCGGCATCGGCAATCGCCTGGGCGGTCACGCGCCGCTCGGTCATGGTGACGTGGGCCAGGTGCGGATCGCTTTCGCGCTCCCCGGCAGCGGCGATCGCCGCAGTCAGCTCTGCCAACCCCCGGCGGCGCACCGCCACGGTCGGCACTACCGGCACACCCAGTGCCTGCTCCAGCGCGAGGTGATCGATCACCAGGCCATCGCGTTCGGCAAGGTCGACCATGTTGAGCGCCACCACGCTCGGCCGTCCAAGCGCGATCACTTCCTGGGCAAAGACCAGGTGCTGTTCGAGGTTCGCCGCATCGAGCACCAGCACCAGCACATCCGGCGCCGATTCGCCCGGCAACTCTCCAAGGATCACCCGGCGAGTCACTTCCTCGTCCGGGCTGGTGGCATTGAGGCCGTAGGAACCCGGCAGGTCGGTCAGTTCCACCGCATCGCCGCCGGGCAGCACGAGCCGCCCCGCCTTGCGCTCCACGGTGACGCCCGGATAGTTCGCGATCTTCTGGCGCGCGCCGGTCAGCGCGTTGAACAGCGCGCTTTTCCCGGCGTTCGGGTTGCCAACCAGTGCTGCCGAACGGGGCGCGGTCATGGCGCGATCGGCTCCACCCGCATGGCCCGGGCATGCGCGCGCCGCAGCGCCACCGTCATCCGCCCGACCGACAGCGCGATCGGATCGCGGCCCGCGAAGATCCCGCGATAGGCGACACAGACCTTTGCGCCCGCATCCACGCCCAGTGCCTGGAGGCGCAGCGCCTCCTCCTCGGCGAGCAAGGCCCAGTCAACCGCGACGATTCGCGCGGGCTGGCCGATGGGAAGAAGGTCGAGTGTCATCATCGCAGCCGCTGCCATAAGCCGAGGCTTGTTGCAAGTCATTCGCAATAATTGATCGAGGTCAAATTTGTCGGGTGCGCCAATCGCATCCGCGATTGGCCAGCAACACCGGCCCGCTCCCGTGCCCTTCGTCACGGGAGCGGGCCGGTGTTGCAAAAGGACAGGGCGGACGCCCTGTCCGCACCCACTCTTAACGCGCCGGATAGCGCAGCCGACCAAGGAACCGGGCCGGGCTGAAATGCTCGCGGTCCGGTTTCAGCAGCTGCGCCTTGACCTTCTCGAACCGCATCACCCCGTCGAGCCGGCGGGACAGGAAAGCCTTGGTCTCCGCATGGTCCTCGCTGGTGTCGTCGACGAACACCGCCAGCGTCGCGCCATAGATCGAGGCAAGGATCGTCCGCTTGGTATAGTGATTGTAATCGGTCGCCGTGTCCCCGGCGAGCCGCCACATCAGATCGGCGCTGCGCCAGCCGAGCTTCAGCGCGACGGGCACGTTACGCGGCATGGCCATGATCGCCAGGGCGCGGCGCAGAGCCTCCTTGTTGGCTGCCACCGCATCGAGCCGGAACTGAACCAGCGCGCGGATCCGCTCGCGAATCTTCATGGCCCCCAGCCGCTCGGGCGGAAGGTCTGCTTCCATCGCCGCATCGACGCTGGCAATCCAGGCGGCGATCATCGCCATCGCCCCGGCCTTGAAGGCATAGAGCGCGGCGTCGGGATCGATCCCGCAGTCCTGCGCCGCGGCGCGCACCGCGGCCTCGCTCCACCCGTCCCACACTGCTGCGCTGGCAAGCGCAGGCGCGAGTTCGAGGCGCAGTTCGTCCAGCGACGCGGCGGTCACAGCTTCGGCCCGTAATTGGGCTTCAGGGTCTGCGCGGCCGCGCGTGCCTTCATCGCGCTCTCGATTTCGGCCAGCAGCGTGCCGCCCTTGTCGAGCGCCGCATAGTCGCGCGCCGTGCGCCCCGAATTGTCCGCCCGGTCGGGATTGGCCCCGGCCTTCAGCAGCACCCGGACCAGCGCGACATTGCGGTTGTGAACCGAGGTGATCAGCGGCGTCTCGCCCGAGGAATTGCTCTCGTCCACCCGCGCACCCTTGCCGACCAGGAACTCAGCCCCTTCGGTGAAGCCCAGGTTGCAGGCCAGGACCAGCGGGGTCACGCCCTTCACGTCCTTCAGGTTCACGTTGGCGCCCTTGGCGACCAGGAACTGCATCCAGGTAAGGTCGCGCCGCGCGGTGACGAGGTGCAGCGCCGTTTCGCCCGTGGTCACGTCGCGTGTGTTGACGATGGTCGTGCCGGGCTCTGCCAGCATGTCGGTCACCTCGGTGCCCTCGCGCTTCTTGACCGCTTCGAGGAACTTGTAGCTCTGCGAGAACTGCGCGGCTGCGGGGGCCGACCAGACAAGGCCCGCTGCGATCAGCGGAGTCAGGGCAAGCATGGTCAGCCGGAACCTGGGCACTGTCATTTCCCTCCTGTTGACGGGCGCCGGAATCGGTAAGCTCAAACGCCCCGAAACGCACCTTGCGCAGCGCGGTTTAGCAGAGCATGAACGGCCGCGCCATGACCAAGCCGCTTATCAGCCTTGCCGCCGCCCTGGCTGTCTTCGTGACGGCCGCCTGTTCCAACCCCGCTCCGCCGGCCCAGCCGATCCAGGGCACCGACATCAAGGGAGCTTCGATCGGCGGCGACTTCGCGCTGGTCGACAAGGATGGCAAGCCGGTCAAGTGGGCCGACTTCCAGGGCAAGTACCGGATCGTCTACTTCGGCTATACCTTCTGCCCCGATGCCTGCCCAACCGACGTGGGCGTGCTGATGGCCGGGTTCGCCAAGTTCGAGAAGGCCCACCCCGATCTCGCTGCCAAGGTCCAGCCGATCTTCATCACCATCGACCCGGCGCGCGACACTCCGGCCCGGGTCGGCGAATTCGCCGCCGCCTTCTCGCCCCGGCTGGTCGGTCTGACCGGCCCGCAGCCGGAGATCGACCGCGCGGTCAAGGCGTTTCGCGCCTATGCCGCGCGCGGGGCGGAGAGCGCCGGGGGCTATCTGATGGACCACAGCCGCTCGGCCTACCTGATGGACCCGGACGGCAAGCCGGTCGAGGTGCTGCCGGTTGACAAGGACGCCGAAGCGGTCGCCGCCGACCTTGCCATTTCGGTGAAGTGAGCCGCGCTTGAGCAGCCTGCGCCCCCGGTTCTGGGAACTCCCGCTCGATCGGCTGAGCAAGCCGGAGTGGGAGGCGCTGTGCGACGGCTGCGGCCAGTGCTGCCTGCACAAGTGCGAGGACGAGGACACCGGCGACATCTATCCCACCAACGTCGCCTGCCGCCTGCTCGACATCCCGAGCGGGCGGTGCAGCGACTATGCGGGCCGCAAGAAGATCGTGCCGGACTGCCTCAAGCTCACCCCGCGCCTCGCCCTCACCACCAGCTGGCTGCCGGACACCTGCGCCTACCGCCTGCGCGCGGAGGGCGAGCCGCTGCACGAATGGCACTACCTGATCTGCGGGGATCGCGAGGCGGTGCACGCGGCCGGCATCTCGGTGCGCGGCAAGGCGATCAGCGAGCTGATCGCCGGACCTCTGGAACAGCACGTGATCCTGCCGCCGGGCATGGAACTGGCCGATGATTGACTGGCTGCTGCAGGACCGGCCCCTGACGATCGAAGTCGCGGGCCGCGACCTGCCGCTGGTCCTGCGCCGCCTTGCCACGGCTCGCCGCATGACCTTGCGACTCGCCCCGGATGGCAGCGAGGCGCGGCTGACCCTGCCGCGCTGGGGCCGCACTGCCGAAGCGCTGGCCTTTGCCAGGTCGCGCGCCGACTGGCTGGCGAGCCAACTGGCCGCTGTGCCGCAGGCGCAGGTGCTGGGCCACGGCACGAGCCTGCCCTACCTCGGGGAGCCGCACCTGCTCCACCACGATCCCGCGCGCCCGCGCCGGGTGGTCCGCGAAGAGCGCGCGATCCGCATCGGCGGCCCGGCCGAATCGCTCGGCCCGCGCCTCCAGCGCTGGCTGGAGGGCGAGGCGCGACGCCTGATCACCGCCGACCTTGCCCACTATTGCCAGCGCGCGGGCCAGCCAGCCCCGCCCCTGGCGCTCAGCCGCGCGCAGCGCCGCTGGGGCTCCTGCGCGCGCAGTGGCACAATCCGGATCAACTGGCGGTTGGTCATGGCCCCTGACCTCATCCGCCGCTCGGTCGTGGCGCACGAGGTGGCCCATCTGGTCCACTTCGACCACAGCCCCCGCTTCCACGCCTTCCTGGGCGAAATTTTCGAAGCGGACATTCGCGAGGCTGACCTGTGGCTGCGGCGCGAGGGGCGTTCGCTCTACCGTCCCTTCGGCTGACCCCCGGGGGAAAACCCGTAACCCCGAATTAACCATATGCGGGGATGCTGGCACGATGAGGACGGCTCCAGCCCTTCTGACCGCGGCCCTGCTGCTCACCTGCCAGCCTGCGGCTGCGCAGGAGGACTGCCGCCTGTGCAAGGACGAGAGCGAGACAGACACCCGCGAAAAGCCGCTGACCATCGAGATTTCCACCAACCTCAATTTCGCCAAGCTGGCGCTGACCGGCAGGAACGCGGCCAGCGCCTCGATCGATCCGGTGACCGGGGAAAAGCGCACTTCGGGCGATATCGTCAGCCTGGGCGGCCTGGCGGTGACGGGCACCGGGCGGATTACCGGCGAGCCCTTGCGGGAGGTGCGGATCGACCTGCCGACCTTCATCCAGATGTCCAGCATCGATGGCCGCGCGGCCACGCTCACCGATTTCACCACCTCGCTGCCGCGCAATCCGGCGCTGAACGCCCAGGGCGAACTGGAATTCACCTTCGGCGCGCGGCTGGTGATGAAAGGCGGGCGAGGCGGCAAC
The DNA here is from genome assembly GCA_937864195.1 of uncultured Novosphingobium sp. Taxonomy (GTDB): domain Bacteria; phylum Pseudomonadota; class Alphaproteobacteria; order Sphingomonadales; family Sphingomonadaceae; genus Novosphingobium. The sequence goes on from CALMJG010000144.1 coordinate 6,302, forward strand.
TACCGCGCCCGGATCCCCATTTCGGTCGATTACAACTGACCGCTGGCGCAGCGGCAAGGCAGTCCCTATCTGCTAGGCCATGGCATTCTGGCGCAACATCAACCCGACCGGCGCGATCGGGGACTTTATCACGGTTTTCAAGCAAGCCGGGTCTAACCGCTGGCGCTTTGCGGCGCTGTCGGCAGCGATGACCGTGGGGATATTCTCGATCATGTCGGGCGAAAGCTGGAGAAAGATGCGGCCCCTGCCCGAAGTCACCTACATCAATTCCTGGCCGGAGGACCGGACAGAAGCGGAAACCCGGGCCTTCATCGAGGCGAACCAGAAGCGCAAGGAACAACGCGAGGAACTCCAGCGCCAATACGACGAGGAAGGCCGCAAGCTGTGGAAGACGCTGGGCCGCGCCTCGGGCATGGACGTGGAGCAGATCGAGGCCAAGGCCAGGGCCGACGAGGCCGCCGCCAAGGCCAAGGTGCAGGCGAATGCCGCCAAGAGCGTCGGACCTGAAACCGATGCAGCGCCCTCCCCCTCATCCCCGGCCTCCTCCTCCACCGCCTCCGCCCCGGCGCCGAGCGAAAGTCCTGCCGTTGCCCCCTGAAGCGGATCGCCGCTGGCTGGACGCGGCGGCACGGCTGGCGCTGCGCGGGCGTCCTCTGGCCCGCCCCAACCCGGCGGTCGGCGCGCTGATCGTCTCGCCCGGGGGCCGGGTGGTGGGTCGCGGCTGGACCATGGCGGGCGGACGCCCCCATGCGGAGGCGGTTGCGCTTGAAGCCGCCGGAGCGGCCTCGCACGGCGCCACGCTTTACGTCAGTCTGGAGCCCTGCGCCCACCAGTCGCAGCGCGGCCCGGCCTGCGCCGATCTGGTGGCGGCCAGCGGCCTGGCGCGGGTGGTGGTCGGCTGCGGCGATCCCGATCCGCGCACGGCGGGCAGCGGGATCGCACGCATTCGCCAAGCCGGAATTGCGGTCGAGCAGATCGACAGCCCCGCCTGCACCGCCAGTCTGGAAGGCTATCTGACGCGCGCCCACCGGGGCCGCCCGCACGTAACGCTGAAACTCGCGCTCTCGCTCGACGGTTGCATTGCCATGGCCAGTGGCGAAAGCCAGTGGATCACTGGCGCGGAGGCGCGTGCCCACGGGCATCTGCTGCGCGCGGGGATAGATGCGATCCTGGTGGGTGGCGGCACGCTGCGCAGCGACCAGCCCCGGCTGGACGTGCGCCTGCCGGGCCTCGAATCGCGCAGTCCGGAGCGCTGGGTGCTGACGCGCGGCGAAGCGCCGCAGGGCTGGCAGGCGCTGCCCTCCCCCGCCGCGCTGGGACAGGCCATGCCGCAGGCGCAGTACCTGCTGGTCGAAGGCGGCGCGGGCGCGGCGGCGGCGTTCCTCGCCGCCGACTGCGTCGATCGCCTCGCGATCTACCGCGCGCCGATCATCATCGGTGGCGGTCAGCCGGGCGTGGCCGACATCGGCCTGGCTACCCTGCCCGAAGCACATGGCCGCTGGGCACTTTCCGACAGCCGCCAGCTTGGCAAGGACCGCCTTGAAGTCTACGAGCGCTTGCCATGTTCACCGGAATAATCACCGCCATCGGCACGATCCGCGAAACCGCCACGCGCGGCGACCTTCATGCCGTGATTGCCACCCCCTATGATCCCGCCGGGATCGCCATCGGCGCCTCGATCGCCTGCTCGGGCGTCTGCCTGACAGTGGTCGAGCGCGGCGGAGAAGCGGGCGATGCCTGGTTCGCGGTCGATATTTCGGGCGAAACGGTCAGCCGCACCGCTGGCGGCATGTGGCAGGCGGGGCGGCGGCTCAACCTGGAACAGGCGCTCAAGCTGGGTGACGAACTGGGCGGCCATATCGTCACCGGGCATGTCGACGCGGTGGGCACGATCCACGCGCGCGAGGAGATCGGGGGTTCGCTGCACGTCACCGTCGCGGCCCCGGCGGAGATTGCTCCCTACATCGCGGCCAAGGGCTCGATCACGGTCGACGGCGTCTCGCTGACCGTCAACGCGCTGGATGACCAGCCGGACGGCTCGTGCCATTTCCATCTCAACCTGATCCCGCACACCGCCGAAGTCACCACGCTGGGCGACCTGCGCCAGGGCGATGCCGTGAACCTGGAGATTGACGTGCTGGCGCGGTATCTCCAGCGGCTGCAGAGCCTGAAGGGCTGACCCTCAACCTGGCAACAGTCCGCGCTTGCGGATCATGGCTTCGATCCGGGGAAAGATCTGCGCCGGGTAACCGCAGCGCTGCGCGAGACGCGCCACCGCTCCCGGCAGGGCATCGTATTCGGAAGCCAGCCGCCCCTCGACATCGCGTTGCAGCGAAGTCGTTGCATCCAGAGGGAAAGTGCGAACGAAGGCCAGCGCCTCGGCCACATCGGCGTCCCCAAGGGCAATTCCCGAGGCGCGGGCCAGCGCCGCCACCTCGTGCATCGCTGCGTCGAGCAGGCCCTCGCCTTCCATCGTCTGGCAGACCATCCCGGCATTGACGCCAAGCGCCAGCGCCGCCCCGCCAAGGCAGGCCGCCAGCATGAACTTCTGCCACAGCGCCTGTTCGATCCGGTCCGAGGGTTCGGCGGCGATCCCGCTGCCGGCGAACAGCGCGGCGATGCGGGCGTGAACCGTCGCCGCGTCACCCCGAGTGCAGCCATAAAGCAGCGAAGGCTCTACCCCGACATGGCGGACCAGCTGGCCGTCCATCTCAAAGAAGCCGTGGACCCGGGAAGCGACCACCGCAGCCTCGGTGAGCAGATCGGCGGCGATGCGATGGGCTTCCACCCCGTTCTGGGTGGTCAGGACGATCCCGCCGGGCGCCAGCTTGCCACGCAGCATGGCCAGCGCCTCCGGCAGGCCGGGTGTCTTGGTGCAGAGGATCGCGAGATCGACCGGCGCGGTCAGATCCTGCGGCGCGCAAGGCACAACGCGCGCCTCGGTGACAGCGCCGTTGCTGTCCAGCCGCAGCGGATTGTCCCGCAGATGCGCCAGCCTCGCACCGCGCGCGACCAGCGTCAGGTCACCGGTCATCGGCGCGAGGCGCACGGCCAGCATGGTGCCGATCGCGCCCGCGCCGATGATCGCGACGTGCATCAGGCCGCGCCGGCTTCCTGCTGCTTGACCATGTCGAGCGCGATGTCGACGATCATGTCCTCCTGCCCGCCAACCATCTTGCGGCGGCCGACTTCGGCGAGGATCGAGCGGGTATCGACGCCATAATCCTGCGCAGCCTTTTCCGCGTGGCGCAGGAAGCTGGAATAGACCCCGGCGTAACCGAGCGTCAGCGTTTCGCGGTCGACGCGGACCGGGCGGTCCTGCAGCGGGCGGACGAGGTCTTCCGCCGCGTCCATCAGCGCGAACAGGTCGCAGCCGTGGTTCCAGCCCATGCGGTCGGCAGCGGCAATGAACACTTCCAGCGGCGCATTGCCCGCGCCCGCGCCCATGCCGGCCAGCGAGGCATCGACGCGCACTACGCCGTTCTGCACGGCGACGATCGAGTTGGCGACGCCAAGGCTGAGGTTGTGGTGGGCATGGACCCCGCGCTGGGTCTCGGGCTTGAGCACCCGGTCATAGGCCTGACAACGCGCGGCGTACTCGTCCATGTTCATCGCCCCGCCGCTGTCGGTGACGTAGACGCAGTGCGCGCCGTAGTCTTCCATCAGCTTGGCTTGCTGGGCGAGCGCCTCAGGCGGGCTCATGTGGCTCATCATCAGGAAGCCGGAGACGTCCATGCCGAGGTTGCGGGCAGCTTCGATGTGCTGCTTCGAAACGTCCGCCTCGGTGCAGTGGGTGGCGATGCGGACCGACTTCACGCCCATTTCGCAGGCGTGCTTGAGATCGTGGACCGTGCCGATGCCGGGCAGCAGCAGCGTGGTCAGCACCGAATGTTCCAGCACTTCGGCAACCGCGCCGATCCAGTCCCAGTCGGTATAGGCGCCGAAGCCGTAGTTGAAGCTGGAGCCCTGCAGGCCGTCGCCGTGGGCAACCTCGATCGCGTCGACCTTGGCGCGGTCGAGCGCACGGGCAATCGCCTGGACGTGCTCCAGCCCGTACTGGTGGCGGATCGCGTGCATCCCGTCACGCAGGGTGACGTCCTGGATATAGAGCTTCTGGCTGGTCGGATCGCTGAAGGCGGAATTGAGGGTCATGCTGCTGCTCCCGCGAAGTGGCGCTTGGCGATCTTCTCGGCGGTCTTGAGCGCCGCCGAGGTCATGATGTCGAGGTTGCCGGCATAGGCCGGCAGGTAGTGCGCGGCGCCCTCGACCTCGAGGAACACCGAGACCTTGAGGCCCGTGAACGAGCCGTCCATTTCCGGAATGCGCAAGGGCCGATTGCCGCCGATGCTTTCGAACTGGACGGCCTGCTTCAGGCGGTAGCCGGGGACATAGGTCTGCACTTCGGCCACCATGTCCTCGATCGATTTGCGGATCGCCTCGCGGTCGGCGTCCTCGCACAGGCAATAGACGGTATCGCGCATGATCAGCGGCGGTTCGGCCGGGTTGAGGATGATGATCGCCTTGCCGCGCGTGGCGCCGCCGACGTCGCAGATCGCCTGGCTGGTCGTCTCGGTGAACTCGTCGATGTTGGCGCGGGTGCCGGGACCGGCGCTCTTCGAGGAGATCGAGGCGACGATCTCGCCGTAATGAACCTTGGCGACGCGGTTGACCGCCGCGACGATCGGGATCGTCGCCTGGCCGCCGCAGGTCACCATGTTGACGTTGAGCGCGTCGAGGTTGGCATCGCCGTTGACCGGCGGGACCGTGTAGGGGCCAATCGCTGCCGGGGTCAGATCGATCATCCGCTTGCCGGCCGCCAGCACCAGTTCGCTGTTGCGCTTGTGCGCATAGGCGCTGGTCGCGTCGAAGACGATTCCGATGTCGGCGAATTCGGGCATGGCGAGCAGGCCGTCGATGCCCTCCGCCGTGATCGGCACGCCCATCCGGGCGGCGCGCTTCAGGCCGTCGCTTTCCGGGTCGATGCCCACGAAGGCGCCCATTTCCAGCACGTCGGAAAGGCGCATGATCTTGATCATCAGGTCGGTGCCGATATTGCCGGAACCGATGATGGCTACCTTGGTCTTGGACATGGCTTTCAAGCCTTTGCGTAAGTGAAGGAACAGGAACCGATGCCGCCGACGAAGGCCTCGACCCGGTCACCCGGATTGATCGCAACCATCGGGCCGAGCGCACCGGCCAGCAGGACGTCGCCCGCCTTCAGCGGTTCGCCCCGCTCGGCGAGGGTCCGGGCCAGCCAGGCGGCGGCGTTGAGCGGATGGCCCAGCGCGGCAGCGCCGGCGCCCAGCGAAACGGTCTCGCCGTTGATCTGCATAACCATGCCCGCGCTCCACAAGTCGAGCCCGGGGAGCGGTTTGCCCTCGTCCGCCAGCACGAAGAAGGCGGAGGAGCCGTTGTCAGCCACGGTATCGGCGAAAGTGATCTTCCAGTCGGCAATGCGGCTATCGACGATCTCGATCGCGGCGTGGACGGTGGCGACGGCGGCGGCGACCTGTTCCGGCGTGGTATCGGCAGAGGGCAGGTCAGCGCCCAGCACGAAGGCGATCTCAGCCTCGGCCTTGGGCTGGATGCAGCTGCCGGCGGCCAGAATGCCGCCATCGGCGACGCGCATGTCATCGAACAGGACACCGAAGTCGGGCTGATCGACACCAAGCTGCACCTGCACAGCCTTGGCGGTGAGGCCCGCCTTGCGGCCGACGATGCGGCGACCTTGCTCAACCCAGAACCGGGTGTTGATTTCCTGGACGGCATAGGCGCCGGCCACGTCCACGGGATCGAGCCCGTCGCGCAGCGGGGCGACCACGCCCTGGGTATAGGCATCGCGCAGGCGCAGCGCGAGGTCCTGATGAGAGACGGATGTCATGGATTACCTCTCCTTGGCTTGGTCATGGTTTAGCCCCGCCTGACTGCTTGCGCCAGCGGCGGGAACGACTATTGTCTCACCATATGAGACAAGGAACCCCGCCCATCGCCGCGCTGGGCCGCAGCCTCGGCCTGCTGGAAGCGATCCTGGCCGACCGGGAGGGGCGCAGCGTGCCCGCCATCGCGGAAGGTCTTGGCCTGCCCCGGGCCACGGCGCACCGGCAGGTGTCGACCCTGGTGGCAGAGCGATTCCTGGTGCGGATGCCGGGCGGCCGGGTCGGGCCGGGGCCGCGCCTGCTGGCGCTGCTGAGCCTGGTCGATGAAAAGCAGGTGATTGTCGCCGCCGCCGCGCCGCTGCTCCACCGGCTGGCCGACCGGCTTGGCTGCCTGGTGCAGCTGGGCACTCTGGAGAACGAGATGGTGACCTACCGGATCAAGACCGGCACCAGCGCAGGCGATGTCTTCACCCGGGTGGGCATGCAGCTGGAGGCCTATTGCACCGGCATCGGCAAGGTCCTCCTGGCGCACCTCCCGACGGCCGAACGCGAGGCATACCTCTCCACCGGTCCCTTCCCGGCGCTGACGGCGCGCACCATTACCGATCCCGGCGACCTGCGCGGGGAACTGGCCCTGGTGCGCGAGCAGGGCTTCGCGCGCGACAACGAGGAAATTGCCGAGGGGCTGATCTGCGTTGCCGTGCCGGTCTACAGCCCGGGAGGGGCGGCGCTCGCGGCGATTTCAGCAACGCGCTCCACCACGCAGGCCGCGCGGCTGCCGGATGATCTCGTGCTGGCAGCGCTCAGGCAGGCGGCGGGAGAGGCAGGCGCCCCGCTGGCCGTTCCCCCCGGGCCGGATTGATGCCTATTTTACCCTGAAAGAAACCATTCCCGGCATGCGGTGGCCATCCGCCCCTACGGCCTGCCCGAGCAAGTCATAGCTTCCCGCGCGCAGCGGCTGGCGCAGGCTCAGGGTAAGCTTGCGGTTCCCTTCCGACCAGCCTTGAGTGAAATTGCGGATGATCATCTCGCCATGGTTGGCCATGCCGGGCATGGCCGTCATCACGATCGCCACGCCGGTGGTGGACGGACTGAGCGCCTCTCCGAAGGTCAGGGAAACCAGCTTGGGCCCCGAAACAGTGGCGCCCGCCGCCGGGGTCGAAGCGACGACCGACGTGTGGGCCAGACTGGCGGCGGGAAGGCCCAGCGCCAGCAGCGAAGCAAGAACGATAGAACGCAATTTCATGCACTTGACCTCTTTTCTCAAAACCAGAATCGCACGCCCGCGACCACGCTGGTCGCATGGGGCGCTTCGCCCGCCGCGCGGGCATAGCCCGCGCTGCCGCCGAACCGCCAGCTGCGCTCGACACCGATGTAGGGCGCGAATTCGCGAACGATCTCGTAGCGCAGTCTTACCCCCAGTTCGGCCCTGTCCAGCCCGGCGCCGATGCCGAGGCCGGGAATGTCCTGCGCCGAGACGCTGAGTTCGGCCCGCGGCTGGAGGATCAGGCGCTGGGTGATGCGCTGGTCGATCTCTGCCTCGATCCGCGCGGTCACGTCACCCCGGTGGGAGACGAACAGCGCCGCATCGACGTCGAAATCGTAGGGTGCCAGACCCTGCACGCCGATCACCGCATGGGTCGTGGCAGGGCCGGAGAAGTCCTGTCGCAGGCCGACTTGCAGATCCCAGTAGGGGTCGATGGCCCTGGCCCACAGCACCTGGACCTCCGCCTCTTCCACCTCTTCCCCGAATGTGCCCTCGCCCTCGCTCTTGAACCACAGTCGGCTCGTCGGGCCGCCGTAATAACCCTGCACGTCCCACAGGAAGCCGTCCGCGCCGTCTTGCATCCGCGCTTCCAGCCGGTCGGCCTGCACCCACAGCACGGGGAAATCACCGTGCGCTGCGTGTTCCCGGTGCCGCTCCGCCGCCATGGTCTCCGCCCCCCAGATCGCATCGGCGGCGCGCGGCGGGCCGCTGCCAGCCTCGGGCGGGGGCGGGGTTTCCATGGTCGGGCCGGGCGAGACATCGGCATCGCCCGACTGGTCGGAGGAATGGTCCATGGCGCCGTGGCCAGGGTCTGGTGAGGGTGCCGGAACTGGCGCGGGCGCATGCTGCGCATGATCCGAATGGTCCTGAGCCGCCACCGGGGCGGCGGCAAGCGCACTGCCCAGCAGCGCGAGCGAGCGCATTACCCGGCGCCTCATGGCCTGTCCTCCGGTCCCATCACGGTGACGATCTGCATCATCCCGCCGTGCATATGATAGAGCAGGTGGCAATGGAACGCCCAGTCACCCGGCTCGTTGGCAGTCAGGTCGAAAGTCGCGCTCGCGCCGGGCTGGACGGTGACGATGTTCTTGCGCGGCTGGTGGGCGGGCGGCTGGCCGTTGACCAGTTCGAAGAACATTCCGTGCAGGTGGATCGGGTGGGCCATCATGGTGTCGTTGACCAGCTTGACCCGCACCCGCTCGTTCCAGGCAAAGCGGATCGGCACGTCGCTGACCGCATCGAACATCCGCCCGTCGAACGACCACATGTAACGCTCCATGTTGCCGGTGAGGTGAAGCTCCAGCAGCCGCGATGGCTCGCGCGTGTCCGCGTTCGGCTCCAGCGCGCTCAGCATCCGGTAGTTGAGCACCCGGTGCCCCGCGTCGCGCAGGCCCAGGCCCGGATCGCCCTGCTTGTCGACCGGAGCCATCGACACCATGTCGATCCCCGGCCCGATGGCCACATCCGGCGGCAGCAGCGAGGTGTCGCGCATCGACATTCCGGCCATGCTGTGGCTGGCTTCGGGCCTGGCGGCCCCGCCTTCGCCATGGTTCATCCCGCCATGATTCATAGCGCCATGATCCATCGCGCCGTGGTCCATGCCCCCGTGCCCGCTATCCCCGGCGCCGTGGTTCATCCCCATGTCGGCCATGGTCAGCAGCGGCGGATCGCGCAAGGCCGGAACGGCGGCACGGGCGCCCGGACGGCTTGCCAGCATGGCCAGCGCCAGGCCCGACCGGTCCATCGATTCGCAGACGATCGCATAGGCCTCTGCCCCGCGCGGTTCGACCAGCACGTCATAGGTCTCACCAACCGCGATCTGCAGTTCATCGACCTCGACCGGGCGGACATTCTGTCCGTCGGCGGCGATGACCGTCATGGCAAGGCCGGGAATGCGGACATTGAAATAGGTCATCGCCCCGCCGTTGATCAGGCGCAGACGCACTGTCTCGCCGGGGGTGAAGAGGTATTCCATCCCCTCCTTCGGCCCGCGCCCGTTGGCGAGGTAGGTGTAGGTCGGCGCGCTGACATCGGCGATATCGGTGGGGGACATGCGCATTTGCGCCCACATCCGCCGCTCGGCCCCGCTCATCGGGTACTTGTCGGTCCAGCTCGGCCGCTGGCGGCTGAAATAGTGCTCGCCGGTCCGCAGGCGCTGCATGATGAAGTGCGGGTGGAGCGGGGTGAACTCGCTCAGCAGCAGGACATAGTCCCGGTCCGTGCGCACCGGCTCGCCCCCCTTAGGCTCGATGACCAGCGGCCCGTAATGCCCCGTCTGCTCCTGCAGGCCGGAATGGCTGTGATACCAGTAGGTGCCCGACTGACGCACCGGGAATTCGTAAGTGAAGGTCTGATGCGGCTTGATTCCGGGAAAGCTGACGCCCGGAACCCCATCGAACTGGAACGGGACCAGCAGGCCGTGCCAGTGGATCGAGGTGTCCTCGTCCAGATGGTTGGTGACGTTGAGCCGGACGTCCTGCCCCTCGCGCAGGCGGATCAGCGGCCCCGGCACACTGCCATTGACCGCAACCCCGTGCCCGCGCCGCCCCTGCACCAGCCGCATGCCTGCCCCGACAGCCAGGTCGATGACCGGCCCGCTGACCTCGTCGAAACCGGCGCGGATCGCGCCGCCGCCATGCAGGCTGCGGCCGCGGGCCCATGCCGGCATGGCGCCCAGCACCGCTCCTGCGCCCAGTCCCCGCAGCACTCCGCGCCTCGCCAGGTCCACTTTGCAATCCACCTCTTGTTTGCCGGCCTGCCAGGACATATACAATACCCCCGTATGGTATCAAGATGGCGCCATGGGAAAAAGCAGACAGGACACGCTCAACCGGCTGAAGCGGATCGAGGGGCAGGTGCGCGGGATCGCCCAGATGGTCAGCGACGATCGCTACTGCATCGACGTGCTGCACCAGGTCCAGGCGGTGAAAGCCGCGCTGGCCAAGGTCGAAAGCGCGATCCTGAAGGACCATGCCGCCTGCTGCGTGGCCGAGGCGATCGGTTCCGGCAATGCGGACGAGCAGCGGGCCAAGTTCAATGAACTGATCGACCTGTTCGAACGCGTCCGGCGCTGAACGCGGTGGGCGGTGAGCACGAAAGGAACTGCGATGAGTGACCACTGCCACGCCGCCGATGCCGCCAGCGCTGCGACCGGCATCGATCCCGTCTGCGGGATGACGGTCAATCCGGCCAGGAGCCCGCATCACCTGATCCATGCGGGCCACGCCTATCACTTCTGCAGCGCGGGTTGCCGCACGAAATTCGCCGCCGATCCCGCGCGCTACCTGACCTTGCAGGAGCCGGCAGACGCGCCCGAAGGCGCGATCTGGACCTGCCCGATGCATCCCGAAGTGCGGCAGGATCACCCCGGCGCCTGCCCGATCTGCGGCATGGCGCTCGAACCGGAAATGGTCAGCCACGATACCGGGCCAAGCGCCGAACTGATCGACATGACCCGCCGCTTCAGGATCGGACTGGCGCTGGCCCTGCCCGTGTTCGCGCTGGAAATGGGCGGCCACCTGTTCCCGCTGGTCCACCGGCTGGTGCCGATGAGCCTGAGCGCCTGGATCCAGCTTGCGCTGGCAACGCCGGTCGCGCTGTGGGCGGGCTGGCCATTCTTCGAGCGCGGCTGGGCCTCGCTTAAAAGCCGCAACCTCAACATGTTCACCCTGATCGCGATGGGGACCGGGGTCGCCTGGCTCTATTCGGTGGTCGCGGTGCTGGCGCCCGGCCTGTTCCCTCCGGCGTTCCGGGATGCGCACGGCAACGTCGCCGTCTATTTCGAGGCTGCGGCAGTGATCACCGTGCTGGTGCTGCTGGGCCAGGTCCTGGAACTGCGCGCGCGCGAGCGGACCTCGGGCGCGATCCGGGCGCTGCTGGGCCTAGCCCCCAGAACCGCGCGCCGACTGCTCCCGGACGGGGCGGAAGAAGAAGTCAGCCTCGATCTGATCGCCGTCGGCGACCGGCTGCGGGTGCGCCCGGGAGAGAAAGTGCCGGTCGACGGCACGGTGCTGGAAGGGCGCTCCTCGCTCGACGAATCGATGGTTACCGGGGAATCGATGCCCGTTACCAAGACCGCAAGCGACAACGTGATCGGCGGCACCCTGAACCAGACCGGCGCGCTGGTCATGGCGGCGACCCGCGTCGGGCGCGACACCATGCTTGCCCGGATCGTCCAGATGGTCGCGGAAGCACAGCGCTCGCGTGCGCCGATCCAGCGGATGGCCGACCGGGTTTCCGGCTGGTTCGTCCCGGCCGTACTGGGCGTTGCTGTTCTGGCTTTCGCCGCATGGGGGCTGTGGGGTCCGGAGCCGCGCCTGGCCCACGGCCTGATCGCCGCCGTGGCCGTGCTGATCATCGCCTGCCCCTGCGCGCTCGGCCTGGCCACGCCGATGTCGATCATGGTCGGTGTCGGGCGCGGCGCGCGGCTGGGAGTGCTGATCAAGAACGCCGAGGCGCTCGAACGGCTTGAAAAGGTCGACACCCTGGTGGTCGACAAGACCGGGACGCTCACCGAAGGGCGCCCGGCGGTTACCGCCATCGTTCCCGCGCCGGGCCATGCCGAGCCCGACCTCCTGCGTCTCGCGGCGGCGGTCGAGCGCGCATCGGAGCATCCGCTGGCCCTCGCCATCGTCGCGGCGGCAGAGCAGCGCGGCCTGGCCATTGCGCCCGTCGCCGATTTCGATTCCCCCACCGGGCGCGGCGCCATGGGCCGGGTCGAGGGCAGCCGCATCCTGCTTGGTAACGCGCGCTTCCTGACCGATCAGGGCGTCGGCACCGGCGCGCTGGAACCCGCTGCGGAAGAGCTGCGCGCCAGCGGCGCGACCGCCATCTTCATCGGCATCGACGGCAAGGCGGCAGGGGTGATCGCGGTCGCCGACCCGGTCAAGCAGACCACCCCCGAAGCGCTCGCGGCCCTGCGCGCCGAAGGGGTGCGGGTGGTGATGCTGACCGGCGACAACCGCACCACCGCCATGGCAGTCGCCGCGCGGCTGGGCATCACCGAGGTCGAGGCCGAAGTGCTGCCGGACCAGAAGAGCGCCATCGTCGCCCGGCTCAGGCAGCAGGGCCGGGTGGTCGCCATGGCCGGCGACGGAGTCAACGATGCCCCGGCGCTCGCCGCCGCCGACGTCGGCATTGCCATGGGCACGGGCACCGACGTCGCGATCGAGAGCGCGGGGGTCACCCTTCTCAAGGGCGACCTGACCGGCATCATCCGCGCCCGCCGGCTGAGCCGGGCAACGATGCGCAACATCCGCCAGAACCTCGTCTTCGCCTTTGCCTACAATGCCGCTGGAGTGCCGGTCGCCGCGGGCCTGCTCTATCCGCTGTTCGGAATTCTGCTCTCGCCCATGATTGCGGCGGCGGCCATGGCCCTGTCGTCGGTCAGCGTGGTCACCAATGCGCTGCGGCTCGATCGGTCGCGACTGTGATCGGAATTGTCTTCCAATTCCGGAAGAAGCTGGTATAGAGGCTGAGCTTACGTCGCATGCGACGGATAATCGGCAGCTTCATGCCACCCCTTTATCCCTTTCTAGCACTACCGAAGCCGGGATGCTCTGCTGTTGGAGCATGCCCGTCATCCATGGGATAAAAGGATACCCATATGATTACCGGAACCGTGAAATTCTTCAATGCCGACAAGGGTTATGGCTTCATCGCGCCGAATGGCGGCGGCAATGATGCCTTCGTGCATATCTCGGCCGTCGAACGTGCCGGCATGCGCACCCTCGAGAAGGACCAGACCATTTCGTACGACCTGGAAACCGACCAGCGCGGCAAGACCTCTGCAGTGAACCTGCAGGCTGCGTGATCTGCTGGCGGCGGGTTGCCCCGGCACCCGCCGCCATTTGAACAAGCCCCGGCGATGTCACCTCGCTTGCAGGCGCATGATGGCGGCAAGACTGCCACGCGCCGGATCGTTACGGTGCCGGACGGGCGAAACGCCCCTTGGCCGCACCCGCAGCGATCCATGAGGGACACCTGCCAGACAGCTCGGCATTTCGGTTGCGGGAGCACTCTCCCCCCTCCCGCCGGGCACGCGCACCGCGCACCGGATCATCGCCTGTACCGCCGGCAAGAAGCGCAAGTTCCGCGTTCGCTCGGTAACCGGCGACCGGGTGCATGTCGGAATGACGCCCTGCGACCTCACCAGGAGCCGGATCGTCTTTCGCTAGCGCACGCCCGGCCAGGCCGGTCCGGCGAAACCACGCACCAATTTCAGAAAATGATATATCGCGGCCATGCCGCCGATCGAGGACTACATGCATAATCAACACAGGGGCGGCCACGGCTTCCCCGCGACCAGGACTTTCACCAACGGCAATTCGGGCCTACGCCCCGCCGCGCAGAAGATGGCCAAGGGCCGACTGGCGACGGAGGAACTTCGCCTTCTCGTTGCCGCCATGGTCGATTGAGCGCAATCGCAGAAGAAGAGGGACATACGATGAAAGGTTACAAGGAACCCGGCTTCCAGGACCGGGTTGCCATCGCACGAAACGCGAAGAACAAGGCGCTGGAGCAGATGGCCAACCGGCCGCGAATCGATCCCGAGGAACAGGCCCGCCGCATCGCCGCCCAGGCCGCCAGGGAAGAAGCCCAGCGGATCAAGCGCGCTGCCGCACAGGAGGCGAAGCAGGCCGCTCTGGCTGCCAAGGAAGCTGCGCGACTGGCGAAGCTGGAAGAGGATCGCCTGGCCGCCGAAATGGCGATCGCGTCCCAGCCGCGCGTCCTCAGCGAGGCCGAACTGAAGGCGGCGCGCGATCAGCGCTACGCAGCGCGCAAAGCCCGCAAATCGGGCAAGTCCTGACCGCTGCGGGCCGGGCTGCGGCGCCGGGGCGATCGCTCGCCCTGCCGCGCGCCCACCGGCCCGGTCAGGCGTTCACGTCGGCATAGTGGCTGGGCGGCTGGATCACTTCCATCCGCTCGGCCAGCAAGGGACGGAACGAGGGGCGGCTCTTGAACACGGCGTACCAGCCCGCCGCCTGCTCGTGGCCCGACCAGTCGAGCCCGCCCAGGTAGTCCGCGACCGAGATTTGCGCGGCAGCGGCAAGATCAGCAAGGCTCATCGTCGCGCCCGCCAGCCAGGGGCGGTGATCGATCAGGTGGTCGATGTAATAAAGGTGCTCGTGCGCCAGCTTCATCGCCTCGCGCAGGACGCGCGAATCCGGCGACTGGCGATAGACCAGCCGCTTCTTCATCCGTTCATGCATCAGCGGAGCGGTGACATCGCCGTAGAAATTCTCGTCGAACAGGGCGACGAGGCGGCGGATTTCGGCGCGCCCGGCGGCCGTACCGTTGATCATCGGCAGCTTGTCGACCGTTTCCTCGAAATATTCGCAGATCGCGCGGCTGTCGACCAGGGTCACCCCCTTGGCCGGGTCGTGCAGCACCGGGGTCCGCCCCGCCGGGTTGAGCGCGAGGAATTCATCGCGCATCTCCCACGGGTTCTCGCGCCACAATTCGTAGCCGACGCCCTTTTCGCTCAGCAGCAGGCGAACCTTGCGGCTGAAGGGGCACAGGGGGAATTGGTAAAGCTGCCACATGGCTACTTCCATGCCCAAGCGCGAATCGCGCGTCCACCTCGGGCCATGGCGCGGCGAAGCAAAATCAGGTGGAAAACTTCCCCGGCGTGACCAGCAGCCCCTCGCGCAGCCCCGCGCCGGAAACCTCGACGTCCGCCGGGCCCAGTTCCGCAACCAGCGCGGAAAGCAGCGCCGACGCATGGGCGAGCTGCGCGGCGCGCGCGGCACTCACCCCCGGGATCGCCGCCAGCCGGGCTGGCCCACGGGCGCGCACCCGCCCCTTGAGCGCGCGGGCCTCTTCGGCGGGAACGGGAATCAGCGCCGGGGCGCGATCGATGTGAGCGCGAGCCCGGTCGAGCGCGCGCCAGGCACCGCCAACCAGATAGAGGCGTTGCCCCCGCGCCTGCCCGAGCCAGTCCAGCGGGGTCAGCGCCTCGCGCAGGGCCTTGCGCAGCCGCCCTCGCCCGCCTGCGCGAATCCCGGCAACCCGCATCACCCCGAACGGCAGCGAAACGCAGTTCCCCACCCCGCCCTGATCGATCAGCGCCAGTTCCAGGCTGCCGCCGCCCAGATCGGCAACGATCCCGCGCGCGCCGGGATGGGCCGCGATCACGCCCCAGGCAGAGGCGCGCGCCTCGTCCTCGCCGGACAGAAGCTCGACCGGCAGGCCCAGCCCGCGAACCGCGGCAAGGAACTCGGCCCCGTTCGCCGCATCGCGCACCGCGGCGGTCGCCACGACCCGCACCTTTGCCCCGTCAAGCAAGCGCAGCAGGGCGGCGAAACGGCGCAGCGCCTTCAGCGCCAGCGCCATGCTTTCCGCGTCGATCCGCCCATCCAGGACCACCCCGCGCCCCAGCGAAGCCGTGATCTTGTCGTCATAGAGCGGCACGGGCGCATTGCGCGGCCCGCCGTAGACGACCAGGCGGATCGAATTCGATCCGATATCGATGATGGCGCGGCGCGGAGAACTGGTCACCCCCCTGCCCTAGCCGCCAGCAGGCAACGAAGGAACCGGATTCGCTCCTTTTTCGGTCGGCGCCCGACTTACCTTGCCGGGACCGTGGCATCGAGCAGCGACAGGCACGGCGTCATGATCCGGCGCATGGCCGCGCGCCGGTCGCTCGAGGCGGCGGTCTCGGCCTGGAGCTTTGCCACTTCGGCGCGCATCCGTGCCTGGACCTGATCGCGGGTCAGCTTCTGCTCGTCCATCAACCGCGCCCCGGTCTGGACGAAGAATTCGCGCCCTCGCGCGCCGATCGCCGGATAATCCTGTGCCGAGGGGCCGCCGCGCGCCTGGTCGGCGGCGACGATCCCGAAAGCCGCGGAACAGCGCACCGCCGTGTCCAGATCGACCACGGCAGGCTGGGCCAGCACCGGCGCGGCGGCGGCAAGGGCAAGAAGCGCGGCGGCGCGGGCGAACGAGGGGGCAGGTTTCGGCATGGCTGACGGCGCTATACACCCAAAGCTGAACCCGGGCTGTCAGACCGGCGGCAGCCCCCCGCCGACGGGGAATCGCCGTCCCGGGCTTGACCCGCAGCCGCTGGGGGCCGAACCCTGAAGGCAGCAATCCGCGAGAACGGAGCCAATGATGACGAATTACCCTTCGCTTTGCATGATGATCGATGGCGAACGCGTGGCCGGTGGCGAGCGGCGCACCCACGCGGTGATCAATCCCGCGACCGGCGAAAAGCTGGGCGAACTGCCGCTGGCCGGCCCCGCCGACCTCGACCGCGCGCTGGAAGCCGCCGCGCGCGGCTTTGCCATGTGGCGCGATGCCCCGGCGGCGCAGCGCGCAGGCGTGCTGCAGGGCGCGGCGCGGCTGCTGCTGGAACGGCAGGAGGAGATCGCGCGGATCGCCACCATGGAACAGGGCAAGCCGCTGGCCGAAAGCCGGCTGGAAGTGATGATGGACGTCAACCTGTTCAATTTCTACGCGGGCGAATGCCAGCGGCTCTATGGGCGCACGCTGGTCCGCCCGGAAGGCACGCGCTCCACCGTGGTGCACGAGCCGGTCGGCGTGGTCGCCGCCTTCGCGCCCTGGAACTTCCCGATCGGCAATCCCGGGCGCAAGCTGGGCGGGCCGATCGCGGCGGGCTGCTCGGTGATCCTGAAAGGCGCGGAAGAGACCCCGGCAAGCACCCTCGCCGTGCTCCAGTGCCTGTATGACGCGGGCCTGCCGCATGATGTCGCCCAGGCGGTGTTCGGCGTGCCGGACGAAGTCAGCCGCCATCTCCTTTCCTCGCCGGTGGTGCGCAAACTGTCGTTCACCGGCTCGACCGTGGTCGGCAAGCACCTGATGCGGCTCGCCGCCGACAACATGCTGCGCACCACGATGGAACTGGGCGGGCACGGCCCGGTGCTGGTATTCGACGATACGGACCTTGAGCGCACGCTGGATACGGTGGTGCCGCACAAGTTCCGCAACTGCGGCCAGGTCTGCGTCAGCCCCACCCGCTTCATCGTCGAGGACAGCCTGTTCGAGCGCTTCCGCGACGGCTTCGTCGAACGCGCGAAGCAGGTCCGGGTCGGCAACGGGCTGGAAGAGGGCACCCAGATGGGGCCGATGGCCAATGCCCGCCGTCCCGAAGCGATGGACCGGATGATCGGCGCCGCGGTGGAGCGCGGTGCAACGCTGCACTGCGGCGGCCACCGGATCGGCAACCAGGGCTATTTCTATGCGCCATCGGTGCTGTCGGACGTGCCGCTGGATGCCGAAATCATGAACGAGGAACCGTTCGGCCCGGTCGCGCTGATCAACCGCTTTCCGGACGAAGCGGCGATGATCGCCGAGGCCAACCGCCTGCAATATGGCCTTGCCGCCTATGCCTGGACCCAGGACGCCGCCCGCCAGAAGCGTCTGGCGCGGCGGCTGGAAGCGGGGATGGTGGGGATCAACACGGTCATGCTGGGCGGCGGCGACAGTCCGTTCGGCGGGGCCAAGTGGTCCGGCCACGGCAGCGAGGACGGCCTTGAAGGCGTGCTGGCCTGCATGATCACCAAAGCCGTGCACGAGGCCTGAGGCGGGCGGAACCGGTCGGGAGCGCAAATCGGCCATTGCGCCGCGCCCCGGCAAGATTGTATGCAGTGCTGACTAATAGGCAGAAACGATGCGGGCGAGAGACGATTTGAACGCGGTCACGACGGTCGAGGGGGATGGCGCCAGCCTGGGCGAGATCAACGATATCGTCGGCTTTCACATCCGCCTCGCCCATGGCGCCTGCTATCGCCACTTCACCGAGACCTTCACGGACCTGGAACTGACGCAGAAGCAGGTTTCGGTGATGTGGCTGGTCGGCGACCATCCGGGTATCTCGCAGATCGACCTCGGCCAGCGGCTGCGGATGGACCGGGCGACGACGATGACGATCATCAACCGCCTTCAGGCCCGCCACTACCTGCGGCGCGAGAAATCGCCGACCGACGGGCGCAAGCAGGCGCTGTTCCTGACGGCGGAAGGCGAAGCCGCGCTGATCCAGGCCAAGCGCGCGGTCCAGGAACACGAAAAATGGGTCAAGAGCCGCTTCACCGAGGCGGAAGTGAAGACCCTGATGGAACTGCTGGCGCGGATCCACGAATAACCGCCGCGCCAAGGGAGAGAACACGACATGGCCAAGGACCTGCAGACGGTGATCGACGGCGAGCGCATGAGCGCGCGCCAGTGGATCGCCGTGGCGATCACTATCTGCCTCAACGCGCTCGACGGGTTCGACGTGCTGTCGAGCGCCTTTGCCGGTCCCGGCATCAAGAAGGAATGGAACCTCGGCCCCGATGGGCTGGGTGCGGTCCTGTCGATGGAACTGATCGGCATGGGGGTCGGCTCGCTGGTGCTGGGCGGAATGGCCGACAAGTACGGTCGCCGTCCCACGATCCTGACCTGCCTGGTGCTGATGGGCATCGGCATGTTCGGCGCGACCACCGCCCATTCGCCCGAAACCCTCTCCGCCTGGCGGGTGCTGACCGGTCTCGGCATCGGCGGGATGCTGGCCGCGACCAACGCCGTGGTATTCGAGCTTTCCAACCTCAAGTGGCGCAGCTTTGCCCTGGCGCTGATGGTGATCGGCTATCCGCTGGGTGCCTTCTTCGGCGGGCTGGTGGCGGCCGAACTGCTCAAGACGCATGACTGGCGTTCGGTCTTCATGTTCGGGGCGATCGCGACCACCGTGTTCTTCCCGCTGGTCCTGCTGTTCGTGCCCGAAACTCCGGCCTGGCTGGGCCAGAAGCGCCCGGCAGGCGCGCTGGAGAAGATCAACCGGACGCTCACCGCCTTCCGCCACAGCGCGATACCGGCGCTGCCGCCGCTCAATCCGCAGGCAGTCGGCGCCGGCTTCGCCGACATCTTCAAGGGCCCCTTCCGCCGCGCCACGCTGGTGCTGTCGGTCGGCTATGCCGCCCACATGATGACCTTTTATTTCATCCTCAAGATGGTCCCGGCGATCCTGTCGGACCCGCAGTTCGCCGGGCAGAACTTCTCCAGGTCCGAGGGCGCCGGGGTGCTGGCCTATGCCAACCTCGGCGGGGCGATCGGCGGGGCCTGCTTCGGCTGGTTCATGCACCGCTTCGGGGTGAAGAAGGCGACCATCGGCGCGCTCGTGCTGTCGGTGCTGGGGGTCGCGCACTTCGGCCTCGGCCAGACCTCGCTCCAGGGCTGGACCCTGGCGGTGATCTTTGCCGGACTGTTCACCAACTCGGCGGTGGTCGGCTTCTACGCCGCCTTCGCCGCAGCCTATCCCACCCAGGTCAAGGCCACCGGCACCGGCTTCGCGCTCAGCGTGGGGCGCGGCGGGGCAGCGCTTTCCCCGATCCTCGCGGGGCTGCTGTTCCAGAGCCAGCTGGGGCTGATGAACGTCGCACTGGTCATGGCGATGGGTTCGCTGCTGGCGCTGGTGCTGCTGATGTTCCTGCCGGTGAAGGATCCCGATCCGAAGGAATGGGGTCAGGCCGACTGACGGACCTGCATCAAGGGGCGATTGACGCGCGGTCGCGCCGCGATACACGTAGCAAGTCGCAACCGAATCCGAAGGAGAGGATGGCCATGTATTCCCACATGATGGTCGGCAGTAACGATATCGAACGATCGAAGAAATTCTACGACGCCACCTTTACCGCAATCGGCGGCAAGCCCGGCATCCAGGACGACAAGGGCCGCCTGATCTACATGCACAACGGCAGCATGTTCCTGGTCACCAAGCCGATCGACGGCGAGGCCGCCACCCCCGGCAACGGCATGACCATCGGCATCGCCATGGCATCGCCCGAACAGGCCGATGCCTGGCACGCCGCCGGCGTCGCCAATGGCGGCAAGGCGATCGAAGACCCGCCGGGCGTGCGCGATGGCGGATCGATGAAGATGTACCTTGCCTACCTGCGCGATCCGGACGGCAACAAGCTTTGCGCGCTCAAGGTGGTGTGAGCCTGATTGAAGTAACCGCTTCGGGCATCCGGCGCGCGGTAACGCGCGACTGGGTGCCCGAAGTCCCGGTCGCGCTGGAATTCAACGGCCTCGCCTATGCGGTGATGATGGCCACGCCCCGCGACCTCGAGGATTTCGCCGCCGGCTTCGCGATCGCCGAAGGGCTGGCATCCTCCACCATGGACATTACCGATAGTGCCGTGGCCGAAGTCGAGCATGGCTGGGTCGTGCGCACGGCGCTGACGGGGCTCGGGATCGACAAGCTGGGCGAGCGGGTCCGCACCCGCATCGCCGAATCGAGCTGCGGGCTATGCGGGATCGAGAATCTCGAAGCGCTTGCCCGCCCTCTGCCCCCGGTCGCCCGGCACGCGGCCATCGAGCCGGCGGCGATCTTCACGGCGCTTGCAGCCATGTCCCTGCAGCAGCCGCTCGGCGCGCAAACGGACGCGGCTCATGCCGCCGCATGGGTTTCGAGCGAAGGCGTCATCGGGTGCCTGCGCGAGGATGTCGGGCGGCACAATGCGCTGGACAAGCTGGTCGGCGCCACGGCCCGCGCCGGGCATCCGCTATCCCCCGGCTTCGTCCTGTCGACCGCGCGGTGCAGCTACGAGATTGTCGAAAAGGCGGTGCGCGGCGGGGCGACGACGCTGGTCTGCATCTCGCTCCCCACCTCCATGGCGGTCGCGCGTGCGGCGGCGACGGGCCTCAGCCTGTGGGCGCTGGCCCGCCCGGATTCGGTCCTGCTGGTGAACGACGCCTCAGCGTGAAAGCAGAAATACCGCGTGCTCGGCGCGCCAGTTGGCGCCCGCGGCGCCGACCTGCCCGTCGCTGGCAAGGAACCACGCCCCCTCCACCTTGACGCCCAGTTCCTCCACCAGCGCGCGGAAATCGGCGACGGTCAGGTGGTGGATGTTCTCGGTCGCGTACCAACTGACCGGCAGCGAGCGCGTCACCGGCATACGCCCGTTCCACAGCAGCGACAGGCGCACCCGCCAGTGGCCGAAATTGGGGAAGCTGACAAAGGCCCGGCGCCCCACCCGCAGCAGTTCGCCCAGCACCTTGTCCGGCCGGCGCGTGGTCTGGAGCGTCTGCGAGAGGATGGCGTAATCGAACACCGCGTCCGGATAATAGGCGAGATCGGTGTCGGCATCGCCCTGGATCACCGACAGTCCGCGCGCGACGCATTCGGCCACGTTGTGGGCGTCCAGCTCCATGCCGCGCGCGTCGACGTGTCGCTGGTCGCGCAGCGCCGCCATCAGCGCGCCGTCCCCGCAGCCCACGTCCAGCACCCGCGATCCGGGCGCGACGTGTTCGGCAATCACCGCCAAATCGGGACGCAGGCCGCTCATGATCCAAGGAATCCCGCAATGACCCGGTCGAGCGCGGGCACGTCCAGCAGGAAGCTGTCATGCCCGAACGGCGCGGACAGCTCCACGAAGCTGACCTGCGCCCCCGCCGCGTTCAGCGCATGGGCAATCGCACGGCTTTCCGCCGTGGGATAGAGCCAGTCGGTATCGAAGCTGACCAGGCAGAACCGCGCGGTGCTGCCGGCAAAGGCCTGGGCCAGCTTGCCGCCATGCTCTTCCGCCAGGTCGAAATAGTCCATCGCCCGGGTGATATAGAGGTAGGAGTTCGCGTCGAACCGGTCGGTGAAGCTCAGCCCCTGGTGGCGCAGATAGCTTTCCACCTGGAAATCGGCATCGAAGCCAAAGGTCTTGGCCTCACGGTTCTGCAGGCGGCGGCCGAACTTCTCATGCATCCCCTCTTCGGAGAGATAGGTGATGTGCGCCGCCATGCGGGCGACGGCGAGTCCGTTCTCCGGCCCCTTGCCCCCACCCTTGTCCCTGGCGCCGTAATAGTCGCCGTTCTTCCACTTGGGGTCGGCCATGATCGCCTGCCGCCCGACCTCGTGAAACGCGATGTTCTGCGCCGAATGGCGCGCGGTGGAGGCGATCACCAGCACCGCCCCGGCGCGCTCCGGCCAGTTCGCGGCAAGGCTCAGCGCCTGCATTCCGCCCATCGATCCGCCGACCACGGCGTGCAGCCGCTCGATACCCAGGGCATCGAGCAGGGCGACATGGCCGCGCACCATGTCGCGGATGGTGATGACCGGAAAGCGCATGGCCCAGGGCTGGCCGTCGCTCGCGGGGCTGGCCGGGCCGGTGGTGCCCATGCACGAACCCAGCACGTTGGCGCAGATCACGTGGAACCGGTCGGTGTCGATCGGCTTGCCCGGGCCAACCATCCGCACCCACCAGCCCGGTTTGCCGGTCTTGGGATGCGGGCTGGCGACATGCTGGTCGCCAGTCAGCGCATGGCAGATAAGGATCGCGTTGGAACGCTCCGCATTGAGCGTGCCGTACGTCTCATAGGAAATGCGCACGCCGGGCAGCGCCTGCCCGCCATCGAGCGGCAGCGGCTCGGCCAGTTCGAGCAGGTGGCTGGAGGCTTGAAGATCGGACCCGTCCATTCCCTCCGGCTTGGGCGAGCGGAAGCGGGCTGTCAATTGCCCGCAGGCCTGCTAAGGGCCAGCTCGCAATGGCCCGAGCACCCACCCCGAAGCCTTGGATCGCCTCGATCCACGCTTATGTCCCCGGCAAGAGCACCGGCGCGGACGGACGTCCGCTGATCAAGCTCTCCGCCAACGAAAACCCTCTGGGAACCTCGCCCCATGCGCTGGCCGCGCGGGCCGAGGCTGCCGCCCCCTCGCTCTATCCGGATCCGGACAGCAAGGACCTGCGCCGCGCGATTGGCGAACTGCACGGGATCGATCCGGCGCTGGTGGTAATGGGCACGGGCTCCGACGAGCTGCTCCACCTTGCCGCGCAGGGCTATGCCGGGCCGGAGGACGAGGTGCTGTTCGCGCGCTATTCCTTCTCGGTCTACGACATCGCCGCGCGGCGCTGCGGGGCCGAGCCGGTGGTCGCGCCCGATGCCGACTATGGCACCGATGTCGACGCCCTGCTTGCCGCCGTGACCGCGCGGACGCGGGTGGTCTTCGTCGCCAATCCCAACAACCCCACCGGCAGCTTCCTGCCTCGGGGCGAGATCGCGCGGCTCCATGCGGGGCTGCCGGCGGACGTGGTGCTGGTGGTCGACCAGGCCTATGCCGAATACCTCTCGCCAGAGGACGATGACGGCGCGCTGGCGCTGGCCAAGACCCATTCCAACGTTCTGGTGACGCGGACCTTCTCCAAGATCTACGGACTTGCCGGTGAGCGGATCGGCTGGGCGACCGGCGCGCCGGGGCTGGTCGACACGCTCAACCGCATTCGCGGCCCGTTCAACGTCAGCAATTCCGGGCAGGCGATGGCCCTCGCCGCGATTGGCGACCAGGCCTTTGTCGAGCATTCGCGGACTGAAAACCGCAAGGGCCGCGAGGCGCTGGGCGCTGAGCTGGCGGCGCTGGGCAACCACGGCCTGCGCGTGCTGCCGAGCGAGGCGAACTTCCTGCTGGTGCTGTTCGAAGGCGCCCTTTCCGCAGAGACCGCCTACAACGGCCTGGCCGAGGCGGGCTACATCGTCCGCTGGCTACCCAATCAGGGCCTGCCCCAGGCGCTGCGCATCACCATCGGCGCGCCGGAACACATGGCTGCCATCACCGCCACGATCCGCCAGCTGGCAGAGGCTGCGAAGTGAGCTTCAGCCGCGTCGCGATCATCGGCCTTGGCCTGCTGGGCGGCTCGATCGGCCTGGCGGTAAGCGAACATCTGCCGCAGGTGGCGACCACCGGCTATGACGCCGATCCCGCGACCCGCGCCCGCGCGGCGGAACGGGGACTGGTCGGGCAGGTCTGCGAGACCGCCGCCGACGCCGTGCGCGAGGCCGATCTGGTAATCCTGTGCGTGCCCGTGGGCGCGATGGGCGCGGCGGCGGCGGAATTTGCCGATGCCCTGCCCCGGGGCGCGCTGGTCAGCGATGTCGGCTCGTCCAAGCAGTTCGTCGCCAGGGTGCTGGCCGAGGCCTTGCCGGGCCATGCGGTGATCCCGGCCCACCCCGTGGCGGGGACCGAGCGGTCCGGCCCGGACGCGGGCTTTTCCAGCCTGTTCCAGCAGCGCTGGTGCATCATCACTCCGCCCGCCGATGCCGATCCGGCGCTGCTCGCCAGCCTGTCCGCCTTCTGGGAAGCGCTGGGCGCCAAGGTCGAGGTGATGGACGCCGGGCACCACGACATGGTGCTGGCCGTCACCAGCCACCTGCCGCACCTCATCGCCTATACCATCGTCGGCACCGCCGATGATCTGGAAGGCGTGACGCAGAGCGAGGTGATCAAGTATTCGGCGGGCGGCTTCCGCGACTTCACCCGCATTGCCGCGTCTGATCCGACTATGTGGCGCGACGTGTTCCTGTCGAACAGGGACGCGGTACTCGACATGCTGCAGCGCTTCACCGAGGACCTGACCGCGCTGCAGCGCGCGATCCGGGTGGGCGACGGGCAGCAGTTGTTCGACCACTTCACCCGCACCCGCGCGATCCGCCGCTCGATCATCGA
>CALMJG010000145.1 GCA_937864195.1 uncultured Novosphingobium sp.
GACGCCGAGTTGGAGGTTACGCGGAGGCGGGTGGAGGGGGTGGGCTTTGCCAAGTGGTCCAGCTAAAGGTCTTCCCCGCGCCCCGGCCCCCCCGCCGCGACGATGGAAGGGCAAGTGCCGATGGCGGTGATGGACGAGCGGCTCCAGCGCCTTCAGGCCGCGCTCAACGCGTCACAGCTCGCCTTCAACCGGGCCTCGGAAGGCAAGCGCTGCACCGTGCTGGTCGAACGCAAGGGCAAGTTCGAGGGTCAATGGCTGGGCAAGTCGCCCTGGCTGCAATCGGTCCACTTCACCGGCGATGCCGCGATCGGCGATCTTGTCGAGGTGGAACTGGTCGAAGCGGGAGCGAACTCGCTCGCGGGGCGGCTGGTCGCGGCGGCGAAATAATCCCCGGCCCAAGGCGGGGGCCACGCTTGCTTAGCGGCGGCGGTGCCCTATCTTCCGAATCAGGGCCGCGCCCGGCCCGCTGAAAGGAACGCGCCTCCGGCACCTATGGCCCGCAAACCAGCCCGGCCCCACGAAGCGGCCCCGCTCCGTCCCGAACAGTCCCGCCGCGCCCGCGCCGAGATCGAGTTCGAGGAAGCAACCATCCTTGGCGCATTGTTCGGGCAGTTCGATGCCAACCTGGTGCAGATCGAGAACCGGCTGGGGGTCTATATCTCCGCGCGCGGCAACCGCGTGCAGATCGAGGGGCCGGAAGATGCCGTCGCCCGCGCCCGCGAAGTGCTGAAAGGTCTCCACCAGCGCCTGCTCAAGGGGCAGGAGCTTGATTCCGGCGCGATCGAGGCGCTGATCACCATGTCCGCCGAACCGACGCTGGAAGGGATCGTCACCGGCGCGCCCGATGCGCCCAGCGTGATGATCCGCACCCGCAAGAAGACCATCGTCCCGCGCAGCGCGATGCAGATCGACTACATGCGGGCGCTTGCGAGCAAGGACATCATCTTCGCGCTGGGTCCGGCGGGCACCGGCAAGACCTATGTCGCGGTGGCGCAGGCCGTTTCGCAGCTGATCACCGGATCGGTCCAGCGCCTGATCCTCTCCCGCCCGGCGGTGGAAGCGGGCGAACGGCTCGGCTTCCTGCCCGGCGACATGAAGGAAAAGGTCGATCCCTACCTGCGCCCGCTTTACGACGCGCTTTACGATTGCATGCCGCCCGAACAGGTCGAACGGCGCATGGCCAGCGGCGAGATCGAGATCGCGCCGATCGCCTTCATGCGCGGCCGCACCCTGGCGGACGCCTTCGTGATCCTGGACGAAGCGCAGAACACCACGCCCGCGCAGATGAAGATGTTCCTCACCCGCTTCGGCCAGAACAGCCGCATGGTGATCTGCGGCGACCCGCGCCAGGTCGACATTCCCGGCGGCGACCAGATGAGCGGCCTGAAGGACGCGGTCGACCGGCTGGAGGGGATCGATGGCATCGCCGTTACCCGCTTCACCAGCGCCGACGTGGTCCGGCACCCGATCGTCGGGCGGATCGTGGAGGCCTACGAGGGCAAGGACGGCTAGCTTGCTCTTGCGAAGGGGTCGCAATTTCAGGACCTTTGGCCTATATTGCCTTCACGAGGCGGCGCGCCTGCGCGTGCCGCCCTCATCCCGAAGCAGATAGTCCTTAAGCCGGAGCCCGACCATCGCGACCCCGACGCAAACCCCTGCCATGCTGAATCTTCCCCGCTGGACCGTGGCCGCGCCGCTGCTGGGTCTTCTGGCCCTCATGGCGGATGCGTCGGGTTCGGTCTGGATCGGCTCCATCGTGGCGCTGGTCCTGATCGGCGCGGTGCTGGCCGCGGTCTACCATGCCGAAATCATCGCCCACTACCTGGGCGAACCGTTCGGAACGCTGCTGCTGGCGATTGCCGTGACGGTGATCGAAACGGCGCTGATCGTGTCGATCATGCTGACCGACGGACCGGGCGAAGCTGCGCTGGCGCGCGATACCGTGTTCGCCGCGCTGATGATCGTGATGAACGGGATCATCGGCCTGTGCCTGCTGGCCGGCGGGACGCGGCACCATGAGCAGCAGTTCACCCGCTATGGCGTGAGCGCCACGCTGGGCATGCTGGCGACGCTGGCAGTGCTGACCCTGGTCCTGCCGAACTATACCACCAGCACGCCCGGCCCCTACTATACCGCCGGACAGCTGGTGTTCGTGGCGTTGGTCTCGCTGATCATCTACGCCACTTTCGTCGTCGCCCAGACTGTCCGTCACCGCGACTACTTCCTCCACGGCATCGCCGATGAAGAGCATGACGTGGACCCGGACATTCCGGAACTGACCCTCACTTCCGCCCTCGCCAGCGGCGGCCTGCTGGTGGTGGCGCTGATTGCCGTGGTCCTGCTCGCCAAGGGCCTCTCGCCCCTCATCACCGAGGCGGTGATCGCGGCAGAGGCGCCGCGCGCGGTGGTCGGCGTGGTGATCGCCGCGCTGGTGCTGCTGCCTGAAGGCCTCGCCGCCCGGCGCGCGGCCAAGCGCAACCATCTCCAGACCAGCCTCAACCTCGCGCTGGGATCGGCGCTGGCGACGATCGGCCTGACCATCCCCGCCGTTACCGTGGTCGCCCTGGCGCTTGATCTCAAGCTCGCGCTGGGCCTGCCGCAAAGCTCCATCGTGCTGCTGATCCTGACCCTGTTCGTCACCTCGCTGTCGCTGGGCACGGGGCGGACGACCATCGTCCAGGGGGTCTTGCACCTGGTGCTGATGGCCACCTTCCTGTTTACCACCCTGATGCCCTGAGCCCGGCAAGAACCAATGATCCTGGACATTTCCATCGAGGCCGACTGGCCCACCGCGACCGACTGGGAGGCCCTGGCCGAGCGCGCCGCCGCAGCGCTCGCGCCCCTCGCCCCGGAACTCGCCAACCCGCGCCTGTCCGCCAGCCTGCTGTTTGCCGATGACGCGGATGTGCACGAACTCAACCGCGAATGGCGCGGCAAGGACAAGCCGACCAACGTCCTGTCCTTCCCGATGCTGGAGCGCGAGGATCTGCTCGGCCTGCCCGCCGATGGCCCGCCCGAACTGCTGGGCGACATCGCCCTGGCGCTGGAAACCTGCGCGCGCGAGGCGGCGGACAAGGGCCTGCCGCTGGAACACCATGCGACGCACCTGATCGTCCACGGCCTGCTCCACCTGGCCGGCCACGATCACGAAATCTCGCCCGAAGACGCGCGGACGATGGAACTGCTCGAAATAAAGGCCCTTGCGCAGCTGGGTATCGCCGACCCATATGGCGACCACTGATATGTGCCATTGATATCCGAGAGGAGCCTGAGTTTCAAAATGGCTGACAGCCATTCACCGGAGGTGGACAGTAAGCGCACCCTGTGGCGCGCGATCCGCAGGTTCTTCGACGGCACCGAGGGCGACCAGTCGCTGCGCGCCCAGATCGAGGAAGTCATCGACGAGCACGAGGAAGAGGCCCGCCCCACCGGCGATGGCGATCTTACCCTGCTTGAGCGCCAGATGCTGCGCAACCTGCTGCATTTCTCGGAAAACGACGCCGACGACGTTGCCATTCCGCGCGGCGAGATCATCGCGATCCCCGAAAGCGCCACCTGGGACGAGGTCGTCGCGGCCTTTGCCGATCACGGCCATTCGCGCCTGCCCGTCTACCGGGAAACGCTCGACGAGATTGTCGGCATGGTCCTGATCAAGGACGTGTTCCCCTATCTCGCCAACGGCAAGCCGCCGCGCGACTGGACCAGCCTGCTGCGCCAGCCGCTGTTCGTGCCCCAGGCGCGCGGGGCGCTCGACGTGCTGGCCGACATGCGCGCCAGCCGCATCCACCTGGCCGTGGTGATCGATGAATATTCCGGCACCGACGGGATCATCACCATCGAGGACCTGGTGGAAGAGATCACCGGCGAGATCGAGGACGAGCACGACGATGCGCCGACCGAACTGCTGGTGCCGCTGGAAAACGGCGCCTGGGAAGCCGATTCCCGCGTCGAGCTGGAGGAAGTCGGCCAGCGCGTCGACCCGCGCCTTGGCGAGGTCGAGGAAGACGTCGACACCCTGGGCGGCCTCGCCTTCGTGCTGGCCGAGCAGGTTCCCCCGGTCGGAGCCTTCCTGAACCACGAGAGTGGCTGGACGCTCGAAGTGATTGCTGGCAACGAAAAACACGTAACGCGCCTGCGCCTGCATCCCCCCTCCCCCCAGGAAGACCCGGACGACTGACCTTGGCTATTCGCCGCCTGCCCCCGCTTCGCGCCATCGAGGCCTTCGTCCGCATCGTCCGCCTGGGGTCCGCCCGAGCGGCGGCGGACGAACTTGGCCTGTCGCCCTCCGCCCTGTCGCGCCGCGTCGCCGCGCTGGAGGACTTCATCGGCAAGCGCCTGTTCACCCGCCAGCATCAGGCCATGCGCCTGACCGACGAAGGCCAGGCCTTTTACACCGCGGTCGGGCCAAAGTTCGATGAACTGGCCGCCGCGGTCGAAGGTCAGGTGGAAAACAGCAAGGTGCTGCGCTTGCACCTGGGCGTGCTGCCCTTGTTCGGCGGCCAGCGGCTGTTCCCGCGCCTGCCCGAACTGCGCAAGCTG
>CALMJG010000146.1 GCA_937864195.1 uncultured Novosphingobium sp.
CGTGTCTCGACAAGCTCGACACGAACGGATGTGGTTTCAGGGGGCGGAGTTGCCGAGCAGCGCCTGCGCCGCGTCGCTGCCATCCAGCAGGCGGTTGTCCCGCCGCGTGACCTGCCAGCCCTTCCCGGCGCGCGCCAGTTCCCAGCGGTTGGCGGAAACGCGCACAGCCTGCCAGCCCTCGCCCTCCTTGCGGAAAACCACGCTATGGCACCGCGCCGTGGCCCGGTCACCGGCAAGGTCGATGGCGGGTGAGGTCAGGACATGGGCGCAGCCGTCCGCCATCAGCGCGCGGTGAACCGGCCCCTCGATCAGTGCGGCGATAGCCTCGCGCCCGTGCGCCTCGCCCATGCCGCCGACGGCATAGACCGCGTCCTGCGCGAACAGCGCCGCCACGCCCGCCGCATCGCCGCGATCAGCCAGCGGACCATAGCGCGCGATCAGGTCGCGGATCGCCTCGCGGTCCTCCAGCGCGCGCAGGCGCTCGGCAACGCGTTCAACCACGCGCCGCCCTGCGCCCCGCCTGCCGCCCGAAGAAGGTGCAGTCGGCGAGGCTGAGGCCCGACGAATAGCCATGTCCCCAGGCCGGCAGGCCGGACGTGCAGCGCCCGGCGGCGTAGAGCCCCGGGATCGCCGCGCCATCGCGGCCCAGCACTTCCCCGTCAGTGCTGGTCCGCAGCCCGCCAAGGGTGAAGAAACTGAAGTAGCTCGTCTGGAAATTCAGTTCGAGCGCGACGAACGGCCCCTGATCGAGCGGGGTCAGGATCGGCGGGCGCTTGCCGAACAGCGGATCGCGTCCCTGTCGCGCGTGTTCGTTGTAGACCGCCATCGTCGCGGACAGCGTGCCCCTGGGCATTTCCAGCTCCGCCTCGACCTCCTCCCAGCTGTCGCCCGTTCCGGCGATGCTCATGCGGGCGAAGTCCATCGGCTGGACGAAATGGGCATTGTCGAGCAGCAGGTAGACCTTGCCGCCGCCCTGGTCGACCGCGCAGCGGCTGACCCGGCCGTGGTAGCAATCCTCGTTGATGAAGCGCTGACCAGCCACGTTCACGAACACGCCGTAGGCATGGCTTTCCGGCATGGTCCAGGGACAGGTGGTGAAGAACTGCTCCATGTGGACGGCATCGCCGCCCGCGCCCACGCCCAGCTCGATGCCGGAACCGTCGTCCTTGTCGCCGATGGGGTCGTTGAGCTTGAAGGTATCCGGGCAATACTTGCGGCGCATCGCCTCGTTGAACACGAAGCCGCCGGTGGCCAGCACCACGCCCTTGGCGGCCTTCACGAAGCGCGGCTGGTTGTCGATCCGCACCACCACGCCGACGATGCGCTGGCCGTCCTGCACCAGCGCGACGGCGCGGGCATCGACCGCCACCTCGACGCCTTTTGCGCGGGCCGAGGCTTCCAGGATGTCGACCAGCGGACGTCCGCCGCCCCAGCCCATGTGCTGGATCACATGGCCGCGCGGTGCGGGCTTGGCGGCATCGCAGAACGGCGCGGCGGCTTCGCTGCCCGACCAGATCAGGGTCGAATCGTCGGTCGGCTCGATATGCTTGCCGGGCAGGTAATTGCCGCGATAGGGCACGCCCCGCCCCTTGAGCCAGGCGAAATGGCTCAGCGCCTCGCGCCCATAAAGCTCGCACTTTGCCTCGTCGGCGCAGGGACCTCCAGCAAGCTTGAGGTATGCGGTGAAGTCCTCGGTCGAGTCTTCGAACCCGGCGGCGCGCTGCACTTCTGTGCCGCCGCCTCCGCCGATGTAGATTTCCCCGCCCGACAGGCCCGAGGCCCCGCCGCTGCCCGAATTGCGCTCGAACAGCATGACCCGCGCGCCCGCGTCCGCCGCCTCGATCGCGGCGCAGGCACCCGCCGCGCCGAAGCCGATCACGGCGACGTCCGTCTCGAAGTCCCACTGCGCAACTTCAGCGGCAGGATAGGGGCGGTGGAGCGAAATCTCGGGCATGGTCAGGCTCACAGGTAGGCGCCGTCCTGGTAGATCAGCGGGGCAACGTCCTCGCTCACCTCGGCGCTCAGCACCCGGGCGATGACGATGGAATGGGTGCCATAGGCCAGCATGGCGTCGATCACGCAGGACAGGTTGGCCTGCGCACCCGCGAGCAGCGGGACGCCGCCGGGGCCGTCCTGCCAGTCGCCGATCCGGAAGCGCTCTTCCTGCGGCACACCGCCACCGAAGGCCGCCGAAACGTCCTGCTGGTGGCGCGAGAGCAGGTTCACCGACAGCGGCGCAGTCGGCACGAGCAGGCCGTGAAGCAGGGTCGAGCGGTTGACGCAGATCAGCACCGCCGGCGGATCGGCGGTCAGCGAGGTGACCGAAGTCGCCGCCATGCCGACCGGGCCTGCATCGCCCTTGGCGGCGACGATGGCGACTGCCGAGGCCAGCCGCCGCATCGCCGCCTTGAACTTGCCGGGCAGCTCCTGCGGGACCAGCGGGTAGCCGTCAGCCACGCAGGAATTCCAGGGAGTGGCGGTTGAACTCCTCGGCGCGTTCGACCTGCACCCAGTGGCCGGTGCGGGTGAAGGTCATGCAGCGGGCATCCTGGCACAGGTCCAGGAAATGCCGCGCGCCGCTTTCCGGGCAGAACTCGTCGTTCAGGCCCCACATCACGAACACCGGCACGTTCAGTTCGCCCAGGCGCGGCCCCAGGTTGGGCGTGCGCATCCGCATCAGCACGTCCTTGGGCTGGGTGCGGGCGACGGCGAAGCGTTCCTGCACCAGCGCATCCGGGATACTCGCCGCGAAGTCCGGGTGAACCAGATTGCCGATCAGGCGGCGCTGCTCGTCGAGGTTGAAGTCCGGCCCGCCGAAGTTGGACACCATCTTGGTGATCCCCGGCATCTTGAAGTAGTCGGCCTGCTCCTCGATGCAGCCCGGCGCCATCAGGACCAGCCGTTCGGTAAACTCCGGATGGTCGAGCGTCAGCTGGATCGCCACCCCGCCGCCCAGCGAATTGCCGACCAGCACCGCGCGGGTAATGCCGTGCGCGGTCAGCGCCTGGTAGAGCGTGTCGGTGAACAGCTGAAGCGTATAGTCGATCCCCTCCGGCTTCGAGCTTGCGCCATAGCCGATCAGGTCGGGCAGGATCACGCGGTAGCCCGCAGCGACGAATTCCGGCCAGTTCTGGCGGAAGTTCGACGCACCGGACGCACCCGGCCCGCTGCCGTGGACGAAGACCACGACCGGGCCTTCGCCCGCATCCTTGAGGTGGATCGAATAGCCACCGTCAACCTCGTAGGTCGCTTCGCGAAGCTCGGTCATCGGGTCTGCCTCAGAGGAAGGGGTTGAGCGGATCGGCGCCGAGCAGGGTGCCGATGGCATCGCCGGTGCGGTTGTTCGGATCGTTGGCGACGTGGGCGCGCCCGGCGTGGAGATCGAGCCAGGGCTGGATGATCTCGCTGCTGGTGTAGATCGCCCGCCCGCCGAGCAGCTGGACGACATCGTCGATCAGCCCGGCCAGGCGCCGCACCACGGTGGCCGACTGGTAAGTGTAGAACGCCCGCTTCTCCATCGGGATCGCCTCGCCGCGCTCGGCATAGCCCATCAGGTCCTCGAAGGTCAGGCGCAGGGTGGTTTCCATCTCGCCCTTTTCCGCAATCGCGCGGGCGAGCGCGGCGTGGAGGATCGGGTCGGCCTTCGATGCCTTGCCGGTGTTGGTCGAAACGCGGTCCTGCATGATCGCGAGGCCCGCGTTGATCGCCGCCTGCGCGCCGCCGAAGGCCGCGGTCGAGACCGAGCGAGTAAAGACCTGCGCCCAGGGCAGGCGATAGAGCGGACCGGTGTTCACTTCCTGACCGGGGTTCTGGCAGAGGAACCCGTCGATCGAACGGTGGGTGCGGTAATCGGGCACAAACACGTCTTGAACGATGATGTCATGGCTGCCGGTCCCCTGCAGGCCGAACACGTGCCAGGCGTCCTCATCGATCGCATAGTCGCTGCGCGGGAGCAGGAAGGTGCGCATTTCCGCCGGAGTGCCATCGTCCTTCGGCGGGCAGAACGCGCCCAGCAGCACCCAGCCGCAATGAGTCGACCCGGTGGAGAAGCCCCAGCGGCCCGACAGGCGGAAACCACCCTCGACATGGGTGACCTTGCCGACCGGCTGATAGGTGGAGGAGACCAGCATCGACGGGTCCGCGCCCCAGACCTCTTCCTGGGCCTGGTCGTGAAACAACGCCATTTCATAGGGGTGGCAGCCGACCACGCCGTACATCCAGCCGGTCGACATGCAGCCTTCGGCCAGCGTCTTCTGCACATCGAAGAACACGTTGGGGTGCATTTCGTACCCGCCCCAGCGGCGCGGCTGGAGGATGCGGAAGAAGCCCGCTTCCTGCATTTCCGCGATCGTCTCGGTGGGGACATTGCGCGCGCGGGTGCATTGCTTCGCGCGGGATTTCAGCACGGGGATCATTGCGCGGGCCCGGGCGACGAGTTCCTCGGCGCTGGGCACGCTGTTTGCGCTGTCGGCCTGCTGTGCGGCGGTAGCCATTTCTCCCGACTCCTTTGTGTCGACTCAAACGCCGCTCAATTCGACGGCTTCGTAAAATTTTTTATCGTTTGATACGCAAATCGTCAATTGAAAACCCGTTTCGCTTCCGATAATGCGCATTTCACACAGGATTGAAACCGCGATTCCGTGAAGGACGCAATTTGGAAGGGGGAATGGCCAGCTTGGCACAGGCGCAGACCATCGACCTGTCGGGACAGGTGGCGATCGTCACCGGCGGCACGCGCGGCCTGGGGCGGGATATCGCCGCCGCGCTGGCCGGGGCTGGCGCGCGCGTGGTGGCCTTCGCGCGCAACGCGCCGGAGCAGCCCATCGAAGGCGTCAGCTTCCTGCTCGGTGACATCCGCGATGCCGAAGTCGCGAAGGCGCTGGTGGATCAGGTGCTCGCCGAGCATGGCCGGCTCGACATCCTCGTCAACAATGCCGGCGGATCACCCGCCGTCGCCGCCGAAAGCGTCAGCCCGCGCTTTGTCGAGGCGATCCTCAAGCTCAACCTGGTCGCTCCGCTGCATCTGGCGCAGGCCGCGCATCCGCACATGGTGAGGACGGGCGGCGGCTCGATCGTCAACATCGCCTCGGTTTCTGGTATCCGCCCCTCCCCCGGCACTGCCGTTTACGGCGCAGCCAAGGCGGGCCTGCTCAACCTGACGCAGAGCCTGGCGCAGGAGTGGGGACCGGCGGGCGTGCGCGTGAACGCGATCATCGCCGGGCTGATGCAGACCGAAACCGCCGAGGCGACCTATGGCGATGCCGAAGCGCAGGCGGCGGTGGGCCGTTCGATGCCGCTGCAACGCATGGGCACCGGCGCGGACCTCGCGGGCGCAGTGCTGTGGCTCTGCTCGCCGCTCGCGGCCTGGGTCAGCGGCGCGCGCATCAATGTCGATGGCGGGGGCGAGCGCCCGTATTTTCTGGATCTGGTGAAAGGGGCCAAGGCCTGATGAGTGTGAAGTCGCTGGGCTATGTCGTGATCGAAGCGACGCAGCCGGCCGAATGGGACCGGTTCCTGACCCGCGTCGCGGGCGCGATGCGCGCGCCCGACGCGGCTGATGGCGCGGCGCTCTACCGCGTCGATGAACGCCCGTTCCGCTTCCGGATCGAGAGCGGTTCGACCGACCGTCTGGTCGCCCCGGGCTACGAAGTGGCCAGCGAAGCCGACTACGAGGCTCTTGCCACGAAGATCGCCGCCGCCGGACGCGAAGTTGTCCGCGGCACTGCCGAACAGGCTGGCGCGCGCGCCGTTGCCGCCTTCTTCCGCACCAGCGATCCCGCCGGCAACGCGCTGGAATTCTACCACGGCGACAGCATCAGCGAAGTTCCGTTCATCTCGCCCGCAGGCGTGCCGCGCTTCGTCACCGGGGAACTCGGCATGGGCCACGCGGTGCTCTGCGCGCCCAATTTCGACGAGACCGTGGCCTTCTATTGCGATGTCGTCGGCTTCGGGCAGACTGACATGCCGCGCTTCTACTTCATGGGCGGACCGCCGGAAGACGCCGGCATGGGCTTTGCGTTCCTTCACGCCAGCAATGGCCGTCACCACAGCCTCGCTCTCGCCGAAGGCCCGGTGCCGCCATCGAACTGCGTCCACCTGATGCTGGAAATGCCGGACCTGATCGAGGTCGGCAAGGCGCACGACCGGATGCGCGCCGAGGGCTTCCCCGAAAGCGCTACCCTGGGCCGCCACGTCAACGACGAGATGACCAGTTTCTACGTCCAGACCCCCGCCGGCTTCGATCTGGAGATCGGCTACGACGGACTGGTGATCGACCCGGCCACCTGGGAGACCACCCGGCACGAGGCGATCAGCGTTTGGGGCCACGTCTGGGCTTGGCAGGAAGCCATGAAGAAGGCAGCGGAATGATGCTCGACAAACGGATGACTCCGGCGGAAATCGTCGGCCAGCTCAAGGATGGCATGACCATCGGGATCGGCGGCTGGGGGCCCCGGCGCAAGCCGATGGCCCTGGTGCGCGAGATCCTGCGTTCTGATCTCAAGGACCTGACCGTGGTCGCCTATGGCGGCGCGGACGTCGGCATGCTCTGCGCGGCGGGCAAGGTCCGCAAGCTGGTCTTCGCTTTCGTCAGCCTCGATGCGATCCCGCTCGAACCCTGGTTCCGCAAGTCCCGCGAGGCCGGGCAGATCGAGGTACTGGAACTGGACGAAGGCATGTTCCAGTGGGGACTGAAGGCGGCGGCGTTCGGCCTGCCCTTCCTGCCGACCCGCGTGGGGCTTGGCACCGACCTTGCCACGCTGGGCGGCCTCAAGACCGTGCAGTCGCCCTATGCCGATGGCGAAGTGCTGATCGCGATGCCCGCGCTGAAGCTCGATGCGGCGCTGCTCCACGTCAACCGCAGCGACTGGCGCGGCAACGTCCATATCTTCGGCCCGGATGCCTATTACGACGAATGGTTCGCCCGCGCGGCGGCGAAGACCTATGTTTCGTGCGAGGAACTGGTCGACCGGATGGAAGACCACTACGCTGACCAGGCGCAGCATAACATCGTCGAACGCGCCTTCATTTCGGGCGTCACGCACCTGCCCTGCGGCGCCCACCCCTCGTCGATGCCGCCCGCCTATGGCTGGGACATGAAGGCCTTCAAGGCCTACACCGACGCGGCGAAGGACCCCGGCGA
This sequence comes from uncultured Novosphingobium sp., assembly GCA_937864195.1. Taxonomy (GTDB): domain Bacteria; phylum Pseudomonadota; class Alphaproteobacteria; order Sphingomonadales; family Sphingomonadaceae; genus Novosphingobium. The sequence goes on from CALMJG010000146.1 coordinate 7,142, forward strand.
CTGGAATGCGGTCAAGGACCGCTTCGTCGGCGCCAGCGAAGCCGACTATCTTGCAACCTTTGGCGGAAAGGAGGCGGTAGCGGCTCTCCCGCTGCCGATTTTCTGATGAGCGACGTCACTCTCGCAGAACTCTGCATCTTCGCCTGTTCCGAGGCATTCCGTGGCAATGGCGAGATCGTCGCCACCGGGGTCGGCCCGGTGCCGCGCCTTGCCGCAAGCCTGGCCAAGCTGACCCATGCGCCCGAGCTGATGATGACCGATGGCGAGGCCTATCTGGTCGAGCAGCCGGTGCCGCTGGGCCCGCGCGGATATGACGATCGCAAGGCGGCGGGCTACCTGCCGTTCTCGCGCTTCTTCGACGCGGCGGTGTGGAGCGGGCGGCGCCACGCCATGGTCACGCCGACCCAGATCGACCGCTTCGGGCAGATCAACCTATCGCAGCTGGGCGGCACCCACCGTCAGCCCAAGACCCAGATGCTGGGCGTGCGCGGCTTTCCCGGCAACACGATCTACCACCCCAACAGCTTCTTCTTCCCC
>CALMJG010000147.1 GCA_937864195.1 uncultured Novosphingobium sp.
CAAACCTCGCCTTCTCGGTGGTTTCGGTCGGCAACGCGGTGACCAACTGAGCGCGCCTAGCTGAACCAGCCGTCGTAAGTCGAACTGGCCCAGCCGTTCTGGGAGAGGAAGTCGATCACCTGCTGCTGGCTCTGGTAATTGGCGTAACGGATGTTGCCGTCCGCGTGCATGTAGGCGTGGAGGAAGGCGGTGCCGTCCGTCAGCGCAAAGTAGACTTCCTGCAACCCGTCCTTGTCATAGTCGCCCGCGCCCAGCACGCCCTTGATGTTGCCGATGAACAGGTCGTTCTGGAACCGGCGCTGGCTGTCGTTCGGCCCGCCCGCGACGACATCGCCCGATTGCACCAGCGGATCGATGTAGATGCCCACCACCCGGGTTTCTCCGCCCCAGCTGTAGTCGCTGAAATAGACCTTGCCGTCGGGCGCCGTGCCGACTTCGGCGAAACGGCCGTTGGTGCGGTTGACGAAGATCTGGTCCACGTCCCCGTCGCCGTTGACGTCGGCAGAGCCGATCCGCTTCCAGTCCGCCGCCGCGCCCACGTCGTTGCCATCGAAATCGCGGATCGCGGTCATGTAGGTGGCGGGATCGTCGGTTGCGAAGTTCACGGTGGTGCCGGTGCCGGGGTAGAGCTTGACCTTCTGGTCCGCGAACTGGAGGAACTCGACATTGCTGAGCTTGTCGGTGCCGTCGGGCCCCGTCACCGTGAACTTGCCGGTCGCCGTCTGGGTGATCGTGTAGAGGCTGCGGTTTCCGGTGAACACCGCCGTGTCGACGTTGGCGCCGCCGTTCAGGGTGTCGTCCCCTCCGCCGCCGGTCAGGAGATCGGGTGCGGCGCCTCCGTTCAGGGTGTCGTTGCCCGCCAGCCCGTCGATGAGATGCTGCCCCCCCGCTCCGCCCGGCAGGTTGGCGGCATCCAGCAGGTCGTTGCCCGGTGTTGCCCGAGGAGAGAGGCGGACGAAGTCCGTGGCGGCCAGGGCTGCCGTGCCGGGCAGGTCGATCCGGATATCGGCGGCGCCATTGCCGTCCGCATCGACTTCCACGAAACTCTGGCTGCCGGCAGTACCGACCCGCACCTGGCCGGTGATCCCGGTGAAGGCCGCTGTTCCGATGAAATGCTGCGCCTCGTCGACGTCGAGCTTGTCGGTTCCCGCCGCGAAGTCCGTGATGGTGACCTGGATGGTGCCCGCACCGCTGCCGAATGCATCGGCAGCGAATGCGAACGTGTCTGCACCGCCCATGCCACTGACGGTCACTTGCCTGAGCCCCGGGGCGAACTCGAACCTGTCGTTCCGGCTGGTGCCCTTCCAGGTCATGGCCGAGCCGTTGGGAACGATCCCGTCGGACGAGAAGCTGAAGGACACCTTCGCGTCGGCAGCGAAAGTGTATGACGACAGATCGAAGCTGACCGGCGCCGCGCCCAGGCCGACTTCGACCAGGCCGACGCCCCTGATGGCAAGATTGGCGGGGAACATCAGAAGTCTGGAAATATCCATGACAAGATGCGTCGGCGGTACATAGCCGACAATGCCGGGCGTGCCTTCGGTTTCCCAAAGGTATAGCCCTTCGATATTCGAGATCGTGCCCTGGAACGCGACGTATCCGCCGACGCCCAGCAGGTCGGTGCCGCTGCCGCCATCGAAGATACTGCCAAGGCCGTTGTATTGGGTGTCGGTCGGAACTCCGGCCACGATCTGCAAACCATTCCAGATCAACAGCAGATCGTCCCCGGCGTTCCCGCGCAGTTCGTTCACACCGCCCCGGCCGTTCAGCAGATCCATGCCATTGGATCCGTTCAGCTTGTCGTTGCCGGGGCCACCCAGCAGGCGTTGTTCCGAAGCCAGTCCGTCCCGCCCGTTGATGACGTAGTCACCGCTGTTGCCCGCAACCATGACGACGTAATCGTCTTCCAACTGCTGGCCCCAGTTCCAGAGGGTAAGCGAGGGCTTCCAGTTCGCCAGCGTGAATGTCGGCATGGTAAAGGTTCCGCCGCCATTCGGCAGACCGATGGTAAAGATGTCGACACCGGGGCTGCCCAGCAGATGCGTGATATTGGCACCGGCTATCTGACCGTATGCGACAACCATCTGCTGGTATTCGCCCGCAGCGGCGGAAAACCTCATCTGCTCGATGCTGCTGAGCGACTGTCGTGAAAGATTGACGTATCCTGTCTGGACATGAAGCGTGTCGAAGCCGGCGCCTCCGTCGAACAGTTCCCCGGTGACATCTTCGGCCAGGACCAGGGTGTCGTTGCCATCTCCGCCATAAAGCTTGTCGATGCCGGCCCCGCCGCCGATCGTGTCATTCCCGGCGTTACCCCGGATGGTATCGTCGCCTCCCCCGCCGGAGATCAGGTCAAGTTTGTCGCCGCCGTTGATTGTTTCAGCCAGCACCCCGCCCACCAGCGCATTGTCGTGCCCGTTGGGCAGGGTCAGCGTATAGGCCGCATCGTTGTTGGCGAACCGCACGCCCGCCGAAACGTCGCTGTGCTTGATGTAGGTGACAATGCGATCGACCAGGCCTTTGAACTTGTTCTCGGTGGCATCGTTGAGGTTGTCCGCCGCGGCATCGCCCAGATCGTCCCTGAACTGCTCGGTGCGCTCGTCGGCCCGCTTGAACCAGCTGGAATTGTCGAAGTTGGGATTGGAGACGCCGGCGATGCCATCTACCAGCAACTGGAAAGTGTCCTTGAAGAAATTGACGACCAGGTCCTGCACTTTCTGGTCACGCTCGATCGCGTCCTGTATTTCCTGATAGGGCTCCACCTCGTCAGCCACGGCTTCCGCCGCCTGGCTCCAGACGAATCCGGCCAGGGCATCGGTCACCTGTTTTGCAACTTCCTCGACAAATGCGGTCTGTCCTTGTCCCGGCTCGCCCAGATCGACTTCCGGCGCGGTCCCGGTGGCCGGCAGGGACCATTCGGCGGCGTTGGAATCGTAATGCCAGGGACGGGTTTCAACCTGCAGCGTCTGGTCGCTTTTTGCGACCTCGGCCAGCGCCGCTTCGGGCGGCAGTTCCGAGATCGGCTCGGGCGGCGGCTTGGGGATCACCAGTTTGGCCAGGTTTACCCAGTCATTGCCCCACTGGTTTGCGCGCAGTCCGGTCGACAGATCGACGCCCACGACATAACGGTTGGTGAAGGCATAAGACCCAAGCGGCCCCATGTTGAAATCGGGCTGGACGTATGTTTCAACCTTGACGTAATAACGCCCGGTGAAATGATCATGCAGCCAGACGCCCAAGTATAACTCCGGCGGACTATCGCGCGGGCCCGTGAAGTTGTATTCTATGGTCTTGAATGCGGCTGGTTCACTGAACGTATGTCCCGGATAAAGACTTTGCAGTATTGTATCCACGGATGATGAAAGTTCGGCAACCTGCTTGACAAAGGTTCCCGAGCTGACACCCGCACTGTTTACCCGCTGGTATTCCTCCCAGATCGTAACCCGCGCGACCGCGGCTTCGGCCAGCATGTAGAGCACACCTGGCGCGGGCTCCAGACGAGCCCAGTCCGGCAGGACATTGACCTTGTGGGTGCCGCGCAACGAGCCGAGTTCGAAGACATCAATGTCGTGCTCGGGCACGACATCGGGGTACTCGCCGCCGCCCATGTCGGCCGTGCCGACGATAGCCCGGCCAGTTTCGGTGATGGTGGTGTCATCCGTCCCGGGCCGTGTGAAGGTGAGGCTGGGGACCAGGGTGGCTTTGGTAAAGTCCTTGGTTTCGTCCGCCATCGCCTGCGCCCCCCCGGCCGCGACTTGAACCACTGGCCAGCCGCAGCCCCGAACCTTGCGCGATGGTCGATCATCGACAAGGCGACGCTCCCATGCGGATCCGTCAAGTCAGGTTAATGAAAATCGAAGAAATGTCAAAGCGGCCACGCGCAGCACCCGTCCCGGCATGCGATCCGGCCAGCAACGCAGCCCATGCCCCGCCATCCTGCAAGATCCGCCTTGCCATGGGCGCCGGCCGGCAGCAGGGGTTCAGGCACCGCCGGACCAGTCTCCGCAGATCGACGTCATCTACCGAAAGTTGCCCAACGATGAAGTTCTACAGGTGCCTGGAACCGGCCGTCCCCGCTTGCTTTGGCAGCGCCCGATGACCGGCGCTGGTCCCGCTGCGCGGCTGGCCCAGCTTGATGGACTGCGCGGTTTCGCGGCGCTGGTCATCATGCTCTACCACCTCGAGATGGTCTTCCACAGCCAGGGGCCGTTCGTGCGCGGCTACCTGATGGTCGACCTGTTCTATCTGCTGAGCGGTTTCGTCCTTGCGGTTGCAACCGAGCGGAAGCTGGCAAGCGGGATTGGCGCGATTGCCTTTGCCCGAGCACGGTTCGTGCGCCTTTGGCCGCTGGTTGCAGTCGGCGCCGGTGTGGCCTTCATCCGCGCCTGCTTCATCGGGATGGCCGATGGGGCAATCTTGCTGCTGTGGCTGGCGCTGGATCTTGCGATGATCCCGGTGCTTACTGGCGCGGGCCCGTTCTACCGCTTCAACGGGCCGCAATGGACCCTGTTCTGGGAACTGGCTGCCAACTTCCTCCACGCCTTGCTGCTGCGCCGCGTGCCCACGCGATGGCTGCCGCTGCTTGCGGTCGGTTTCGGCATCGCTCTGGTGGCGATCGTCCAGGACCACGGTGCCGACAATGTCGGGGTAAGCGCGCTGACCTGGGATACCTGGTACAGGCCGATTGCGCGGGTGGGCTGGTCCTATGTCCTGGGCGTCTGGCTGGGGCGGCTCTACCGGGACGGCTTGCGCACCTCAGGACTGCCCTGGCACCTGGCCCTGCTGCTGAGCGTTGCCGCGATCATGGCCGTGCCCTACCTGCCGTTTTCGCGGGCCAGTGGCGACCTGCTGTTCGTGATGCTGGTGATGCCGCTGCTGATGTGGAACGTGGCCATGAGCCGCCCTCCCCAGGCCGCCGCGCCCTGGCTGGAATGGCTCGGCAACTATTCGCTGCCGCTGTACTGCATCCATCTGACAGTCCTGGTCTGGACCTCGGAACTGCTGGGGCAGGCGATCTGGGTGCGGGCGGTGGCACTGGGCGCGGCCCTGGGGCTGTCCTACCTCGCGTCGCGGCTGGTTTCCTTCAAGGGCAAGCCCCTTGCTGCCGGGTCCGCCCCGAAGGCAGGGTAGCGCACCCGTTCATTCCCCCCGCTCCAGCGCCGCCACGATGTGCTGCGCAAGGCGGCGGGCGGTATGCGACAGGCCGGCCGCCTCGATCAGGGCAATTTCGGTGTCGTGCAGCAAGGGCAGCTCCGGATCGTCGCTGATGGCGGTCAGGTAGGGCGGAACCATCTCGCGCGGGAGCACCGTGATGCCCAGGCCCGCGTTGACCGCGGACTGGCTGCCCGCCAGGCTGGTCGAGGTATAGGCCAGCCGCCACTTGCGGCCCACCGCTTCCAGCGCGTCGATCGCCCGCTTGCGATAGACGCAGGGTTCGGGCGACACCACCAGCGGCACGGTTTCCAGGCCCGAGACGGCCAGCTGATCGCGCGCAACCCATACCAATGGCTCACGCCAGACCCGCACGCCTTCCAGTGGGGCCGAAGGCTCGCGCTTCACCAGGACCAGGTCGAACGCGCCCTCGTGGAAGCGGTCCAGCAGGTTGAGCGTCAGGTCGCAGGTCACTTCCAGCTCCACCAGCGGATGGGCCTTGGCAAAGGCGGACAGCACCCCCGGCAGATGCGCGGTGGCAAAGTCCTCCGGCACGCCGATCCGCACCCGCCCGGTCATGTCCGGCTCGAACAGTTCGGCGATGACGGCATCGTTCAGCCGCAGCAGTTGCCGGGCCGGGCCAAGCAGGCGCTCCCCGTGTGGCGTCAGGCTGAGCGAGCGCGGCGTGCGCGCCAGCACCACCCGGCCCAGCTGGTCCTCAAGCCGCTTGACCTGCAGGCTGATCGTCGACTGCGTCCGGCCCAGCCGCTCGCCCGCGCGGGTGAAGCTGCCGGTCTCCGCGATGGTGACGAAGCAGCGCAGCAGGTCGAGGTCGAGCGTTCTGGTTCCAGGCATGGCCCGGATTGACCACAAGCCATTTGTTTTGTCAATGATTGGTATTTCCATAACTCGTTTCAGCAATGCGAAACGCGATCGCATAGGGCGCCCCGAAAGGGGCTTTCGATGCGGTTTTTGGCAGTTCAATCCACCATCACGCCGGGGCGGGCGGTGGCCGGCCTGCTATGGCTCGGGCTGGGCGCGGCGGGCGCCCCCGCCCCGGCCGGGCCCGCCCCTGGCGCCCGGTCGGGCCCGGTGCCGGGGGTCGGGGCGCTGGCCCCGTGCGGCGCCGGGCGCCTCGCCG
>CALMJG010000148.1 GCA_937864195.1 uncultured Novosphingobium sp.
TCTCGACCTTCTCGAAGAAGCCGGTGTTCGGCTACCTCGGCATGGCCTACGCGATGGTCGCCATCGGTGTCGTCGGCTTCATCGTCTGGGCGCATCACATGTACACGACCGGACTGTCGGTCGACACGAAGATGTACTTCACCGCCGCGACCATGGTCATCGCGGTGCCCACCGGCATCAAGATCTTCTCGTGGATCGCGACGATGTGGGGCGGCAGCCTCGAGTTCAAGTCGCCGATGGTCTGGGCGCTGGGCTTCATCTTCCTGTTCACCGTGGGCGGCGTGACCGGCGTGGTCCTGGCCAACGGCGGCGTCGATGACGTGCTGCACGACACCTACTACGTGGTCGGTCACTTCCACTACGTGCTGTCGCTGGGCGCGGTGACGGGCCTGTTCGCGGGCTTCTATTACTGGTTCCCGAAGATGAGCGGCCGGATGCACTCCGAGTTCCTCGCCCACGTCCACTTCTGGGTGTTCTTCGTCGGCGTGAACCTGATCTTCTTCCCGATGCACTTCCTGGGCCTCCAGGGCATGCCGCGGCGCTATCCGGACTACACCCCGGCCTACGCCTACTGGAACGAGATCGCGACCATCGGTTACATGGTCATGGTGGCCTCGCTGGTGGTGTGGTTCATCAACATCATCTACGCCTACACCGTGGGCAAGAAGGCGGACGACAACTACTGGGGCGAAGGCGCGACCACGCTCGAGTGGACCCTGTCGAGCCCGCCGCCGTTCCACCAGTTCGAGACCCTGCCCGTCATCGACGACAAGGCTCACCACTGATTGGATCGGTAGCCACCGAACAACGAGACGCCCCGGCCCACAGCCGGGGCGTTTTGCGTTGGGCAGGGCATTTCAATTGCCGGATTGCATTTCGTCGTTGCTAGGAGTGCGGCGGCTAAGCAATCAGGGGCGAGCGAACGGAATAATTTGGTGCGCGGCAGCGCCGCCCGCATTGCCGACGCGGACCGCGATGACGGGATCTGAAATCCCGCACGACGAGGAGGAGAGAGCCATGCCCGAATTTCGCACCATAGACGTCGGCGAAGTGACCCTGCGCTGTGCTATCGAAGGCTCCGGCCCGCTGGCGATCATGGTCCACGGCTTTCCCGAAAGCTGGTATTCGTGGCGCCACCAGATCGGCCCGGTGGCCCAAGCCGGCTTCACCGCCTGCGCGATCGACGTGCGCGGCTATGGCGGGTCGGACAAGCCCGAGCCGGTTGCGGCCTATGCCATGGAGCGGCTGATCGGTGACCTCGTCGGCCTCGCCGATGTCCTGTCCCCGGGTGAGCCGGTGGTGCTGATTGGGCATGACTGGGGCGCGCCGATCGTCTGGAATTCGGCCTTTACCCGCCCCGACCGGTTCCGTGCGGTTGCCGGACTGTCGGTGCCGTTTGCAGGAGCGCCGCAGCGTCCCTTTACCGAAGTGTTCCGCGAAGCCTTCACCGCCAAGGGCCGGTTCTTCTACCAGGAATATTTCCAGCAGCCCGGCATTGCCGAAGCCGAGGCCGAGGCCGACCCGCGCGCTTTCGTGCGGCGGATGATGTATTCGATTTCGGGCGACGTGCCGGAGGGTGACTACTGGTCGAAGCCCGCCGGAGCGACCTTCCTGGAAGGACTGCCCGACGTTGCCGACCCGGAAGGGCTGCCGTTCTGGCTGAACGATGCCGACCTGTCGTTCTATGCGGGCGAGTTCAAGGCCTCGGGCTTTCGAGGCCCGCTCAACCGCTACCGCAACCACGAGGCGGACTACGAGTATCTCAGGGCGTGGGCCGGAAAGCAGCTCGAACAGCCGTGCCTGTTCATCGGGGGCAGCCGAGATCCGGCGACCAACCTGTTCGGCGGCGTGACCGACCCGGTTGCCATGATGCGGCTGTTCGCGCCGCGCGTCGAAGGGCACATTCTGGAAGGCTGCGGCCACTGGACCCAGCAGGAACGGCCAAGGGAAGTGAACGCTTTGCTGATCGACTGGTTGAAGCGACTCTGACCAGGCCCTATAGGGCGCGCGACATGACTGCTTCCGCTGCCCCTGCCGCCCATCCGCTTCCGGCCGACTGGCGCGATTTCTTCGCGCTGACCAAGCCCCGGGTGATGAGCCTGGTGATCTTCACCGGCCTGTGCGGCCTGCTGGCCGCGCCGGTCCACGTCGATCCGATCATCGGCTTCACCGCGATCCTGTGCATCGCGCTGGGGGCGGGCGGGTCGGCCGCGCTCAACCAGTGGTGGGAAGCCGACCTCGACGCCAAGATGAAGCGCACCGCCAACCGGCCACTGCCGGCGGGGCGGATGGACCGTACCTCCGCGCGGGACTTCGGGATCGCCCTGGGCGCCGCGTCGGTGCTGATCATGGGCGTCGCGGTGGGCTGGCTGGCCGCCGTGATCCTCGCGCTGTCGATCGTCTATTATTCGGTGGTCTACACTATCTGGCTGAAGCCGCGCACGCCGCAGAACATCGTGATCGGCGGCGGGGCAGGGGCATTTCCGCCGATGATCGGCTGGATCGCGGCGACCGGCGAGATCACGCTGATGCCGATCCTGCTGTTCGCCATCATCTTCTTCTGGACCCCGCCGCACTTCTGGGCGCTCGCCCTGTTTGTCGAGACGGACTATGCGGCGGCCGGCATTCCGATGATGCCGGTCGTGGCGGGGCACAAGTCCACCCGCCGCCAGATCCTGGTCTATGCCGTGCTGATGCTGCCAATCAGCCTGGCGCCGTTCTGGCTGGAAGTGGCGGGCTGGCTATATGGCGCCTCGGCGCTGCTGCTGTCGGGCGTGTTCCTGCTGCTGGCGCTGCGCGTCGCGGTGTTCCGCGGCGGCGCGGCGGACATGGACATGCGCCCCGAAAAGCGCCTGTTCGCCTATTCCGTGCTATACCTCTTTGCCCTGTTCGCCGCGCTGGTGGCGGACCGCTATCTGGTGGGATGATCCGATGACACTGCCTTCGACGCCCGATCCCGAACAAGAGCGCAAGCGCATCCAGCGCGGGCGGAACATCGCGGTTGGCCTGCTGCTGCTGGGCCTGGTCGTGCTGTTCTATTTCATCACCATCGCGAGGGTGAGGGCATAGCCATGGCGCTTGCAGCCTTTCTTCCGAACGACCCCAAGGCGCGCACCGCGGTCCTGGCGGCCGGCGGGGCCCTGGCCATGCTGGGGCTGGGTTTCGCCTCGGTCCCGCTCTACCGCATCTTCTGCCAGGTGACCGGATTCGGCGGCACGACGATGCGCGCCAGCGCGGCCGAGGCGGCAACGGTCAAGACGGCGGTCCGCACGATCTCGGTGCGCTTCGATGCCAACATCGACCGCGATCTGCCGTGGACCTTCGCGCCCGAGCAGGTGACGCAGGAAATGCGCATCGGCGAACGCAAGCAGGCCTTCTACCGGTCCGAGAACCTGAGCGACAAGCCGATCAAGGGCGTGGCCAGTTTCAACGTCTCGCCGGATCAGGTCGGCAAGTATTTCAAGAAGATCGACTGCTTCTGCTTCCAGGAGCAGACGCTCCAGCCGGGGCAGAAGGTCGACATGCCGGTGATCTACTATGTCGATCCGGCAATCCTTGATGATCCGGACACGAAGGACATCGAACAGATCACGCTGAGCTATACCTTCCACATGGCTGCGGATCAGGACTGAAAGGCACTGGACCGGTCCGGTCCGGCGCGATAAGGGCAACTCGAATTTTCGCCTCCGGCCAGCGCTGCCGGGCAGGGACAAACGGGGATTGAAGCACAATGGCCGGTACCAAGAACCACGATTTTCACATCCTGCCGCCCGATCTCGTGCCGTTGACCACCACCATCGGCGCGCTGACTTTCACCAGCGGCATGGTGCTGTTCATGCACAAGCTGCCGGGCGGACACGTCGTCCCCTGGGCGGGCCTCGCACTGCTGCTGTTCGCCATGTACCAGTGGTTCACCAAGATCGTGCACGAAGCGCGCGCCGGTGATCACACGCCGGTGGTGCAGCTGCACCAGCGCTATGGCATGATCCTGTTCATCGCTTCGGAAGTGATGTTCTTCGTCGGCTGGTTCTGGGCCTTCTTCGACTTCTCGCTGTTCCCCAGCGAACTGTCGGACGCGGTGGCCGGGCAGTGGCCGCCCAAGGCGATCGAAGCGGTCATGGATCCGTTCGACCTGCCGCTGCTCAACACGCTGATCCTGCTCACTTCGGGCACCACCGTCACCTGGGCGCATCACGCGCTGATCCACGGTGACCGCGAAGGCCTGAAGAAGGGCCTGTGGGCCACCATCGTGCTGGGCCTGCTGTTCTCGGCGATCCAGGCCTACGAATACATGCACGCGCCGTTCCCCTTCGGCGAGAACACCTATGGGTCGGCCTTCTACATGGCGACCGGCTTCCATGGCTTCCACGTCATCGTCGGCACGATCATGCTGATCGTCTGCCTGGTGCGTTCGTACCAGGGCGACTTCACCCCGCGCCAGCACTTCGGTTTCGAAGCTGCCGCGTGGTACTGGCACTTCGTCGACGTGGTGTGGCTGTTCCTGTTCGTCGCAGTCTACGTCTGGGGCGGATGGGGCTATCCGGTTCACTGATCGATGAACGACACCGGTAACGGTTCGAAGGGGCAGCCCGGCCTAGCCGAGGCTGCCCTTTTCGGTCTCTGCCCCCAGTGCGGCGCAAAGACCCTGTTCGCGGGTTATGCGAAGTTCGCGCCGCGCTGCCGCGCCTGCGGGCTCGACAATGCTCAGTTCAACGTGGGCGACGGCCCGGCCGCCTTCCTGACCATGGTGATCGGCGCTGTGGTCGTCGGCCTGGCGCTGTGGACCGAATTCCGGTTTCACCCGCCGGTCTGGGTCCACGCACTGCTGTGGATTCCGATGGTGTTCGGGTCGACCCTGTGGGGCCTGCGCGTGACCAAGGCGGCGCTGCTGGCCGCCGAGTTCCAGCGCAAGGCGCGCGAGGCCACCGACAAGGATGTGCGCGGCGAATGACCGCCAGGCGGATTCCCATCCTGCCGACGATCATCGTGCTGGGCGCGGTGGCCGTCATGATCGCGCTGGGCTTCTGGCAGCTGGGCCGGATGCACCAGAAGGAAGCGCTGCTCGCCCGCTATGCCAGCAGCGAGGGGCAGGGGGGCGAGGTGGCCTGGCCTGCCGATCCTGCCGCCGCGCAAGACCTGCTGTTCCGGCGCAGCCGCTTCGATTGCCGGCCCGACGGGGCACCGCAGCCGATGGCCGGCCACAACGCGCGCGGCGCAACCGGCTGGGCTCATGTCCAGGCCTGCGTGCTGCCGGGCGGGCAGAAGGCCGACCTGGTGCTGGGCTGGGCGCGCGATCTGGCTCCGCGCCAATGGGCCGGGGGCATGGCCACCGGCACGATCGCCCCGGGGGCGGGGAAGGCCGTGCGGCTCGTCGCCGATCCTCCGCTGGCCGGACTGGATGCCAACGCCGCGCCCGATCCGCGCAGCGTTCCCAACAACCACTGGTCCTATGCGGTGCAGTGGTTCCTGTTCGCCGGCGTCGCCCTGACGATCTACGCGCTGGTGCTGCGCAAGCGTCTGAAGGGCTGATGTGGGCGCGGGCGCTCCCGCAAGCCCCCAAATTTGCCCCCCATTCCCGCGCAGGGTTTCATTTTTGCGCCACCGGGGGTAACGGCCCGCCTGATGGACTATATCAGCACCCGTGGCAGCGCTCCGGCGCTCGATTTCGAAGGCGCGACGCTGGCGGGCCTCGCCAGCGACGGCGGGCTCTACGTGCCGCGCGAGTGGCCGCGCTTCAGCGAGGACGAGATCGCGGCCATGGCCGGGCTGTCCTATGCCGAGCTGGCGGCGCGGATCATGCAGCCCTTCGTGGGCGACAGCCTGACGCCCGAGCGTCTGCTGGAGCTGACCACCCAGGCCTATGGCCGCTTCGCCCACGCGGCGGTGACCCCGCTCAAGCAACTGGATGAGCAGCAGTGGCTGCTGGAACTGTTCCACGGCCCGACGCTGGCGTTCAAGGACGTTGCGCTCCAGCTGCTCGGCCTGCTGTTCGAAGAGTTCCTCGGGCGCGGCGGCGATCCGCTGACCATCGTCGGCGCCACTTCGGGCGATACCGGTTCGGCCGCGATCGACGCGGTGGCGGGCCGCGCGCGGGTCGATATCTTCATGCTCCATCCCAAGGGCCGCGTCAGCGACGTCCAGCGCCGGCAGATGACCACGGTGCTGGCGCCCAACGTCCACAACATCGCGATCGAGGGCACGTTCGACGATGCCCAGGCGATGGTGAAGCGGATGTTCAACGACTCCGCGATGACCAGCCGCTTTTCCATCGGCGCGGTCAATTCGATCAACTGGGCGCGGCTGATGGCGCAGGTGGTCTATTACTTCGCCGCCGCGCTGCAGCTGGGCGCGCCGCGCCGCGAAGTGGCCTTCGCCGTGCCGACCGGCAACTTCGGCGATGTGTTCGCGGGCTATGTCGCGGCGCGGATGGGTCTGCCGATCAATCGCCTGATCGTGGCCACCAACGTCAACGACATCCTCCACCGCGCGTTGACCAATGGCGACTATTCGGCGGGAACGGTGACGCCGACCGCCGCGCCGTCGATGGATATCCAGGTGTCCTCGAACTTCGAGCGCCTGCTGTTCGACCTGAACGGCCGTGACGGCAAGGCCATGGCCGAGCAGATGGCCGGGTTCGAATCGACCAAGGCGATGCAGCTGACCAACGCCCAGCGCGAAGGTGCCGCCGCCCTGTTCACCAGCGCCCGCGCTGATGCCGACCAGATGGCACAGGCGATCCGCTGGGCCTGGGAGAACTGCGGCGAGCTGCTCGATCCGCACACCGCCATCGGCCTCCATGCCGCCCGCACCGCCGGCATCGCGCCGGACGTGCCGGTGGTGACGCTGGCGACGGCACACCCCGCGAAGTTCCGCGACGCGGTGGAACGCGCCACGGGCCAGCGCCCCAGCCTGCCGACCCGCATCGGCGACCTGTTCGAGCGCGAGGAGCGGATGGTCGAACTGCCCGGCGACTACGCCGCGATTGCCGACTTCATCGCAGCCCACGCGGTGCCGCGCGGCTGATGGCGCAGCTGGCCCACCAGCCGCTGCTTCTTACCGGTAGCGGCTGGGCCGACTACGGCCTGGTCGATTCGGGCCATGGCCGCAAGTATGAGCGCTACGGCCCCTACAGCTTCATCCGGCCCGAGCCGCAGGCGCTGTGGACCCCGCGCCTGACGCACTGGCCAGCGAATGGCGAATTCGTGCCGGGATCGGACGAGGACGGCGGCGGGCGCTGGGCCTATGGCCAGAACCCGCCCCCGCGCGAGGGCTGGCCGCTGTCCTGGCCCAATGGGGACGACAATGGCAACGGGGCGGTGCGCTTCACCGCCCAGTGCACTCCGTTCCGCCACCTCGGCTTCTTCCCGGACATGGCCCCGGTGTGGGACTGGATGGGCGAGCAATATGCCGCAGCCCCCCGCGAGACGGGGTTCGAGAGCCTCAACCTGTTTGGCTATACCGGCGTCGGCACGCTCGCGCTGTCGCGCCATGGCCGCGTGACGCACGTCGACGCCAGCAAGAAGTCGGTCGCCCAGGCGCGCGAGAACGCCGCACTCGCCGGAATGGCCGACCGCCCGGTGCGCTGGATCGTCGACGATGCCGCCAAGTTCGCCGCGCGCGAAGTGCGGCGCGAGCGGCGCTATGACGGGATCATCCTCGATCCCCCCAAGTTCGGGCGCGGACCGGAGGGCGAGGTGTGGCGGCTGGAAGAGCACCTGCCGGGGCTGGTGGCTGATTGCCGCCGCCTGCTGGATGAAAACAGCCGCTTCCTGTTTCTGACGGTCTATGCCGTGCGGATGAGCTCGCTCGCGCTGGCGGGCCTGCTGGACGAGGTCTTCGCTGGCCTGCCGGGCCGGATCGAACATGGCGATCTGGCCGTGCGCGAGGACGGTGAGGGCGCCCGTTTGCTCCCCACCGCGATCTTCGCCCGCTGGACTGCGGCTTGAATTGTAAGTAAGGCATACAAATGGCCGATAGTCTGATCCTGGAAGTCGCCGATTTCGAACACGATGTCCTGACCGGCATCTATTCGGAGGAAACCGGCCGTCCCCAGCCGCTGCGCTTCAGCATTACGGTGCGGCTGCGCGCGGCGGAGCGCTATCTGCCCGACACTCCGCTCGAAGCCAGCAAGAACTACATGGACCTCAAGTTCGCGGCGTCCGAAGCGCTGCCGCAGGGCGTCCACTTCAAGCTGATCGAGGCGGTGGCCGACCATGTCTGCGAAACGCTGTTCGTGCAGGACGAACGGGTCGAGGCGGTGACGGTCAAGATCGTCAAGCTGGCGATCAGCGAGAACGGCGAGAAGATCGGCATGACCCTGACGCGGGAGCGGCGCTGATGCGGCGCGTGGCGGTGGAGGGGCTTCCCTCCGACCCGCTGGAGGCCGCCGCCCGGTTCCACGGCGATGTCGCGCCCGCGCTGGCAGGCGCGGGGGAGGACCTGCTGCTGGTCTTCCCGCCCGCCGATCACGCCCATCGCGGCTGGCGACTCGCCGCCGTGCAGATGCTGGCCCGCGCCGCCGCGCCGCGCCGGGTCAACGCCGTGGCCTCTGCCACCGAGGCTGCGACTCGCGCGGCAGAGCACTATCTGGGCGAAGCGGGCGGGCTGACGGGCCAGTACCTGCCGCTGGATGACGCCGGGGCCGGAGCCGTGCTACACTCCGGGGCATGACCCTCGTCGACCAGTTCCAGCGGCGGATTACGTACCTGCGGCTTTCGGTAACCGATCGCTGCGATCTGCGGTGCAGCTATTGCATGCCCGAACGGCAGACTTTCCTGCCGCGCTCGGAGGTGCTCAGCCTTGAGGAACTCCACCGGTTGGCGCTGGGCTTTATCGAACGGGGCGTGACCAAGCTGCGTCTGACGGGCGGCGAGCCGCTGGTCCGGCGCGACATGATCGAGTTGATCCGGGCGCTGGGGCGCAGGCTGGGCGTCGATGACGGCAAGGGGGTGCTGGAGGAACTGACCCTCACCACCAACGGCACTCGGCTGGCGCAATTTGCGGAGGACATCGCGGCGGCGGGTGTGCGGCGGATCAATGTCTCGCTCGACACGCTGGACCGCGCGACCTTCGCCCGCCTCGCGCGGCGCGATTGCCTGCCCGACGTGCTGGAAGGGATCGCGGCGGCGCGGGCCGCCGGGCTGAGGGTCAAGCTCAACACCGTCGCGCTGAAAGGGATCAACGAGGCCGAGCTTCCGGACCTGATCGCCTGGGCGCACGGGCAGGGCATGGACCTGACCCTGATCGAGGTCATGCCGCTGGGCGAGGTCGAGCAGGACCGCTTCGACCACTATCTGCCGTTGACCACGGTGCGGGCCGTTCTCGAGCAGCGCTTCACGCTGACGCCCAGCGAGCATCGCACCGGCGGGCCGGCGCGCTATTTCGACGTGGCCGAAACCGGCGGGCGGCTGGGCCTGATCACTCCGCTCACGGGCAATTTCTGCGATGGCTGCAACCGGGTGCGGGTGACGGCGACGGGCCAGCTCCATCCCTGCCTTGGCGGGACGGAGCAGGTCGACTTGCGCGCGGCGCTGCGTTCGGCCGATCCCGATGCGGCGCTGGCCGGCGCCCTGGCCACGGCGATGCGGATCAAGCCGGAGCGCCACCACTTTGCGATTCGCGCGCGGGGCGAAGCTCCCGCACTGGCGCGGCACATGTCGGCAACCGGAGGATAGATGGCGAAACTGGTGTTTCTGGGACGGCTGGAGGATCTGGCCGGCGGGCCTGAGCGCGACGTGGCGCCGGGGCCGCTGGAAGCGGTGCTGGCCGGGTTGCCGGTCGAACTGGCCGTAGCCCTGCTGGGCGATCGGGTGCGAATCGCCCGCAACGGCGAATTGATCACCGAACGCGGCGGGATCGTGCTGGAAGAGGGTGACGAGATCGCTTTCCTGCCGCCCGTCAGCGGGGGCTAGGCGTGGCGGCGGATGTCCGCCTGCTGGGCGCAGCCTTCGATCCTGCCGCGCAGCTGGCGGCCTTCACCGCCGCCCATCCCTCGGCGGGCGGGGTGGTCAGCTTCCTCGGCCAGGTGCGCGCGGGCGAAGGGGTGGAGGCGCTGGAACTGCGCCACTATCCGCCGCTGACCCTGCCGGGGATGAGCGCGTTGGGCGAGACCGTGCTGGCGCGCTGGGCGCTCGATGGTCTGCTGATTGTCCACCGCCACGGGGAGATGGCGCCGGGCGAACCGATCGTCCTGGTCGCCGCCGCCGCGCGCCACCGCCGCGATGCTTTCGCGGCGGCCGACTTCGCGATGGATCACCTCAAGAGCGATTCGTGGTTCTGGAAGCGCGAACGGCGCGCCGGGGAATGGCACTGGATCGAACCGCGCCAACAGGATCACGCCGACCTGGCGCGGTGGGGCTAGCGTCGAAGTCAGCTCGCCAAAGCGCCCCTGAGACCCGCCAGTACCGAATCCTCGCTGGCCACCATGTCCAGCACCTGGCTGCGGGCGAATTCGATCGCGGTGGTGTCGCTGCCCGCCACCCGCTCGGCAGCGTAAAGCGCGTCGAGATCGGCGAGCGCGATCATCGCCGCGCTGCGCTGCGATTCGAGGTCGGACAGGGCGATGGTCGCCTCTGCCCAGGACTCGCTGGCCACGGCCGCGCCCGAGGCGGCGCGAATCTTCGCGATCGCGGCTGGTGCCTTCTGCCGGAACTGCGCATCCGCGCCGCGTGCGCGGGCAACCAGTCCATCGAGTTTGCCGAGCACCTCGGCCGAAGGTTGCGGCGCCGGAGCTGGGGGCGGCGGGGGCGGCTGGGGATATTCCGCCGGACGCCGCGCGAGGCTGGGATAACGGGCCGCGTCATCGGCGCAGGCGGCAAGGGCGAGGCTGGCTGCACCCAGCAGCAGGATCGAGGTTACGCGGCGCATGGCCGGTTCCTAGCAAGGATGGTCAGGCATGGGTAGTGCGGGAGATTGTGGTGCGGCTTACGGCGGTGCGGGCTGGTGTTGCAAGGAAGACCCGGACGGACCTTCCGCACCGCCGTCAGGCGGACAATGACTCACAAATCCGGCAGGAACCTCGTTGACACCCGCCCGGGCTTGGATTAGGGGCGGCCCTTCTTCCGGCACCCTGCCATTCGGCGGGAAGGTCGGCGCACCGCTGGCGACTGGCTGGGCGGAAAGTTGATAGAACGGAATAGGGCATCATGTTCGCAGTAGTGCGCACGGGCGGCAAGCAGTATCGGGTTGCCGCCGGAGACAAGATCGCGGT
>CALMJG010000149.1 GCA_937864195.1 uncultured Novosphingobium sp.
CCCCCGCCTCGGCCAGTCCAAGTGCAATGGCGCGGCCAATCCCGCCCCCACCCGCGGTGACAAAGGCGACCTGTCCGTCAAGGCGCCCCCGTGTGCGTGCGCTGTTCTCAGTCATCAAGCCCCACTCCCATCACTGCCCCGGTGACATAGGCGGCATAGTCGCTGGCCAGGTAGGCGACGAGATTGCCGAGCGTCTCGCCCGAGGACCGGGTTTGCACCGTGTTCACCCGGATGCCGTCGCGCGCCCATTCGACGCCCAGCGTCTTGGTGAGATTGCCGAGCCCGCCGCCCGCCGCCGCCTGGTCCGCCCCCAGCGCCTGTTCGGGCGCGCCGACGAAGACCACCGCGCCGCCCTTGTGCGCAGCACGGCGCAGCGCGGCAAAATCCTTCGCCAGCAGGAAACGCTGGTCCAGCCCCGCATCCAGGGTCGCCCGCCACTGATCGAAAGTGATCTCGTGCGCGGGAACGTCCGCCGGGGGCGGGGCGACATGGACCAGCACGTCGCAATCGCCCTCCTCCACCAGCGCCGCACCTTGCGCGGTCAGCGCCGCCGCGATAGCCGGGCTGGTCCCCACCAGCCGCGCGGTCTTGCCCGTCAGCCAGCCCATCACTGCCACCCCCACGGGCCTTGCACCCTCTCTCGCGGCGGCACGAAGTCCGGATTGCGGAGCGAACGGCGCAGGCTTTCCCCGCCGTCCTGCAGGATCACCTGACCCGTCAGGCCGCCCATCAGCGGCGTGCAGGTGAGCGCCGAAAGCCAGCCGAATTCGTAAATTGAACCCGGACGCCCGGCCGGAATCATGTTCGGCAGGCTGGCGGTCATCTCGTCACTTCGTCCGGCGGTGGAGGTCTCGTGCGGGAAGAACCCGGCGGCAACCGCGTTGACGCGGATGCCGTGGGGCGCCCAGTCGCGCGCCAGCTTGGCCGTCATCGTCGCCTGGGCGGTCTTGGCGGCGGCAGAGTGCGCGTCGCCCGGAAAACCGGTCCAGATGTACTGCGCGGAATTGATCACGATCGCCCCGCCCTGCCCCGCCGCGATCCGGCGGCGCGCAAATTCGGCCGAGCACAGGAAGGTGCCGTCGATGGCAATGCGCGTGATCGCGTTCCAGGCGTTGGCGGAAATATCCTCGGCCAGGATCGGGAAGTTTGCGCCGGCATTGTTGGCCAGCAGGCTGACCGGGCCGAGCTCGCTTTCGACCTCGTCGAAAGCGGCGGCGATCTGTTCCGGCGCGCGGACATCGCAGCTCATCGCGTGGACCCTGGCGCCGAGCGCGGCAATCTGCCGAGCGCCATCCTGCGCCTTGTCGAGACTGCGGCCCATCACCGCGACCTGCGCTCCGCCCTGCGCAAAGGCCTTGGCCATGGCAAGGCCCATGCCGGAACCTCCGCCGGTGACCAGCACGGTCTGCCCGGCAAAGATGTCCGCCGGATAGGGCGGCGCCTCGAACGGTGGCGGCATAGCCACGATGTGGTGAGCTGGTACAGGCATGACAGGTTCTCCCGCGCCCGAGGGTTGCAAGCCGGCTGCCGCAGTGTCAAGACCTGTCTAACCAGGTAATACAGGAGAGGGCTATGGAGATCGTTGCGGAGGGGCTGGCATTTCCGGAAGGGCCGGTGGTCATGGCGGACGGCTCGGTGATCGTGGTCGAGCTGTCGGGCGGGCGCATCACCCGCTGCTGGAACGGCCGCAAGGAAGTGGTCTGCGAAATCGGCGGCGGCCCCAACGGCGCGGCAATCGGCCCTGACGGGGCGCTGTGGGTCTGCAACAACGGCGGGCTCGACATCGCCAAGTTCCAGAACGCCAGCGGCCCCGGCGCCGAAGGCCGGATCGAACGCGTGGACCTGTCCACTGGCAGGTTCGAGCGGGTGTACGACAGCTGCGATGGCCTGTCGCTTCAGGCCCCGAACGACTTGGTGTTCGATGCCGACGGGCGGCTGTGGTTCACCGATCTGGGCAAATCGGTCGACGGGTACCACACGCCCAGCGGGTTGTTCACCTGCCTGACCGATGGCAGCTCGATTCAAGCGATCCACCGCCGCGCCATTTCCTACAACGGCGTCGGCCTCTCGCCGGACGGCCAATATGTCTACTGCGCCGACACCCACCAGGCGCGGCTGTGGCGGTTCGACCGCAAGGTCGAGCACCAGCGGCCGACCTGGGTGGCGAACGCCCCGGGGCCGAGCGGGTTTGACAGCCTGGCGGTGACGGCAGCGGGCAATGTCTGCGTGGCAACGCTGTTCACCGGGGGCATCACCACCATCACCCCAGCAGGCGAGACCAGCCACCGCGCCTTTGACGATACCTATGTCACCAACATAGCCTTTGGCGGCGATGACATGATGGACACCTACATCACCCTATCGAGCAGCGGACAGCTGATCCGCACGCGGTGGGACGAACCCGGGCTGAGGCTGCACTTCAATGGCTGATCTTGCCGCAGACCGCGAGGCGATCCGCCACCTGCTCGCCACCTATACCTACAATGGCGACCGGGGGCGGATCGGGGGGCTGGCCGGGTGCTTCGCCGCCGATGGAACTCTGGAGTTCCCCGGTGCGGTCGCGACCGGTCCGGCAGAGATCGCCAAGGCGCTGACCTCTGGCGCGCCAGCCGATCCGGCGCGGACCTTTGTGCGCCACCACATCACCAATCCGCTGATCGAGGTCGACGGGGATGCGGCCACAGCGCGCAGCTATTTCACCGTCTACAGCAACAGCGGCCCCGACCACGCCGGAACCTACAACGACCGGCTGGTGCGCACGGCGGAAGGGTGGCGCTTTGCCCATCGCCAGGTGCGGATCGACTGGCAATCGCCCACCACCCTGTTCAGGCCGATGACCACGCGCTGAGAATCATTTGACACTATGGTGTCAATTCGACACCATAGTGTCATGTCTCAACAACGCTTCTCCGAATTCGAGCGATTTGCCGATGAAGTCGCGCGGCTGCGCGGGCGGATGCACGCGCTGTTCGCGGAGGTTCGCGCCGAAGCGGGCCTCGCGGAAATGGAGCTCACGGTTCTGACCGCGACCGTCAACGCCGCCAGCCCCCCGACCGTGGCGCAGATTGGCCGCAGCCTTGGTCATCCCCGGCAGGTGGTGCAGCGCGCCGCGAACCGCCTTGTGGAACTCGGGCTCGTCGCATTCGCCGACAATCCAGATCACAAGCGCGCTTCGCTGATCGTGCCGACCGACGCGGGCCGCGCGCTCAAGGCCGCCGACCATGCCCGCGCCCAGGCCGTGACCGCGGACCTGCTGGCGCGGATCGACGCCAGCGCCTTTGCCGATGCCGCCGCGCGGCTCCACGCGATCCGCGCCGAAATCGAAGCCTATCTGCGAGAGAGGGAAGCATGACCGTTCCAGCCGAGCTTGCCGATGCCGAGCGCCTGACCGCATGGCTCGATGCCCATATTCCGCAGCTTGGGGACGGGCCCCTGCGGATCGAACAGTTGCACGGCGGCACCTCCAACGTGATCCTCACCCTCGACCGGGGCGGCGAACGCGACATGGTGCTGCGCCGCCCGCCCGCCGTGCCGCCGCCGGGTAGCGCCAAGAGCGTGCTGCGCGAGGCGCGGGTGCTGACCGCGCTCAACGGCACGCCGGTGCCGCACCCGCACTGCTTCGGGGCTTGCGAGGATGCGGGCGTGATCGGTGCGCCGTTCTACGTGATGGAGCGCGTGCCCGGCTGGGCGGCGGAACTGCGAGATGAGCGGATTTTCCACCGCGCGCCGTTCGACAAGGCGCCTTGCGAGTACGGGATCGCCTATGCCATGGTCGACGGGCTGGTTGCCCTGGCCAATGTCGATTACCGCGCGGTCGGCCTCGAAGGCTTTGGCAAACCAGACAATTTCCTTGAACGACAGGTCGATCGCTGGGAGGGACAGATCCGCTCCTATCCGGCACTCTACGGCACCGAGTGGCGCGAGATCCCGGGCTTTGCCTATGCGCGCGACTGGCTGCGCGCCAATCTGCCCGACGACTTCCACGCCGGGGTGATCCACGGCGATGTCGGCACCCCCAACGCCCTGTTCGCCTTCGACCGTCCCGCGCGCCTCACCGCGCTGATCGACTGGGAGCTTTCGACCATCGGCGATCCGCTGATCGACCTTGCCTGGTTCACTGGCCGCCTGCGCGACGAGGACCGGCCCGGCGAGATCGGCGAGGCGACGCTCTACAACATCGCCAATTTCCCGACCCGGCAGGAACTAGCCCGCTACTACGCCGCCGGAACCGGGCGCGATCTGGCGAGCTTCGATTTCTACTGCGTGCTGGCGGCCTATAAGAGCGGCTGCATCCTTGAATACAAGGTCGCGCAGAGCGCCGCCGGAATCCTGCCAAAGCAGACCGGCATCTTTTTCGACAAACTGGTGCGCGCGGCCTTCGCGCGGGGTGAAATGCTGGCCCGCAAGGCGGGCTGAGGAGAGAGCAGATGTGGAGTTTCCAGACCGATCCCGAAGTCCAGGCCCAGCTCGACTGGATGCTCGATTTCGTCAAGCGCGAGGTCGAACCGCTCGACTACCGCTTCCCCGGCCACGGCGCGCCCTATGACGTTGCCAACGCGGAAAGCCGCGCGGCGATCCGGCCCTTGCAGGACGAGGTCAGGAAGCGCGGCCTGTGGGCCTGCCACCTTGGCCCCCACCTTGGCGGCCCGGGCTTTGGCCAGGTCCGCCTCGCGCTGATGAACGAGATCCTGGGCCGCGCCTATTGGGCGCCGACCGTGTTCGGCACCGCTGCGCCCGATACCGGCAATGCCGAAATCCTCGCCCTGTTCGGCACCGAGGAGCAGAAGGCAGCCTACCTGAAACCGCTGATGGAAGGCGACATCGTCTCGTGCTTCTCGATGACCGAGCCGCAGGCCGGGGCCGATCCCAAGGAATTCGTCTGCAAGGCCTGGCAGGAGGGCAATGAATGGGTGATCGAGGGCGAGAAGTGGTTCTCCTCCAACGCCCGGTTCGCCGCGTTCCTGATCGTCATGGCGGTGACCAATCCGGAGAATCCGCCGCATGGGCGAATGTCCATGTTCATCGTCCCCACCGACACACCGGGCGTCGAAATCCTGCGCAACGTCAAGACGCTGGGCGACAGCCACCACGCCGATGACGGCACCCACGCCTATATCCGCTACAACAAGGTGCGCGTGCCGCTGGATGCCATGCTGGGCCAGCCGGGCGAGGGCTTCAAGGTGGCGCAGGCGCGGCTTGGCGGGGGCCGCGTCCACCACGCGATGCGCACGGTCGGCAAGTGCCAGCGCGCGCTCGACATGATGGTCGAACGCGCCAATTCGCGCCGCACCCAGGGCAAGCTGCTGGCCGAACACCAGTTCGTGCAAGGCATGATCGCCGACAGCTATATCGAACTGGAGCAGTACCGCCTGCTGGTGCTCAAGACCGCCTGGACCATCGACGAGGTCGAGGCAGGACGCGTGCCGCCGATCGCCCCGCGCACCCTCATTGCGATGTGCAAGGTGCAGATGGCGAAGGTCTACCACGACATCGTCCAGCGGGCGATCCACCTCCACGGCAGCCTGGGCGTGACGCTGGAACTGCCGCTGGCCGACTGGTGGGCCGGCGCGGCCAGCCTCGCCCTCGCCGACGGGCCGACCGAGGTTCACAAGGTCCAGGTCGCCAAGTCCCTGCTCAAGCGCGCGCCCGAAGCGCCGGGCCTGTTTCCCAGCGAGCATATCCCGACCCGCATGGGCTGGGGCTGACGGGTGGCTGAACGCGGGCTGGCAATTCCCGGCACCACCGCCTTCGTCACCGGAGGGGCAAGCGGCATTGGCCTGGCCATCGCCCGCGCGCTCCTTGCCGAAGGCGGACGGGTCGTTCTGGCCGACTGGAACCGGGAGTGGCTGGACGCCGCCCTGCTCGAACTGGGTGACGGGGCGAGCGGCATGCTGCTGGACGTCACCGACCGGGACGCGTGGTCGCAGGCCCGCGATGCCGTCGAGGCCGATGTCGGGCCGGTCGACATCCTGGTAAACAACGCCGGGATCGGCCCCGATCTGAACCGGCTTGCCGAAATGCCGCCGGAGCACTTCGACCGCCTCGTCGCGATCAAGCTGTCCGGCACGTTCAACGGCATCCACACCTTCGTACCCGGGATGCGCGGGCGCCGGCGCGGCCACGTGGTCAACACGGCGTCCATGGCGGGACTTACCGCCAGCCCCCGGCTTGGCGCCCATACCGCCGCCAAGTTCGGAGTGGTCGGCCTGTCGGAAGTCCTGCGTGCGGAATTGGCGGAGGATGGGATCGGCGTTTCGGTGCTGTGCCCCGGCCTGGTCGCGACGCGGCTGGCTGAAACCAGCGAGCTCGCCGGGGTGCGCAAGGCGGCACCCACCCCTTCCGCACAAGGCGGGATTGATCCGATGCAGGTCGCGCGGCAGGTTGTCGCGGCAATCCGCGAGGACCGCCCCTACGTGATCACCCATGCCGAACACCGGCCGTTCGTCGAACGCCGAATGAACCGCATATTGGCCGCCTTCAACGATGCGGCAGCGACGACAGGAGAGGAAAATTGATGGACCCGCTGTTCGATTTCACTGGCAAGGTGGTGCTGGTCACCGGCGGCAGCCGCGGGCTGGGCTACCAGATGGTCAAGGCCTTCGCCGAGCGCGGCGCCGACGTGATCATTGCCAGCCGCAAGCTGGAAAACTGCGAAAAGGTGGCCGATGAATGCCGCGCGCTGGGTCGCCGGGCCATGGCCTTTGCGATGCACGCCGGGCGCTGGGCAGATTGCGACGCGCTGCTGGAAGCGGCCTGGGCCGAGTTCGGCAGGGTCGATGTGCTGGTCAACAACGCGGGCATGTCGCCCGCCTGCCCCAGCCACGAGATCGCGGAAAGCCTGTTCGATTCGGTGCTCAACCTCAACTTCAAGGGGCCCTTCCGCCTCGCCAGCCAGGCCGCGCACCGGATGAGCCAGGGCGAGGGCGGCTGCATCATCAACATCAGCTCCTCCGGATCGCTGATGGCCCTGCCGATGGTCGTGCCCTACGGCGCGGCCAAGGCGGCGCTCAACGCGATGACCGTTTCGCTGGCCCGCGAATATGGCCCCAAGGTTCGGGTCAACACGCTCTGCCCGGGACCGTTCCTGACCGACATTTCCGAAGCCTGGGACCCCAAGAAGCGCGAGAGCCAGCCGGTCGCGCTCGGCCGTCCCGGCTATCCGCCGGAAATCGTCACCGGCGCGCTGATGCTGGCGAGCCCGGCCTCGTCCTATACCACCGGCGCGCTGCTGCAGGTTGACGGCGGGGTGCGCTGATGCCGCGCGCGGTGATCGCCGAAGCTTTCGGGCCGCCGGAAAGCTATGCGTTGCGCGAACTGGCCCCGCGCGCCCTCGGGCCGCAGGAAGTGCGCGTGGCGGTTCGGGCCGCGGGGATCAGCTATGTAGACGTGCTGACCGCCGCCGGACAATACCAGGTCAAGCCGCCGCTGCCCTTTGTGCCGGGCAGCGAGGCGGCGGGCGTGGTCAGCGAGGTCGGTAGCGAAGTCACCGCCCTGTCCCCCGGCGACCGCGTGGTCGCCAGCGGCTGGGGCGGGATGTTCGCGGAAGAGGCCGTGCTGCACCAGCGGACCGTGCGGCCCATTCCCGATGGCATGGACCTGATCGAGGCCGCTGTCTTCCCGGTCAGCTATGCCACGGCCTGGCACGCACTGGTCGATCGCGGGCAGGTGCGCCCCGGCGAGGCCGTGCTGGTGCTCGGCGCGGGCGGGGCGACCGGCTATGCGGCGGTGCAGGTGGCCAAGCACCTCGGCGCGCGGGTGATCGCCTCGGCCTCCAGCGAGGCCAAGCGCGCGCTGGCGCTGGCGGGCGGCGCTGACGTTGCGGTGGAAGCCCGCGCGGAGGACTGGCGCGATCAGGTCAAGGCCGCGAACGGCGGCAAGCCGGTCGACGTGGTGTTCGATCCGGTGGGCGGGGATGCCACCGATCCCGCGTTCCGCTGCCTTGGCTGGGGCGGACGGCACCTGGTGATCGGCTTTCCCGGCGGGATCGCCGCGCTGCGTACCAACCTGCCGCTGCTGAAGGGCGCTGCGCTGGTCGGCGTCGACATCCGCCAGTTCGGCGAAATCGAGCCGGACAAGGCCAATGCCAACCGCGAGGAAACCTTCCGGCTGGCGGCGACGGGCGTCCTGAAGCCCGCGATTGCCCGGACCTATGCGCTGGCGGACTATGCGGCGGCGATGACCGACGCGGCCTCCGGCCAGAGCGCCGGGCGGATCGTGCTGACGATGGGGTGAGCAGACCCGCACCAGCTTGTCGTCACTGCAAAGGTAGCCACCACGGCTCCTAACAATTGAGCCCCACGTCTCGTTCGTGTCGAGCGTAGTCGAGACACGCCAGTGCGACGTGTCTCGACTACGCTCGACACGAACGGAAGGTGGGTTTCAGAACGGGATTTGCAGGCGAAGTCAGCCTTGCCTCAACCCGCCAGCATCACCTTGACCTCGCGCCGCAGCAGCTTGCCCATTTCGTTGTAAGGCAGGGCGGCGAAGAACCGCACCGTTTCCGGCACGCGGCTGGAGCGCAGGCGGCTGCGGATGAGGTCGCGGATCTCGTCCTCGGCGGGATGGTCGAACCCGCCGCGCACCACCAGCGCGAGGCCCACCGCTTCGCCCCATTCCACCGAAGGCACCGCGACGGCAGCGGCATCGGCGATGGCCGGATGGGTCAGGACCACGTCCTCGATCTCGCCGGGGGAGATGTTCTCGCCCCCGCGCACGATCACGTCGTCGGCGCGGCCCGAGAGGAACAGGTAGCCGTCCTCGTCGAGGTAGCCGGCGTCACGGGTCGGGAACCAACCCTCGGCATCGAGCGCGGAACGTTCGCGGTACTGGCCGGAAACCTGATCGCCGCGCACGTAGATTTCGCCCGGCTGGTTCGGGCCGAGCACGCGGCCTTCCTCGTCGCGGATTTCCAGTTCGATGGTCGGCAGCGGAATGCCGACCGAGGCGAGCCGGGCGCGGACCCTGGGATCGTCCGAGCGGTGCGCGGCGCGGTGCTCGTCCGGGCCCAGCAGGGCGACGGTCGAGCTGGTTTCAGTCAGGCCATAGGCGTTGGTGAAGCCGGTTTCGGGGAACAGGTCGAGCGCGCGGTGGATCAGTTCCAGCGGCATCTTGCCGCCGCCATAAGCGATCGACCTGAGCGAGGAGATATCGGCGTGAACGCCCTTGTCCATCGCGTGGATGATGCGGCTGAGCATGGTCGGCACGACGAAGGCGCCTGTCACCTTCTCGGCATCGACCAGCTTGAGCCAGCCGTCCGGCGCGAAGGCCGGGAGCATCACGATCCGCCGCTGGGCATAGATCGACGAGGCAATCGCCGCGATCCCGGCGATGTGGTAGGGCGGCACCGAAACCAGCGCGGCCTCGGCCTCGTCCGCCGCGCCGAACTCGACCGTGCCGAGGATGTAGGACACCAGGTTCGAATGCTGGAGGATCGCCGCCTTGGGCGCGGCGGTGGTGCCGCTGGTGAACAGCTGGATCGCGATCCCTTCGCCCGCGTCGTAGACCGCGTCCGGATTGGCCACGGCTTCCAGAGCAGCGAGTGTGAATTCGCCGCGCGGGTAAACGGTGTGGCCCTGCCCGCCGGCCAGCTTTTCCACCCGCTCGCCATCGCCCACCACCAGTGCGGGGGCGATCCGGCCCAGCAGCGCGCCAAGGTCGGCGTCGGCCAGGCGGTAGTTCAGCGGGCAATAGGGCACGCCGGCCAGCGCCGCACCGAACATGGCGATGACGCTCGCCTCGCTCGATTCGTCGAGCAGGGCGACGAACTCGGCCTTGCTGTCGGCGATCAGTTCCGCCGCACCGCGCGCGGCGCCGATCAGTTCGCCATAGGTCCAGCGTTTGCCGTCGCAGACCAGGCCGACGCGGTCACCGGCGGCATCGGCCGCCATTTCGAGCAGAAGGGCGATATTCACGGTGGGTCAGCTTTCGTGTGGATCAGTCGGACGCGGGAAGCGGCTTGGCTTCCTTGAGCACCAGCGCCGCGCCGTCGAGCGCGAGGGTGCCCTTGCCGGGCTTGACGCAGAGCAGTTCGATCGTGCCCGCCTCGTCGACATAGCGCTTGCCCATGATCGAGCCGCCGGCGAAATCGGCCGACAGGTCGGCTCCGCCGCCACCGGCCTCGCTCATGTCGGCGCCGCCGCACTGGATCGTGCCGGCAGTGTACTTGATGATCACGACTTCAGTGTCGCAGGCATTGCTCTTGATACGGGAACCGGGTTTCATGGCCTCTCTCCTTGGGGCGCCAGGTTTGCATAGTCATCCACCGCTGCGCTGAACAGGGTGGCGATTTCGTTCGCATCCGCGATCTTCTCCGCATCGGCGATCACGCCCATGTCGAGGTTCTCACCGCTGCGGCGCGACGTGATGTTGAGGAACCGCCCGCTGCCGATGATCGGCACCGGGTAGTTGTGAAGCTGCCTATAGCCCGCAAAGCTGCGCTGACCAGCCGGGCCGGGGACGTTGGACAGGCTGAGGTTGCCGGGCAGCACCCGGCCTCCGCCCGAGGTCCGCTCGGCAAAAATGGCGCGGCGATCGCGCGCGCCGAACGGCTTTTCCAGCGCATCGAGCAGCGCTTCGTCAAAGGCCCCGCGGGCGAGTTCCGCCGCCATGCTCGCCTGGATCGCGCGCAGCCGCTCCAGCGGATCGGCGATGTGCGTGGCGAGGTGCGGGTGGAGCGCGGTGATGCGGTTGCCGAACGGGCCATGATCGGCGCGGCGATAGGACCGCGACGAATTGATCACCAGCGGGGTCTCCGGCAGGTCGTCCACTTTTAGCAGGTAGGCCCGCAGCGCGGCTGCAGCACAGGCCAGGAACAGGTCGTTGACCGTCGCGCCCAGCGCCTTCGCCGTCGCCTTGAACGGATCGAGCGGCACGCTGACCGTGGCATAGGAGCGGCGCGCGGAGGTCGGCCCGCTCATCTTCAGCAGCGGCGTTTCGGCGCGCTGGCCCTTGAACGCTTCCAGCGCGGCGAGCGCGGCCTTGCGGGCTGAGGATTGCGCGGCGCGGGCATCTTCCTCGGCAGCGAAGCGATCCTCCGCGAGCCTGCGCCACGGTTCCGGCGATGGCAGCACCGCGTCGGCAGCGCGCTGCGGCACCGGCGCAGCCTCGTCGCTCAGCAGGCGCAGCACTTCCTGGAAACCGATCCCGTCGGCCACGCTGTGATGCTGCTTGATGTAGATCGCCGCGCGATCGCCCGCCAGGTGCGGGAACACGTGGACCTTGAACGGCGCCGCGGACAGGTCGAGCCGGACCATGTTGAGCCGCGCGATGGCAGCGCGCAGCGCGGCGAGGTCCGGCGTCGGATCGCTTTCCTCGATGACGTAAGCGCTCATGTCGAGCGGACCGAGATCCTGCCAGACATCCGAATCGTACCCTTCCGGCGCCTGAACCAGCCGCGCCTGCAGGGGCGTTGCGGGCAAGCGCTCGGCAAAGTGAACGCGCAACCGCTCGGTCAGGGCGGCCTTGTCGGCCTCCGGCACGGCGAGCAGGATCAGGGCCCCGACGTGCATCGGCGATGCGTCGGTCTCCGACAGGACCATGAAATGGTCGTCGGGCCGCATCCGCCTTACGCCGGGGACAAGATCGAGCGCGCTCATCGCCTTACCAGCCAGCAAGTTCCGCCGCGCGGGCGCGGTGCTGCGCCGGGCTGCCAAGCCAGGCGCGGTTCAGCACCGAACGGCGGAACCAGTAGTTGAGGCCATATTCCCACGTATAGCCGATCCCGCCATGCGCGGCGATCGCGGCGCGGGTGGTGCGAGTGTAGACTTCGCACAGGTGCGCCTTGGCCTGAGCGGCGGCGCGGCTGGCATCGTCCAGCCCGGCATCCCAGGCATAGGCCGCGTACCACACCAGCGCGCGCGCCGGTTCGACGTCGAGCGCCATGTGGGCCAGCTGGTGCTTCAGCCCCTGGAAGCGGCCGATCGGCTGGCCGAACTGCTCGCGGGTCTTGGCGTAATCAACTGACAGGTCGGTACAGTGCTGCGCCCCGCCGAGCGCATCGGCGGCAATCAGCACCAACGCGGCATCGCGCACCCGCTGGACCATCGGATCGCCGGCAGCGAACAGTGGGTGAGCCGTCACCGTGCCGAAGGCAACCCTGGAAACCGGACGGCTGCGGTCAGTCGCGCTGACGGCCTCGATCTCAACCCCGTCGCCCGCCTCGATCAGTTGCAGCCCGCCTGCGCCGTCATCGGTCAGGAACAGCTGCGCGCTGCGCGCCGACTGGACGAGATTGCTGTCCAGCGCGAGCGTCGCCACGGTCTCACCGCTGGCCACGTCGGGCAGTAGCGCGCGGGTATTGGGATTGGTGCAGGCGGCCAGTGCCAGCGCGGTAACGATCTGGCCGATCACCGGCCCCGGCGCGGCCGCCGCGCCGACCATTTCGCAGACCAGCGCGGCGTCGAGCAGACCCAACCCCGCGCCGCCTTCGGCCTCCGGCAGGGCAAGCCCGCCGACGCCCAGCGCCATCAGCGCCTGCCAGCTATCGGCATCGAAATCGGCCTCGCCATCGGCGAAGGCGTGGAGCCGTTCCATGCCCCAGCATTCGCCCAGCGTGCCCTTGACCGCGTCCTGGATCGCGACCTGTTCGGAAGTCAGGTGGAAGCGCATCCTACTTCTCCCCGCTCATCGCCAGATCGCGCGGCAGTCCCAGGCCGCGTTCACCGATGATGTTGCGCTGGATGTTGCTGGCGCCGCCCGCGATGGAATTGCCGAGGCTGCCCATGATCTGGTCGAGCCACTTGTTCGGCCCGCGGGGCCCGCGATAGCCGCGCGCCCCCGCGCCCGCCGGTTCGGTCAGCCCCTGCTCACCGATCAGGTCCTGCGCCAGCAGGGCCATGTCGTGGCCAATCTCGGTCAGCAGCAGCTTCATCATCAGCTGGATCGGGCCGGGATCGTCACCGGCCGCCGCGCAGGAGAACAGGCGGAAGCTGGAATAGCGGTGCGACAGCACCCGCCCCTCGATCTCGCCCAGCCGGTCGCGGACCAGCGGGTCGTCGATGCGGCCCATCTCCTTCGCCAGTTCCACCAGCTTGCGGAACTGGTTGCCCAGGCCATCGGCGCTGCCGATGCTGGCGCGTTCATGCTTCAGCGTGGTGCGGCTGACGTACCAGCCCTGCCCGCGCTCACCCACCTGCCAGCTGACGGGCGCCTCGGCATTGTCGAAGAAAAACTCGCAGAAGGTGTGGTCGCCCTCCTCGCCGGTCATCTGCCGGATCGGGCGGCGGGTGACGCCCGGCTGGTTGAGATCCAGCAGCAGGTAGGTGATGCCGTCATGCTTGGGCGCCTCCGGTTCGGTGCGCACCAGCATGAACATGTGGGTCGACTGCATTCCCTGGCTGGTCCAGATCTTCTGGCCGTTGACGATCCACTTCGTCCCATCGGCGGAAAGCTCCGCCTTGGTGCGGACCGAGGCGAGGTCGCTACCCGAACCGGGCTCGCTGTAGCCCTGGCCCCAGATGTATTCGCCCTCGATGGTCTTGCGGATGAACAGGTCCTTCTGTTCCTGCGTCCCGCGCTCCAGCAGGGTCGGGACAGTCATGTTGACCCCGTTGCCGCCCAGTTCCATCGGCGCGCGCGCGCGGCCGAATTCCTCGCGAATGACCTGCGCCTTGATCACGTCGACTGGCTGTTCGCTGCCACCGTATGCACGCGGAATCGCGCGATAGAGATAGCCTGCCTCAACCCCCTTGCGGCGGAAGTCGCGGACATAGTCCTTCAGTTCGCCGCCGCGCCGCTCGCCCGGCTGCCACTGGGCGGCCAGGAAGGCGCGGACTTCGCTGCGGAACTCTTCCGCGGCTGCGCCATAGCTGAGGTCCATTGACAATCGTCTCCTGCTGGGGTGCTTGCGCACCCGGCGTTCCTATGCCTTACTTGTATTACTAGGTCAAATATCTCAGATGAGCGCGATGGCAACCGAAACAAGCTCCAGCCACCCCTGGCCGCCCTGCTATTACGAGCGTGACGGCGACATCTTCCTGCCCAATGGCCTGGCCCGCAGCCCGTGGGACCGGCAGGCGATTGCCGGTGGGCCGATCAGCGGACTGCTGGCCACCGGGTCCGAGGATGCCCAGCTCGATCGCGACTTCGAGATCGCCCGCTTCTCGGTCGACATCTTCGGCAAGGTGCCGCACGCCCCGCTGCACATGGTTCGCGAAGTGCTGCGCGACGGCCGCCAGACCAAGCTGCATTGCGTGACCCTGATGGCGGGCGAGAAGCCGGTGGCGCAGGCGCACATCCTGCGGGTACGCAGGCTGCAGACCCCGGTATTCCCGGCCCCCAGCAGCTACCCCCCGCCGGATGACTTCGCCTCGATCGTGCCCGCAGGCGGCAGCTTCACCATGTCCGGGGCCATCGACTACCGTCCGGTCAGCGGCGGCCCGGGCCAGACCGGACCCGGCGTGGCCTGGCTGGCGATGCGCGGCGAGGTGGTAAAGGGCCAGACCCCGTCCAATTTCGTGAAGGCCTGCATCTTCGCCGATTTCGGCAACGGCTTCGGCGCGGTGACCGATGCGCGCGAATGGTCCTTCGCCAATCTCGACATCACCGTGCAGTTCCTGCGCATGCCGGTGGGCGACTGGTTCCTGCTCGATGCCGATACCCATATGGCAGGCAACGGCCACGGGACGGCGCGCAACATCTTCGCCGACTGTCACGGCGTCTACGCGCGCGGCTTCCAGACGACCTTCGTGGCGCCGGGGCACCTGTCGAAGGAACTGCCGATGCGCGCCGGGGAAGCTACCGCCCGGTAAAGCGCGGCGCGCGCTTCTCGGTCACGGCGGCAAGGCCCTCGCGGAAGTCCTCGCTGGCCAGCAGCACGGCCTGCGTGGCGACATTGGCCTGCCATTCGGCCTCCATCGTGCTTTCCAGCCCCCGCTGCATCGCCTGCTTGGCGCTGGCATAGGCGGTGGGCGGCAGGGCGGCGAGTTCGCGCGCCTTCGCCATCCCGGCCTCGGCCAGAGCGTCGGCGGCAACCAGCTCGCTGACGAGGCCGATCCGCGCCGCTTCCTCGGCCAGCACGGGCCGACCCTGCAGGCAGATTTCCATCGCCCGCCCCATGCCGACCAGGCGCGGCAGCAGGAACAGCCCGCCCAGCGGCGGCATGATGCCAAGGCGAATCCAGCTTTCCTGGAACCGCGCGGTATCGGCGGCCAGGCGAAAATCGCAGGCCAGCGCAATCTCGCAGCCCACTGTAATCGCCGCGCCCTGCACCAGCGCCAGCGTCGGCTTGGGGCAGCGGTAGATCGCCTTGGCCGCGCCCTGGAAATTGGCATAGACCGTGCCGCGGATTTCCGCCGGTCCCATGCCGGTCAGGCGCTGCAGGAAGGCGAAGTCGGCCCCGACCGAAAAGTGCTTGCCCTCAGCCGCCAGCACCACGGCGCGGACCTCGGCCAGCTCGCTCACTTCAAGGAAGGCATCGCGCACCGCTCCCAGCATTTCGGGAGTGGAGGCATTGCCGATCTCCGCGCGGATGACGGTGACCGTGGCGACGCCGCCTTCGGCGTGATCGATGCGAACTTGGCTAGTCATGTCGGGCAACCAGTCCTTCCGGAATCTTCACGGGAATATCGAGCAATTGCTGGGCCTTGCCCTTGGCCAGCGGGTCGAGCCGCAGCGAGGCGAACTGACCGCCGCCGAGGCTGTCGAGCACGTGGAAGTTGAGCGCATTGAGGCCCGGCACTTCGTAGCGCAGCACGGCAGGCTTTTGCGCGCCTTCGAACTCGTGCGCGAACCAGGTCTTCACAGCGCCCTCATTCAGCGCGGCACGGATCCACGGCAGGTATTCCGGCCTCCGCGCGATCACGCCGACGTTGAAGGCATCGCCCTTGTCGCCGCTGCGCGCCCAGGCGAGTTCGATCAGCGGCACTTCGCGGGTGGCGGTGGAGGCGTCGGCGCTCTCGCCCTCGGGCGGGCGGACCACAGCGGCGGGATCGAACCGCGCGCCGCTGGCAAGGTAACTCGCCGTTTCGCTCTTGCCCTCGAAGGTCACCGTTACCGGCACCGAGGCGGCGGGCACGGTGACGGAGAACACCCGCATCACCGGCTTCACTTCTGCCCGCGCGCCGAACCAGCCTGCGGTGCCGACCGACATCGAGGTGGTGGGCGAATCGAACTCCCGCAGGAACGGGGCGAAGGCCGCCTGGTCGTCGTGCTCGACCCCCAGCTTGTAGACCACTTCGCGCACGTCATGGGCGCGGGCGTTGGCGCCGTAGGTCGCTTCCGATCCGATCACCTCGATCCGGCTGGTGCGGAACGGGCCGATGTTGCGCGCGCGCAGCATGGCGTTGACGCGCTCCAGCACGGCTTCGGCCTGGCGCTGCGCCTTCTGCGCCGCCTCGCGGCCGACCACGGCCATGAAGCCCATCGCCCGGAAGCCGTCAGCCCAGGTGACGCAGACCTTGTACTGGCCAGTGGGAGGATAGCCCTTCGATCCGGTGACGCGGACCCGGTCCGGCCCGGTCTGCTCCAGCTTCACCTCGGTGAAATCGCAGACCACGTCCGGCAGCATGTAGCCCTGCGGATCGCCGACTTCGTAGAGGATCTGCTCCGCCACCACGGCGGGGGTGACAAGCCCGCCGCTGCCTTC
Organism: uncultured Novosphingobium sp.; assembly: GCA_937864195.1. Taxonomy (GTDB): domain Bacteria; phylum Pseudomonadota; class Alphaproteobacteria; order Sphingomonadales; family Sphingomonadaceae; genus Novosphingobium. The sequence goes on from CALMJG010000149.1 coordinate 16,583, forward strand.
CGGCTTGGTGACGGTGAAGGCGCCGTCCGCCGTGCATTCGATGATCGGATAGCCGATGTTCGCCCAGTCCGGCACCTCGCGCCAGTCGGTGAACAGCCCGCCGGTCGCCTGCGCGCCGCATTCGATCACATGGCCGGCGAGCGAGCCCTGGCTGAGCTTGTCGTAATCGGTTTCGCTCCACCCGAACTCATGGACCAGAATGCCCAGCGTCAGCGCCGAATCGACGCAGCGGCCGGTGATCACCACGTCCGCTCCCATCGCCAGCGCGCGGGCGATAGGCCCTGCGCCGAGGTAGGCATTGGCGGTGACGACCTTGTCCTTGTCCGGGAACGGCGCGCCGGTGATCAGTTCGCCCTGCGCGGAGAGCTCGTCCAGCCGGTCCATCACCTCGTCGCCCTCGACGATGGCGATGCGCAGCGAAACGCCCGCGTCCGCCGCGATCTTCTCCATCCGCTCAAGGCAGGCGCGCGGATTGACCCCGCCCGCATTGGTGACGATCTTCGTGCCGGTGCGCTTGAGTTCGGCCAAGTTGTCCTTCCACACCCATTCGGTGAAGTCGGTCGCATAGCCCAGGTTCGCGCGGTGCCGCCGCATCGCGCCGAGCGACGACATCGTCGCCTCGGCCAGATAGTCGAGGATCAGGTAATCGACCCCCGCCGCGATCAGCTGGGTAGGCGCGACGCTGCTGTCGCCGAAAAAGGCGCAGGCGCCGCCGATGCGGATGGTCTTCATGGCTGTCCTCTTGGCTTGCCGCCTTCTAGTCGCGCGGCTTGTTCGCCTCGCGCCATATCATCGCGGTGGCCTGAGTCGACAGGCCCATGTTCAGCGCCTCGGTATCCAGTTGCGCCTCGAAAGCCCAGTCCTCGGCATTGTTGAGGTTCTGCTTCATGTAGCGCAGCCCCATGCGCGGGCCGTTCGCCAGCTTGTGCGCAGCCTTCAGCGTTTCCTCGCGCAGCACGGCGTCATCGAACAGGCGGGTGTAGAGCCCCTTGGCGAAGGCTTCCTCGGCGCTCAGCTTTTCGCTCAGCAGGAACAGCTCGCGCGCCACGCCGGTGCCGACGATCTTGGTCCAGAACCAGGTCGAACCAAAATCGCCGCTGCCACCGATGTTGGTGAAGGCGGTGAGGAAACTGGCCGCCCGTCCGGCAAAGCGCAGATCGCAGGCCCCGGCAATGCCGATCCCCGCGCCCGCCACCGGGCCGTTGACCATCGCAATGGTCGGCTTGCCCATTTCGTGCAGCAGCCGCGCGGTTTCCATGTAGCCGCGCAGCCGGGCGAAGCCCTGTTCGGTGCGACTGCCGGTTTCGGGATTGGCCGGGACCACGCCCTTGCCGCTGCCATCGCCCTTGAGGTCGCCCCCGGCGCAAAAGCCCCGTCCGGCGCCGGTCACCACCACGCAGCCGACCGAGGGATCGCGCGCCGCATCGGCGCAGGCATCGGCCAGCGGCTCCATGATGGAGCCGGTCAGCGCATTGAGCCGGTCCGGCCGGTTGAGCGTGATGATCCGCACCCCGCCATCGTTCTCGATCAGGACTTCGTCCGCCATGGGATCAATCTCCGCCCAGTTCGTAGTGACGCGCCATCATCTTCGCGGCCTTCTCGGCCAGTTCGGTGGGCACCGGCGGATAGAGCGGCAGCGGACGGGCCTTGCTCGGCAGGGCGATGGTCGCCGTGCCGCGCACGGTTTCGTCGCCGCGCTGGTTGGTGAACTTCACCGCCACGTCGACCACTTCGTTGCCGTGCTCCTGCCGCTTGGCCAGCACTTCGCCGGTGACGCGCTGGACGTCGCCCATGTAGTTGAACTTGCGGATCTCGTCATGCACCTTGGTGATGATCGCGTCATCCCCCGCCCAGTCGTTGAGGTAGTTCCACAGGAAGTTCTCGCGCATCACCCCGTAGTCGTAGGCCATCGGATTGCCGATCGCCTGAGCCCAGACCGGATCCCAGTGGAGCCGCTGGGCAACATCGGGAATCCCATGCTCGTTCTTGATGTAGAACGGCGCGATCCGCTGGCGGTTCTTGTGCGCGCGGCGGTTGGCGGTGGGGGCATAGGGAGTGAAGCCATAGCCGGCGGCGTGGAAGCAGATCACGTCGGTCACGGTCAGCGGGCCCTTGGCCTGCATGCCCAGCGATTCGCCCGCCTGCACGTCTTCGGCCCAGCGCTTCTGCGCCCCCCGGATCGTTTCGGCGGCGTAGATATCCTCGACCGCCTGCCATTCCTCGTCGGTGTAGGTCGCGGGCTTGATGTCGGCGTACTTGCCCTTCTTGGCGGCGGTCTTGCGCTCGGTCAGGACGCTGAGAATGCGATAGACTGCCACGACTTCGCCGCGCTGGTTCATCTTCACGTCGCGGCGCACGGTGATGACCGAGCGGCCCGCGAATTCCGACTGCTTGACCTCGCAGCTTTCCGCGCCGTGGAAGCTGTAGATGGTGTCGCCGGGATAGACCGGGCGGTAGAATTCCCAGTCCGACCCGGAAACGAACACGTGAATGCCGCGAAACAGGCTCTTGCGCAGCTGCTTGATCTCATCCGGAACGGGATCGCCCTTCAACGGCTTGTTGATCTGGCCGACCATCATCCCCGGCGCGATCA
>CALMJG010000150.1 GCA_937864195.1 uncultured Novosphingobium sp.
ATGGAAGACAAGGCCGACCGCGTCCGCAACGCCTCGCCCAGCCCCACCACGCAGCCCTGATCCCGCCAGCCGGGCCGGCCCTTCGCGCGAAGGGCCGGCCTATTCGCGCGGGAAGTCGAGCCGCACGACCAGCCCGGGCCGCACGCCCGCCGCCGCCGGCTCCAGCATCACCTTTCCGCCAAGCTGCCCCGCAAACGCCTTCAGCAGCTCCATGCCCGACCCGCCCTCGGGCGTGGGCTCGGTCAGGCCGTGGCCATTGTCGCGGATTTCCAGCACCGCCCCTTCCCATTCCAGCCACAGTCGCAGCGCAATCAGCCCGTCCTCGCCCGGGCGGAACGCGTGGCGATAGGCGTTGGACACCGCCTCCACCGCGAACAGCATCAGCGGCACCGCCCGGTCGAAATCGAGCGCGAAATCGTCTGCCTCGCAGGTCAGGCTCACCCCGCGCGCGCGGCGGTTGGCAGAGCGCAGCTGCGCCGCCAGATCGCCGAACAGCCGGGCCGTGGTGATCTCGCCGATCCGCTCGTCGCCCTGTTCGTAGAGCAGGCGGTGGATCAGCCCCAGGGCGGACACCCGGATGCGGGCCTGCTCCAGCAGGTCGCGGACCCAGCCCTGCTCGACCCGTTCGGCCTGCATCGTCAGCAGGCTGGCGACGATCTGCAGGTTGTTGCGCACGCGGTGGTTAAGCTCGCGGGTGAGGGCCTTCTGCGCGGCCAGCGCGGCCTGCAGCTCGCGCCCGTGGCGATCGAGCGCGGCGGCCATCGTATGGAGGTCCCCGGCCATGCCGGTAATCTCGCTGGGGGCACCGGCAAACTCGCCCCGGTCGCCCTCGAACTGACCATCCGCGATCCGCTCGGTCAGGCGGTGAAGGCGCGGGAACCAGTCGAGCAGATAGCGCTGGGTCGCGAACCATACCGCCGCCAGGCTCAGCACGGCGGCCAGCAGCGGCAGGGCCAGGACCAGCCAGATCCGCGACAGGGCCGCGCCGGTGAAACTGGCCTGCGGTTCGGCATAGACCACCAGCAGGTCGCGGTCGAACAGCGGGGCGGCGACATAGATCCAGTCCCCGCCGTCCTTCGCCGTGGCCCGCTGGGGTTCGGACCGCGCCGCGTCGGCGGCATCAAGGCGATCGAACCCGGCCTCGCCGGCGGCAAGCAGAACCTTGCCCCGCCCGCTGACCAGCAACACCGTTCCGCCCAGTTCCGCCTGTTTGGCCGCAATCGATGCGCTCAGCCGCTCAAGGCTGATCCCGGCGCTGACCGTGCCGTCGAACTGGCCGTCGGCATCCTTCAGCGCCAGCCCCATGATCACCACCTGGCGATGCGAAACCTCGCCGATCTGCGGCTCGCCGATCACGAAGCCGCTCGTGCCGCGCGCGTCCTGCCACCAGCGGCGCCCGGCCAGGTTCTCGCCGGGAGTGAAGGGCAGGCCCGAGCAGCGCACAGCCCCGGTGCGGTCGGTGCGCAGGAAGTTGAGAATGCCGGTCGCCCCGTCACGGACATTGTCCAGCGTGGCGCTGCAATCGCCGCCGATTTCGCTGACCGGCTCCAGCTGCGAGACCATCCGCAGGGCGTGGCGCGCGATGATGAAGGGGTCGCGCTCGCGTTCGGCGATCGACCAGGCATTGGCCCGCAGCCGCTCCGTCACCAGGCCGCGCGAATCGCGATAGGTCAGCAGTCCCTGCCAGGCGCCCAGCAAGACCATCGGCACCAGCGCGCCGATGACGATCTTGAGCAGGTTGGACCGGATCGTTCCGGCCGAATACAGGTCGATCGCTACCCCCCTGCGGCGAACCATGCGGGCGCGGGAACCACTCCCGCCCCGCCCTCCTCGCCGTCTTCTGCCAGCAACCGGCGCAGGGCCAGTCGTCCGCGCGCGATCCGGCTCTTGACCGTGCCGATCGCGCAGCCGGTGATCTCCGCCGCTTCCTCGTAACTCATGTCCGCCGCGACCAGCATCAGCATTTCGCGCTGTTCGGCCGGCAGCTTTTCCAGCGCCTTCTGCACGTCTGCAAGGTCGATGCCGACGTGCTGGGTGGGCTGCGCGACGAGAATCCGTTCCGCCGCTTCGGGATCCCAGGTCACGAAGCGCGAATTCTTGCGCGCCAGCGAGTAGCAGCGGTTCCTGAGGATGATGAAGATCCAGGCCTTGAAATTGGTGCCCGGGCGGAAGGTGTGGCGCGAGGCCCAGGCCCGCATCATCGCCTCCTGCGCCAGATCGTCGGCCAGATCGCGATTGCCGCAGATGCCGCGCGCGAAGGCCCGCAGCTGCGGCAGGATCGCCAGCACTTCGCGGCGGAACTGGTCCTTGGTCAGCGTTGCCGCCTGATCGCCTGCGGGAACGAGCGATCCATCGTCGCCACCGGCGCGACTATCACCCGCATCCATCGTCATTTTCCGGGCTCTCGGCTCTGGCTGTCGTCAAGCTGGTCGAGCAGGCGCAGGAAATCCTCGGGGATGTCCTCGGCGGCAACGTGGTCGTGAATCTGGCGCAGGGCCGCGGCGATGGGGTCGAATGCAAGGTCGGGTTCCTCGCGGTCCGGCGCGGGTCCGGACGAGCGCGCGGGCTCTGCTTCTTCGCCATGATCGGGACCATCCCCGCCTTCGTCGGCGCTGCCCTGCCCGACTGTGTCCTGGTCCTGGTGTTGCGCCGGATGGATCCTGCTCCGCGCGATGAGGGTGTGCCGTTCCAACGTTTCCATGCCTTGCTGATGTGGCCCGACAGGATCCCGTTGGCGGGGCCCGGCAAGGCTGCGCGCTGTCGATTGATCAAACCGCCGCGCCACCATTAGGTTCCGCCCGGGGAACATTTTTCCCGATCGCGACTTTTACGCATCGAGAACGAGGAGGGAGACCCTGATGGATGCCGCGCGGACTGCGCTCAGCGCTCGGCTGGCGACCGAACTGCCCTATTTGCGGCGCTATGCCCGGGCGATTGCCGGATCGCAGGTGCTGGGCGACCAGGCCGTGCGCGAAATGCTGGAAGCGGCCGTGGCCAACCCGCACCAGCTTGATGGCGAAGGAGCGAGCCGCCTGTCCCTGTACCGCTTGCTGCGCGCCGCGCGCAGCGGCAATTCGGCCGCTGCGATCAGCCATGCCGAAGGGGCGATCGGATCGCTGCCGGTCACCGCGCGCGAGGCGCTGCTGCTGACCATGGTCGAGGGTTTTTCGACTGCGGAAACGGCGAAGATCCTGGATATCCCCGGCGCCGAGGTGGAGCGGATGATCGAGGCGGCGCGCACGCAACTGGAGCGGGAACTGCGCGGAGCGGTGATGATCATCGAGGACGAATCGGTGATCGCCATGCATCTCCAGAAGATTGCCCGCAGCCTGGGCAACACGATCGCGGGAGTGGCGCGCACCCACCGCGAGGCAGTGGCCCTGGCGCACGAGACCCATCCCGACCTGATCCTGGCCGACATCAGCCTGGCCGATGGATCGAGCGGGATCGACGCGGTGAAGGACATCCTCGACGAATTTTCCGTGCCGGTGATCTTCATCACCGCCTTCCCCCAACGCCTGCTGACCGGCGAACGGCCCGAGCCGACCTACCTCATCACCAAGCCGTTCGAGCCGGAAACGGTCACGGCGACGATGTGGCAGGCGCTGCTGGTCCACCGCGAGGCGCGCGCCGGCCCGCAAGCCGCCTGATCAGGATGGCCCCGAGGATGGCCCTGAAGAGGGCTGCGCGGCGGAAGTTTCCTGGGGAGGGGGGGGATACCGGTCGCGCGTTTCCATCCCGATCACCGCGATCAGGCCCAGCGAGGCCACGGCAAGGCTGATGGAGATCAGCAGCACCCAACGCACGATCCCCGGGGTCGCTCCGGCGCGGGCTTGATCGGTGGTGCGTTCGATGTGGGGGTCGATGTGGGGGTCATCCATCGCGGCATGCTCCTGTGCGGGACATCAACCGGCGGCGCGGGGGAAATGTTCCTTCACCGCAGCTGGGCCAGGATCGCCGCAATGTCGAAGAAGCCGAAGCAGATCGCGCTGTCGGCCACGCCGTAGGGCATGAACAGGTCGCTGCCGATGCGCAGCGCGCCGCAGGTGTAGACCACGTTGGGGACATAGCCTTCGCGGTCCTCGTCCGCCGCGGCGAGCAGCGGGCGGGGCGTGCGGCCCAGCACGCGCGAGGGATCGTGCTTGTCCAGCAGCGCGGCGCCGATCGCGTACTTGCGCATCGCCCCCACGCCGTGGGTCAGCACCAGCCAGCCCTCGTCCAGCTCGATCGGGGAACCGCAATTGCCGATCTGGACCAGTTCCCACGGATAGCGGGGTTCCAGCAGCAGTTCGCCCTCGTCCCAGTGGTCCAGCCGGTCGGAGCGCAGCAGGAACACGTTCTTCCCGTCCTGCCGCCCCAGCATGACGTAGGCCCCGCCGATCCGGCGCGGGAACAACGCCATGCCCTTGTTGCGCGCCGCGCTGCCGGTGATCGGGATCAGGGCGAAGCTGTCGAAATCAGGCGTGCGCAGCAGTTCCGATCCGATCGAGTGGCCGCTGTAGGCGGTATAGGTGCCGATCCATTCGCGCCGTCCGTCGTCGTGGGTAAACTCGACCAGCCGCAGGTCTTCCAGGCCGTTGCGCTGCGCCTCGGTGATCGGGAAGATCACCGTGCCCGAAATCGGGCTGTCGCGGTGGCGGGCAAGATAGGTCGCGGCGCTGCCCGCATGGGCGCCGGAAACCAGCAGCGCCGAAGTGGCGGTGGAGGGCGCGGGATGGAGGGTCAGTTCGCGCTCGGTGGTCACGATCCCCTCGCGGAAGGCGATGCTGGAGATGTGCCCTTCGCCAACGGTCCGCTGGGCGATGACGATCCGCACGCTGCCCCCCTTCAGCCCCGACTGGTCGGGGTGGCGCACCACGCTGGGGTTCATCACGGCGGCGGCGGCATAGGAATATTCGTGGCACAGGTAGCCGCCGATCAGCCGGCGCGTTGCCAGCGGGATGGCTTCCTCCTGCAGCCGGAGATTGGCCGCGACCTCCTGGAAGCGCTGGTCGAACACGTCCTCGATCTGCCAGTGGCGCGATCCGAAATCGGCCAGCACCCCGTCCAGTTCGCAGCGCACGCTGGCTGGATCGAGCGAGAGGATGTCGGCCACCAGCCGCTCGACCCGGCCCGCGCCCTCGCCGTTGACGCCCAGCGCCAGATGGAACGGCCGGACCACGACCCGCGCCGGATTGGCGTGGAGCCGCAGCGGATGGATCCAGGTGGGGCTCATCGCTCAGCCCGGCAGCTGGCTGGAGCCTCTTGCTGGCGCGGCGTCCAGTCCGTCCTGCCGCCAGCCGCGCGTGCCGGACTGGAGCGAGGCCAGCGCATGGGCCGCTAAATGCAGCGCCAGCACCGACTCCGCGCCACGGTTGAGGTTGACGCCGCGCGGGGTCAGCCCGTCCTGGCAGCCGCCGCGATCCGCCAGGGCAAGTTCAAGCCCGCGATCGTTCGCCCCGAAGAACCAGGCATGGGCCTGCTCCGCCACCCGCCGCCAGCGCGGCAGGCCAGTGTGCCGAAAAGCCAGCACGGCCGCATCGACCGTTGCCCAGGCGTCGACCGGTTGCTGGTCGAACGGCAGCCAGGCGCGGTCTGGCTGGCCGAAGGCTTCCGAACCGACCGGGCGGTGGTGGCCGGCCGGCGCCGTCTGCCACTGCGCGATCCAGTCGAGCGCGGCAAGCGCCTGCGCCGCTGCGCCCGGATCATCCAGCCTCCGCGCCGCACGCAGCATCGCCTCGGGCAGGCGGCAATTGTCATAGGCCAGGAACGGCTCGAACCAGGTCCAGCCGGGTTCGGCGTTCAGGTCCAGCCGGGTGGAAAAGTCCGCCAGCGTGCGCTCCAGGATCGCCTTGGCCAGCGGATCGGGACCGGTTTCGAGCAGGTGGTCCGCACCCAGCGCCGCGAAGGCGAGCGAGCGCGGCTCGGGGAACTCCAGCGCCATGGCGGCAGAGATGCGCCACAGGCGCCGCGCCCAGTCGCGCAGATCGCTCGCCCCGCGCCCGGCGGTGAAGCCCAGCGCCCACAGCGTCCGGCCGCAGCTGTCATCGGACCCTGCCGCCTCGCGCCAGGCGCGGTCAAACCCCATGAAGTTGCGGAAGCGCGCGGTCTCAGGGTTCCAGGCGTACTGGACGAAGGCCGCGAAATCATAGGCACGCTCCGCAAAGGGACCGTCGCCCAGCTGCGCCAGGATCAGGGCGCGGGCGTTGTCGTCCACGCAGTACCCGTGCGCCCGGTCGGGCACGCCCAGCACCGAATGCTGGATCATCCCGGTCCCGTCGCACAGCCGCTCAAGATCGTCGTCCGGCAGCAGGGTCGGCCCCGGCAGGTGCCGCCGCGCCGGCCGCACCTGCGCGAGCAGATCGAGCGACAGCCGCGCGAAATGCGGCCAGACCGTCACCCGGCCCCGCGCATGGGCGCGGGCCTGCAACTGGGCGAGCCGCGCCGGATCGTCCAGCAGGGCGCCGATCGCCCGGGCCATCGCGGCTTCGTCGCCAAACGGGGTGAGGATGCCGTGGCCATCGCCCAGCAGTTCGGCGGCGTGGACGTAGGGGGTGGAAATCACCGCCTTGCCCAGCGCAACGGCATAACTGAGCGTACCCGAAGTGCACTGCAGCGCCCCGGTGTAGGGGGTGAGGTAGATGTCTGCGCACTCGATCAGTTCGATCAGCGCATCGTTATCCAGGTACTCGTTGATCCAGCGGATGTTGCCGGCCACCCCCAGCGAAGCCGCGAGCCGCTCAAGCTCTTCGCGATACTGCTCGCCCTCGCGCTCGACCAGGCGGGGATGGGTTACCCCGGCAACGACATAGCACAGGCGCGGATGATCGCCGACCACGCGGGCCAGGGCGCGGATCGCCACTTCGATCCCCTTGCCGGGCGACAGCAGCCCGAAGGTCAGCAGGACAGCCTCGTCTTCCGGCAGGCAAAGCCGGCGCCGGACAGCATCGCCGCCGCCCAGCGGACGATCGGGCGCGCCGTGTTCGATCAGGGCCACCTGGGCCGGATCGACGTCGCCGCGCGCCAGCAGGATCCGCCTGGCCGTGTGCGACATCACCACCAGCCGCGCGGCATGGGCGGCAAGCCAGCTCATCACCCGCTCCTGCGCCGCGCTGGGCTGTTCCAGCACCGTGTGCAGCGTCACCACGATCGGCGCGGCAATCGGCTCCAGCAGGTCGATGATCCACTCTCCCGCCTCGCCGCCGAAGATGCCGAATTCGTGCTGCACCCACACGGCATGGACCCCGCTCGCCTCGATCGCATGGCCCGCCCGGGCGTGGGCCGCGCGGTCGGTTTCGGGGATCGGGCACAGCACGCCCGGCGGCGCCGGATCGTCCCCGGCGCGGGTCATGGCGTAGACGTCGATCGCGATATCCACCCCGGCACCGCGCAGGCTGTCGACCATGTCCGCGGTGAAGGTGGCGATACCGCAGCGGCGGGGCGGATAATTGCCGATCACCGCCAGCCGCAGGTCGGCGGGCGTTCCGGCGAGGACCGGCCTGGGGCGGTTCTGCGCGGGGTGCACGGTCATGCGCCCGTCCCTCCGCCGGGGGCGCCGCGCGGCACGATGGGGTCGGTCCCGGTGCCCGGCGGGGCAGGCGTCGGCGTTTCGGGCACGGGCGGTTCGAACCCGCGCCCCGCGCCCCGGCCGATCTCGTGCAGCCGCGCCTCGGCCCGGTCCCAGTTCGCCAGCCGCTCGATAAAGGCGGTGAGGAACGCGGCGCGCCGGTTCTGGTGATCGAGGTAATAGGCGTGTTCCCACAGGTCGCAGACCAGCAGGGTATCCGCACCCGAGCCCAGCGGATTTTCGGCATCGTGGGTGGTCACCAGGCCCAGGTTGCCGTTTTCCACCACCAGCCAGATCCAGCCTGAGCCGAAATGCCCCGTACCCAGTTCGACGAACTGGCGGCGCAGCGCGTCCAGCGATCCGAAATCGCGCTCCACCAGGGCGGACAGGGCCGGGCCGGGGCTGGTCATCCCGCCGGGCGCGAGGCTCGACCAGAACATCGCATGGTTCCAGTCCTGCGCCGCGTTCTGGAAGATCCGCTGCTGCAGCCGGTCGCCTTCGCCCCGCGTTCGCTGGATCAGCGTTTCAAGCGTCAGGCCCGCCCAGGGCGTATCGGCGACCAGTTCGTTGAGCTTGTCGACATAGGCCCGGTGGTGGCCGCCGTGGTGCACGCGCAGCGTGGCTTCGGACATGTCGGGCTGAAGGGCATCGGTTTCGAACGGCAGACTGGGGAGGGTGAACATGGGGCACTCTCACTGTGGGCGACGATCCACGAACCAGCGGCTAGCGGGTCTGGTTCCGGGGCGGGATGCGGAACCGGGACGAACGGGGCCCGGTTTGCGACCTTCCGTAATCCAAGGAGTCGAGACATGCTTCGAACCGCCGCCCGCATCCTGCCCGGCCTGCTGTTGCCGGGCCTGCTTTCGATGGCGCCCACTGGCGCGACCCTGGCGCAGGATCTCCCGCAGCCGGCGCCTCCACCCGAGACCCCGGCGCCGACGCCGGTCCAGCCGGCCGAGCCACCGCTGGAAGTCCCGCCTCAGACCACGCCGACGCCGGGCACACCGCCGCAGGAGACCCCGCCGGTCCCCGCGCCTCCGGCCGAAACGCCCCCTGTCGCCGCGCCCCCCGTGGTGGTCACCCATGTCAGCAATGTCCTGCCCCCGCCGCCGCCACCCCAGGCGGTCTATCCGCCCTGTTCGGCCACGCTGCGCGACCAGTGCACCCAGCGCGAAGGATCGGCCTGGCCCGCGCGGCACCGCAAGCGCCACTGAAGGGCCAGTGCGGCGCCGGCGCCGGATTTCATGTTCATGGGGAAGGCCGACCCTAACGTGCTCCCCGCCGCAGCAGGAAGCGACGGGGAGCACAAATACCGGCCCTGGGCGGGAAGGGTCGAATGGACCGGCACGGGTAGAACGCTCCATCGGTTGCAAGGTTCCGGCCCGATGGAAAAAAATCGTGCGCGGGGACTGCGCGCCGGTCCTGCGCCCGGTCGTTCCGCCAGCGCGACCGTACGCGGCGCAGCGCGCCGAGCGGTGAAACAATCCCGGCAAGAGGCGGGTTACCGTGCCTCCAATCCAACTGCGAGAGGCCGAAAATGGCAAGCGAAGACCAATCCAAGCAAGGCACCACCGGCAAATCGGACGAAGCGGCGGGCAAGAATGGCTCCGCCCAGGTCAGGATGGCCGGCGCGGACGCGGTGCAGCTGCTCAAGAACGATCACCGCGAAGTCGAGAAGCTGTTTGCCGAGCACGAAAAGGCCGGCACCCGCACGCGCCGGAAGGCGATCATCGAACAGATCATCCTGGCGCTGAAGATCCACGCGGAACTGGAGGAATCGATCTTCTACCCGGCGGTTCGCCAGAAGGCCGATGCCGAGGACAAGCTGGACGAAGCGCAAGTCGAACACGACACCGTGAAGATCCTGATCGCCGATCTGGAAAGCGGCGCCAACAGCGAATTCCGGGATGCCAAGATCAAGGTTCTGTCGGAATACGTGAAGCACCACGTCGAGGAGGAGGAAGCCTCGGGCGGGATCCTCGAGCAGGGCCGCAAGGCGGGGCTCGACCTGCGTGAACTCGGTCAGCAGATGGCCGCGCGCAAGGAAGAGCTTCAGGCCGATCCCTCGCAGATCAACGCCGAGCCGGTGTCGATCGACATGGATGCCGGGATGGGCCGCGCACAGCCCGCCGGCCAGCGCGGGCGCCGTGACAGCAATGGCGAGGGATCGTCGTTCCCCGACCGCTCCGGGCGCGAACGCGACGGGGAAGGCCGGTTCATGAGCGAACGGCGCGGCGATGACGAGCGCCGCCCGATGGGCCGGATGCGCGGCGAGGACATGCAGCGTTCCTCGCGCTCTGGCGAGGGGCACGAAGGCTCCTACCAGCGCGGGCGGTCCTATGATGACGACGACCGGCGCGGACGCGGCGGACGCGGTGACGACGAAGGCCGGGGCGGCTGGTTCGGCGATG
>CALMJG010000151.1 GCA_937864195.1 uncultured Novosphingobium sp.
TTTCGACCGCGGCGCGCGTCAGCACCAGCGTATCATGCTTCAGGATGTCGTAGACATTGGCGCCCACAGCCGGGAGCACGTTCACGCCCGGCAGGTTGCGAGCGGCACGGGCGAAACCTTCGTTCACCGCTTCACCGTCGACGACCAGCACCTTCTTGCCCCAGTTCGCCTTGGCGAGCTGACCGGCAAGAGCGCCCGTCTTGGCGTCAGCGACATCGAGGCTGTCGACCACGACCAGGCCGAGCTTGGCCTTGGACGAGAGGGCCATCTTGAGCCCGAGCGCGCGAACCTTCTTGTTCAGCGACACATCGAATTCACGAAGACGCGCACCGTGGGCCTTGCCGCCGCCGATGAACACGGGAGCCTTGCGGTCGCCGTGACGTGCGGTGCCGCCACCCTTCTGGCGGCCGAACTTCTTGCCCGTGCGGGCAACTTCCGAACGCTCGCGGGTCGCGCGGGCGATGCCGCGACGGTTCTCGAGCTGCCAGGTGATGACACGATGAAGGATGTCGGCGCGCGGCTCGAGGCCGAACACGTCATCCGAAAGTTCAACTTCGCCCTTGGCGACAGAACCATCGAGGTTGAGGACCTTGACCTTCACGACTTAGCCCTCCTGGCCTTCGGTCGCCTCAGGCGCCGCAGCTTCTTCAGCGGGCGTATCGGCGGCGGCCGACTGGTTGCTGTTGGCGGCCTGCTTCAGGCCAGCGGGATAGGGCGCGTCGGCATGGCGAGCGACCTTGACGCTGTCCTTGACGGTCAGCCAGCTGTTCTTGGCGCCAGGGACCGAGCCCTTGACGAAGATCAGGCCACGCTCGTCATCGACGCGAACCACTTCGAGATTCTGCTGGGTGCGCTGGCGATCGCCCATGTGGCCGGCCATCTTCTTGTTCTTGAAGACCTTGCCCGGATCCTGGCGGTTACCGGTCGAACCGTGCGCACGGTGACTGATCGAAACGCCGTGGGTGGCACGCATGCCCCCGAAGCCCCAGCGCTTCATCGCACCGGCAAAGCCCTTGCCCTGCGTGTGACCGCCGACATCGACCAGCTGGCCCGGAACAAAGTGCGAAGCGGCAATCGTCGATCCAACTTCAAGCACGGCGTCGTCCGCCACGCGAAACTCGACGACCTGCGCCTTGAGCTCGACCTCAGCCTTGGCGAAATGTTCACGCTGCGGCTTCGCAACGTTCTTCTGCTTGGCCTGTCCAGCACCGAGCTGAACCGCGACATATCCGTCGCGATCTTCGGTGCGAACCGAGACCACCTGGCAGTTTTCCAGGGCCAGAACGGTAACCGGCACGTGCCGCCCGTCTTCCTGGAAGAGGCGGGTCATCCCCACCTTCTTGGCGATCACGCCGGTACGCATGATCCGTTCTCCTACACAGAGGCCCGCGGAGACCATCCCCACGGGCGTGTCCAACCCAATTTGTTCGATACGAGCCCCGTCCGGGCTGGGCGCTTCGTGGAGCAAGGCTCCAGAGAAGCTAGACGGGGGACGCATGCCCGGGACTTGCCCGGAGGTATCCCTGTGTCCGCGCGGGAGTCTTCCCGCGGAACCGGCCGAAGCCGGAGATATATGAACCCGAAGGTCCGAAACTTGTGGTCGAGCGCGGCTTAGGCCAGCTTGATCTCGACGTTCACGCCAGCAGCCAGATCGAGCTTCATGAGCGCGTCCACGGTCGTGGCATTGGGCTGCACGATATCGAGCAACCGCTTGTAGGTCCGGACCTCAAACTGCTCACGCGACTTCTTGTCGATGTGCGGGCCGCGGTTCACGGTAAACTTCTCGATCCTCGTCGGGAGCGGAATGGGGCCCCGGATCAGCGCGCCGGTGCGGCGGGCGGTTTCCGCGATTTCGCCGGTCGCCTGGTCAAGCACGCGGTGATCGAATGCCTTCAGACGAATGCGGATATTCTGAGCTTCCATTGTGTCCTGCTACCGATGAGAAAGAGCAAAGAGAGGCCGGAGCCTCTCCGAAAAAACCGTCCGCCGGGGGAGCGAATCCCCCGGCGGAGTGGCGCCTATATTACTTCGTGATGTTGCTGACAACCCCCGAACCGACGGTGCGGCCACCTTCGCGAATTGCGAAGCGCAGACCTTCATCCATCGCGATCGGAGCGATCAGCTTGACCGACAGCGAAACATTGTCGCCCGGCATGACCATCTCGGTGCCTTCCGGAAGGATCACTTCGCCGGTCACGTCGGTGGTGCGGAAGTAGAACTGCGGGCGGTAGTTGGCGAAGAACGGCGTGTGACGGCCACCTTCGTCCTTCGACAGCACGTAGACTTCGGCCGAGAACTCGGTGTGCGGCGTAACCGAACCGGGCTTGGCCAGAACCTGGCCACGCTCGACGTCTTCACGCTTCAGGCCGCGCACCAGCGCGCCGATGTTGTCGCCGGCTTCACCCTGATCGAGCAGCTTGCGGAACATTTCGACGCCGGTGACGACGGTCTTCTGGGTGTCGCGGATGCCGATCACTTCGACTTCGTCGCCAACCTTGACGATACCGGTCTCGACGCGGCCGGTCACAACCGTACCGCGACCCGAGATCGAGAACACGTCTTCCACCGGCATCAGGAACGGCTTGTCGGTCGGACGCGGCGGCTGCGGAATGAATTCGTCAACGGCCTTCATCAGGGCGAAGATCGATTCCTTGCCGATCTTGTCATCGCGGCCTTCAAGGGCAGCCAGAGCCGAACCCGGGATGACCGGGATCGCGTCGCCGTCGAAACCGTACGAGCTGAGCAGCTCGCGGATTTCCAGCTCGACCAGCTCGAGGATTTCTTCGTCGTCGACCTGGTCGACCTTGTTCATGTACACCACCAGCTGCGGCACGCCGACCTGGCGCGCGAGCAGGATGTGTTCGCGGGTCTGCGGCATCGGGCCGTCAGCAGCGTTCACCACGAGGATGGCGCCGTCCATCTGCGCCGCACCCGTGATCATGTTCTTCACGTAGTCGGCGTGACCCGGGCAGTCGACGTGGGCGTAGTGACGGTTGGCGGTCTCGTACTCGACGTGAGCGGTCGAGATGGTGATGCCGCGCTCGCGCTCTTCGGGAGCCTTGTCGATGTTCGCGTAGTCGGTGAAAGTGGCGCCGCCCGTTTCAGCGAGCACCTTGGTGATCGCAGCGGTCAGCGTGGTCTTGCCATGGTCGACGTGACCGATGGTCCCGATGTTGCAGTGCGGCTTCGTCCGCTCGAATTTTGCCTTCGCCATTGTCTCAAACCTTCTTTCGCTTGAATTGAATCTGCGGGGTTTGGACGGCGCCCGCTGAATCAGGCGCCGCCCCTAGATTGTTCCTGCCGGTTAGGCAAGCTTCTCCTTGACTTCGGCCGCGACATTCGCCGGGACCTCGTCATAATGGGAGAAAATCATCGAGTAGTTGGCCCGTCCCTGGGTGAACGAGCGCAGCTGGTTCACGTAGCCGAACATGTTCGCCAGCGGGACCATGGCCTCGACGACCTGCGCATTGCCGCGGGTGTCGGTGCCCTGAATCTGGCCACGGCGGCTGTTCATGTCGCCGATGACGTCGCCGAGGTATTCCTCGGGAGTGACGACTTCGACCTTCATGATCGGCTCGAGCAGCTTGATCCCCGCCTTCTGGGCAACTTCGCGCATCGCGCCGCGGGCGGCGATTTCGAAGGCCAGAGCCGACGAGTCGACGTCGTGGTACGCACCGTCATAAAGCAGCACTTCGAAGTCGATGATCGGGAAGCCGATGAGCGAGCCGGTTTCGGCGGTTTCGCGGAAGCCCTTCTCGATCGCCGGGATGTATTCCTTCGGAATGTTGCCGCCCTTGATCTCGTCCTTGAAGACGAAACCGGTGCCGCGCTCGCCCGGAGTGACCTTGACCTTCACGCGGCCGAACTGGCCGGTGCCGCCCGACTGCTTCTTGTGGGTGTAGTCGATGTCCACCGGCTTCGCGAGGTATTCGCGGTACGCCACCTGCGGAGCACCGACGTTCGCTTCAACCTTGAACTCGCGGCGCATGCGATCGACGATGATGTCGAGGTGAAGCTCGCCCATCCCCTTGATGATCGTCTGGCCCGATTCATGGTCGGTCGAGACGCGGAACGAGGGATCCTCGGCCGAAAGACGATGCAGCGCGACGCCCATCTTCTCCTGGTCGGCCTTGGTCTTGGGTTCGACCGACAGTTCGATGACCGGCTCGGGGAATTCCATGCGCTCAAGCACGATGGGCGCCCGTTCGGCACACAGCGTGTCGCCGGTGGTCGTTTCCTTCATGCCGGCAAGCGCAACGATGTCGCCCGCGAAGGCTTCTTCGATGTCCTTGCGGTCATTGGCGTGCATTTCGAGGATGCGGCCGACCTTTTCCTTCTTGCCCTTCACCGAGTTCAGGTAGCTGCCCTTGGTGAGAGTGCCCGAATAGATGCGGACGAAGGTCAGAGAACCGACGAACGGGTCGTTCATGACCTTGAAGGCGAGCGCGCTGAACGGAGCGTCGTCAGCCGGCGGACGGCTGTCGGGCTCGTCGCTGTCGACCTTGACGCCCTTGACGTCTTCGATGTCGAGCGGCGAAGGCATGAAGTCCACAACCGCGTCAAGCAGCGCCTGGACGCCCTTGTTCTTGAACGAGGAGCCGCACAGCACGGGCACGAAAGCCTGGGCCAGCGTACCCTTGCGGATCAGGCGCTTCAATTCGGCCGCGTCGGGCAGGTTGCCTTCGAGATAGGCTTCCATCGCCTCGTCGTCCTGTTCGACGGCGAGTTCGATCAGCTTTTCACGGTATTCGGCAGCCTTGTCGGCCATGTCGGCGGGGATATCGACGTATTCGAATTCGGCGCCGAGGCTTTCATCCTTCCAGATGATGCCGCGTTCGTTGATCAGGTCGACGAGGCCGACGAAATCGCTTTCCGCGCCGATCGGCAGGTACAGCACCGCCGGAACCGCGCCGAGGCGATCGATGATCGTCTGGACGCAGTAGTAGAAGTTGGCGCCGGTGCGGTCCAGCTTGTTGATGTAGCACATCCGGGGGACGCCGTACTTGTCGGCCTGGCGCCAGACGGTTTCGGACTGGGGCTCAACCCCGGCCACGCCGTCGAAGGCCGCGACCGCACCGTCGAGCACGCGCAGCGAGCGTTCGACTTCGATGGTGAAGTCGACGTGGCCGGGGGTGTCGATGATGTTGAGGCGATGGTCGTTCCAGAAGCAGGTCGTCGCGGCCGACGTGATGGTGATGCCGCGTTCCTGTTCCTGTTCCATCCAGTCCATGGTCGCCGCGCCCTCGTGGACTTCGCCGATCTTGTAGGACTTGCCGGTGTAATAGAGGATGCGCTCGGTCGTCGTGGTCTTGCCAGCGTCGATGTGCGCCATGATACCGAAGTTACGGTATTTATCGAGGGTATGGCCGCGTGCCATGGGGTGTTCCTTAGGGAGCCGGGTGGAGCCGCGAGGCGGCTCCTGCCCGTTGGGTTGGTTTTGTGACCGGCGCGTGACTTACCAGCGGTAGTGGCTGAACGCGCGGTTCGCGTCGGCCATGCGGTGGGTGTCTTCACGCTTCTTGACCGCGTTGCCGCGATTGTTGGCAGCGTCGAGCAGTTCCGCCGAGAGACGCGCGGCCATCGTGGTTTCGCTGCGGTTGCGCGCGGCGGTGATCAGCCAGCGGATGGCGAGCGCCTGGGCGCGTTCGGGGCGAACCTCGACCGGCACCTGGTAGGTGGCACCACCGACGCGGCGCGAACGCACTTCGATCTGCGGCTTCACGTTGTTGAGCGCATCGTGGAACAGGGCCACGGGATCGCTCTTGGCGCGGGTTTCCATGGTTTCCATGGCACCGTAGACGATGCTTTCGGCAACCGACTTCTTGCCGTCGAGCATGAGGTTGTTCATGAACTTCGACAGGACCTGATCACCAAACTTGGGATCCGGCAGGATTTCCCGCTTTTCGGGACGACGACGACGTGACATCGCAAATTCCTTGTATCTGAGCTTGCCGCCCTGCCCCTGCTGCCACCCTGAACTTGTTTCAGAGACCTTGGCGGGACTGGATCGGCGCTCGGGTAATTCCAGCTAGACCTGAGCTTCCGGCACCATGGATCCTGAAACAAGTTCAGGATGACCTGACGCCTGCGGCCGTCAGGTCACTTCGGACGCTTGGCGCCGTACTTCGAGCGGCTCTGCTTGCGGTCCTTGACGCCCTGGGTGTCAAGCACGCCGCGCAGCACGTGATAGCGCACGCCCGGAAGGTCGCGCACACGGCCGCCGCGGATCAGCACAACCGAGTGCTCCTGCAGGTTGTGGCCTTCGCCCGGAATGTACGAGATCACTTCGCGCTGGTTGGTCAGGCGGATCTTGGCGACCTTGCGCAGCGCCGAGTTCGGCTTCTTCGGGGTCGTGGTGTACACGCGGGTGCAAACGCCGCGCTTCTGCGGGTTCTGCTCCATCGCAGGGACCTTGGACTTGGTCTTCTGCGGAACGCGGCCCTTGCGGACCAGCTGGTTGATAGTGGGCATTAAAGGCTTCACCTTGGGTTATGGCAGCAAGCGCCATGGTGAAGTGAATGCGGCAAACCCCGCGAATGCGCCGGATCGGGGCCATGCCCCGCCGATGTCAGTCACGAGCCGAAAACGCTCCACCCGGACGCGAGGGCCGGGTTACTTTGACGGCTGATCCGGCAAACCGGACGCACCGCCAATGTTCAGCTCACCCGGGACGCAATGGTCCCCGGAAGCGCGGGCCCCTAGTTGGGTTTGAGCGCCGGGTCAAGCGGAATGCGGCCAAGCGCGCCAGGCCCGGGCGCCGGCCGCCACCACAAAGCATTTTCCTACACGCCCCGGGCTGCGATAGGGTGTCCCTCCATAGGGGAATCCAACAGGCCGCAAGGCCAGATCCGCAGGGAGCCCCCCGTGTCCAACCGACCTTCGCGCCGCACCAGCCCCGTCGCCTTTCCCGGAGAACCGCCCCAGCCGGACGATCCGTTGCTGGGCTTTTCGCCCTATCTCCATCGCGCGGCGCGGCGCAATTCGATCACGCCCGATCGCCAGCGCGCCTTCATCGCCGCGCTGGCCGCCACCGGGATCGTCACCCAGGCCGCGCGGGAAATCGGGGCGAGCCTCGAGGCGCTTTACCGCCTGCGCAACCAGCCCGGCGCCGAAGGCTTTGCCGCCGCCTGGGAGACGGCGATCGACCGGGGGATGCAGCGTCTGGAGGACTGCGCGCTGGAACGCGCGCTGACCGGGGAGGAGCGTCCGGTCGTGCGCGGGGGCGAAGTCGTCACCACCTGGCGGCGCTATGATACGCAGCTGCTGCTGTTCCTGCTGCGCCAGCGCCGGGGCCACCGCTATGGCGGGCAGGAGCGCCGCGAGGAAGAGGACACCCGCACCGACGCGCAGGTCTATGCCGAGATCGACGCGATGATCGACCGGATGCGGGAAAATGTGGCGGCGGGGGAGGCAGAAGCGGAAGATGGGGCATGACAGTGCGGCGGCGGCGGATTCTGCCCGCTGGCGCCGAGCCCCCACCCCAACCCCTCCCCCACGGGGAGGGGCTAGGCGGCGTGGACAAATTCGCGGTGCATGGGCCAGTGCCAATTGAGGCTGGCAA
>CALMJG010000152.1 GCA_937864195.1 uncultured Novosphingobium sp.
AGTTCGATGAAGTGCGCGCCCTTCTGCGCGCTTTCGGAAAACAGCACGCCGTTGTTGGCGAGGATCGCCACCGGCATGCCCCAGATATGGGCGAAACCGCAGACGAGGGTGCTGCCGTAGTGCGCCTTGAATTCGTGGAATTCGCTGCCATCGACGATCCGGGCGATGACCTCGTGGACGTCATAGGGCGCGCGCACATCCTCGGGGATCACGGCGTAGAGTTCTTCCGGATCGTATTTGGGCGGGCGCGGGTCCGTCAGCGGCAGGCCGTGGGCATGGCGCGGGCCAAGGTGGCTGACGATGTCGCGCACGATCGTCAGCGCGTGTTCGTCGTCCTGCGCCAGGTGGTCGACCACGCCGGACTTGCGGGCGTGAAGGTCGCCGCCGCCCAGATCCTCGGCGCTGATTTCCTCGCCGGTCGCGGCCTTTACCAGCGGCGGCCCGGCCAGGAAGATCGTGCCCTGTTCGCGCACGATCACCGTTTCATCCGACATGGCCGGAACATAGGCGCCGCCAGCGGTGCAACTGCCCATGACGCAGGCGATCTGGGGAATGCCCTTGGCGCTCATCTGGGCCTGGTTGAAGAAGATCCGGCCAAAGTGGTCGCGATCCGGGAAAACCTCGGCCTGGTGGGGCAGGTTGGCCCCGCCGCTGTCGACCAGGTAGATGCAGGGCAGGTGGTTCGCCTCGGCCACTTCCTGCGCGCGCAGGTGCTTCTTGACTGTCAGCGGGTAATAGGTGCCGCCCTTCACGGTCGCATCGTTGGCCACGATCATGCACTGGCGGCCCGAAACGCGGCCAATCGCTGTGATGATCCCGGCGCCGGGAATATCCTCGCCATAGACGCCGTCCGCCGCCAGTTGCCCCAGTTCGAGCAGCGGCGAGCCGGGATCGAGCAGCCGCTCCACCCGCTCGCGCGGGAGCAGCTTGCCTCGGCTCACGTGCCGCTCGCGGCTGCGCTCGTCCCCGCCAAGGGCAGCCTTGGCCACGCGGGCGCGCAGTTCCTCCGCCAGCGCCCGGTTGTGCGCATCACGCGCTCGCACCTGCGGATCGGCAAGGTCGAGCGCGGAGGTGAGGACCGGCGCGCTCATGCGAAATCCTCCCCGGCACGGGGAGGGGGACCATCGCGTAGCGATGGTGGAGGGGGCCCCGCCTGGCGGCATGCCGCGACGATGGCTGCGATGCACGGTTCCATGTTCTTCAAGACCTCTCTTGCGGGAATGCGCAATGTCCGGAATCCGCGCTCCGCCATGATCCTGTCCCTGCGCTCGTCGGCAAGCGGGCGTGCGCCGAAATCGTGGGTGTTCCCGTCGATCTCGATTGCCAGCCGGGCCGAGAGGCAAGCAAAATCGATCGTGTAGGGTGCCTGGGGGACCTGCCGCCGGAAACGGAAGCCGCCCGGACGCCGCCGAAGTTCCTGCCAGAGCAGCACTTCGGGCAAGCTCATTACCTTGCGCAGGCTGCGGGCGCGCCGGACTTGCCGGATTGGCTGGCTCAGCACGGCCGGGCCCCCTCCACCACCCGGCTGCGCCGGGCGGTCCCCCTCCCCGTGCCGGGGAGGAGTGGTCACGATGCCGCCCCGATCAGTTCGCGCCCGATCAGCATTCGCCTGATCTCGTTCGTCCCCGCGCCGATGTCGAGCAGCTTGGCATCGCGCAGGAAGCGTTCGACCGGCCAGTCCTTGGTGTAACCGGCACCTCCCAGCGCCTGCACGGCCTCGCCCGCTGCGCGGAAGGCGTTTTCGCTGGCGAGCAGGATGGCCCCGGCGGCATCGAAGCGGGTGGTCTGCCCTGCGTCACAGGCCTTGGCGACGGCATAGACATAGGCCCGGGCCGACTGCATCGCCACGTACATGTCCGCGACCTTGGCCTGCATCAGCTGGAAGCTGCCGATCGGTTTGCCGAACTGCTTGCGCTCGCGGACATAGGGGATGACCACGTCGAGGCAGGCCTGGATGATGCCGATCTGCATGCCTGCCAGCACGACGCGCTCGTAATCCAGCCCGCTCATCAGCACGCCGACGCCGCCGTGGAGCGGGCCCATCACGTTTTCCTCCGGCACGAAGCAGTCATCGAACACCAGTTCGCACGTCGGGCTGCCGCGCAGGCCCATCTTGTCGATCTGCTGGCCGATCGAGAAACCCGCCATGCCCTTTTCGATCAGGAAGGCGGTGATCCCGCGCGATGCCGCCTCGGGCGCGGTCTTGGCATAGACCACCAGGGTGTCGGCACAGGTGCCGTTGGTGATCCAGAACTTGGTGCCATTGAGGCGGAAGCCGCCCGGCACCGTGTCAGCGCGCAGCTTCATCGAGACGACGTCCGATCCCGCGCCCGCTTCCGACATGGCGAGGGAGCCGACGTGTTCGCCGCTGATCAGCTTGGGCAGGTACTTCGCCTTCTGCTCCTCGTTCCCCCAGCGGCGGATCTGGTTGACGCAGAGGTTGGAATGCGCGCCATAGGACAGGCCGACCGCGCCGCTCGCCCGGCTGACTTCCTCCACCGCGATGACATGGTCGAGATAGCCCAGGCCCAGACCGCCCCATTCCTCTTCCACGGTGATGCCGTGCAGGCCCAGCGCGCCCATTGGCTGCCACAGCTCGCGCGGGAAGCGGTCTTCGCGGTCGATCGCGGCGGCCAGCGGCAAAATCTGTTCGTCGGCAAAGCGACCCGCCGCCTCGCGGATCATTCGGGCGCTTTCGGTCAGGCCGAAGTCGAAATCGGGGGTGGCGCGCATCGGGCAGTCCTTCTCCGCTGGCTGTTTGGCGCAGAGACTAGCGCGGGTTCCGGGTCAGGAAAAACTGGAATTGATCGCGGGGTGTGATAGGAAAATCCTATGCTAAGCCGCACTCAGCTGCGCCAGTTCCTGGCGGTGGTCGATACCGGCAATTTCACGCGCGCGGCCACCTCGCTCAACATCGCCCAGCCCTCGCTCTCGGCGGGGATCGCGGAGCTGGAGCGGCAGCTGGGCACGCGGCTGTTCGTGCGCGAGCGGCGGCGGATCGGGCTGACCCCGGCGGGCAACGAACTGCTGCCGTTGGCGCGCGGTATCGAGCGGACTTTCCACCGCGCCGAAACGCAGGTGGGGAGCCTGCCGGTGCCGCTGCGGCCGATCCGGCTGGGGGTGCTGGAGACACTGGCACTCGATTGGCTGGAGGCCATCGTTGCGGGCTATCGGGGCGCGGAGCCGCTGGAATTGGTGGAAGGCAGCGCGCGCGAATTGCAGGCGGCGCTGGCCAGCGAATCGCTCGACCTGGCGCTGACGATCCTGCCGCCGGGCGGGCGCGGGGAGGGGCTGGCCCTGCTTGAGGAACCCTATTGCCTCGCCCTGCCGGAAGCACATCCGCTGGCCGGAGCCGCGCAGGTTGCCGCGCGCGATGTGGCGGGCGAGACGATGATTGCCCGCCGGTCCTGCGAGGTGCTGGGCGAGACCAGCCGCTTCTTCACCGAACGCGGCGTGCGCCCGCGCTTTGCGCTGCGCTCACCCAGTGACGAGCGCGCGCTGGCAATGGTGCGCGCCGGGCTGGGGGTGACGGTCGCGCCGCGCTCGCTGGCAAGGGCAGGAGTTGCAATGGTGCCGCTGGCCGAGTTCGGGCTGACCCGCATTTTGGGCGTGGCGTTCGCGCCGCACTGGGCGGCGCAGTTCGGGCAGGGCCATGACCTGCCCGCGATCATCGCCAAGACGGCAGGCCAATTGTTGCCTCTCCCTTGAGTGGGGCGGGGGGCTGGGTGTTCCGCTCCGGCGAGGACGCCCAGCTTTGCCGGGCTCCCCCACCCCTGGCCCCTCCCCGGCGGGGAGGGGGATAACCGGAGCTTACCTGCCCTGCCAGACGCCGGGGCGCTTTTCGATGAAGGCGGCCATGCCTTCGGCCTTGTCCTCGGTCGCGGTCAGGACCTGGAAGATGCGGCGTTCGATCAGCAGGCCCTGGTCGAGCGTCGTTTCATAGGCGGCGTTGACCATTTCCTTGTTGGCGATCGCGGCGAGCGGCGGCATCGCGGCGATCTCGGCGGCGGTCTTGAGCGCGTCCTCGACCAGATTGGCGAGCGGAACGACGCGGGCGACCAGCCCCGAACGCTCGGCTTCCTCGGCGCCCATCATCCGCCCGGTCAGGCACATTTCCATCGCCTTGGCCTTGCCCACGGCGCGAGTCAGGCGCTGGCTGCCGCCCATGCCGGGGCCGACGCCCAGCTTGATCTCGGGCTGGCCGAACTTGGCGTTTTCGGATGCGATGATGAAGTCGGCCATCATCGCCAGTTCGCAGCCGCCGCCGAGGGCAAAGCCGTTGACCGCCGCGATCCACGGCTTGCGGGTGGTCTTGACGACGTGGCTGGTCCAGCGGCTGAAGAAGTCCTGCGCGTAGAAGTCTGCCGCCGGCTTCTCGCTCATTTCCTTGATGTCGGCGCCCGCGGCAAAGGCCTTTTCGCCCGCGCCGGTCAGCACCGCGCAGCGCTGGCCGGGGTCGGCCTCATAGGCGGCGAAAGCCTCGATCAGCTCTTCCAGCACCTGCGAATTGAGCGCGTTGAGCGCAGCTGGGCGGTTAAGCGTGATCAGGGTCACGGCATCATGCTGTTCGACGAGGATTGTTTCGTAACCTGACATCTGAACCTACTCCAAATTCGTCACCCTGAACTCGTTTCAGGGTCCATTGCTCGTTTTTGACCGAAGCCTGATGCAACCAGCCGCCAGCTCGCTTCATCGTTCCAAAGGCCCGTCCATGCGGCACGATGGACCCTGAAACAAGTTCAGGGTGACGGGGTGTGCTTCAGGGTGAAGGTGTGTGCTTGAGCGGCTGCCACTCCTCGGCATCGGGGAGGGGCGCGAAAATGCTGTCGATCAGGTCTTCTGTCACGCCCTCGGGTGTCGCGGGGTTCCAGACCGGCGCGTTATCCTTGTCGACGATCACCGCGCGCACGCCTTCGGCGAAGTCGGGCAGGGTGAGGACGCGGCTGCCGATGCGGTATTCCATCGCCATGTTGGCGGCGAAGTCGGCGCAAGACAAGCTGTCGCGCAGCTGGCGCAGCGCGACCTTGCAGGTCTGGGGCGACTTGGTGCGCAGCGTGGCGAGTTCCTTCGCCGCCCATGCGCTGTCGTCGGCGGCAAGGCTGGCGAGAATGTCCTCATAGCGGTCCGAGGCGAAGTGCTTCGCGATCTTCGGCGCATTGCCCGCGATCCGCGCTTCCGGCGGCGTGGCGGAGAGCGCGGACAGCACCTGCCCCGGCTCGTGCCCCTGCGCGATCCGGGCCTTGGCCTCGGAGAGCGCATCGTGCGGCAGGTAATGGGTGGCAAGGCCCGCCCACTTGCA
>CALMJG010000153.1 GCA_937864195.1 uncultured Novosphingobium sp.
GGCGCCGTGCCTGCCGGACAGAGCCAGTGGCCCGGTTCGGCTTGCGCTCCACAGCTTCAGCGTAAAACGGGAGTATTGACCCTGAAGCCTATTCAGGGTGACGGGGGTGGACGCGACGCTGCTGATCCGCCACCGATCCGGCCGCCGCGCCTATTCCAGCGGCACGCCCGGCAATTGCTTGGCGGTGCGGATCGTCAGCGAGGTCTTGACGCTCGCCACGTTGGGCGCAGGCGTCAGCTTGCTGGTCAGGAATTCCTGGAAGCTCTGCAGGTCCTTGCTGACGATCTTCAGGATGAAGTCGATCTCACCGTTCAGCATGTGGCATTCGCGCACTTCGGGCAGCGACTTCATCGCGTCCTCGAACTGGCGCAGCGATTCCTCGGCCTGGCTCTTCAGGCTGACCATCGCGAAGACCGTGATCGCAAAGCCCAGCTTCGAGGCATCGAGATCCGCGTGATAGCCGCGGATCACGCCTTCCTCCTCCAGCGCGCGGACCCGGCGCAGGCAGGGCGGCGCTGTCAGGCCGACACGCTGGGCAAGCTCGACGTTGGTTACCCGTCCTTCATCCTGGAGTTCGGCGAGCAAGCGCCGGTCGATCGCGTCAAGATTGGCCATGCCTTACCCTTTTCGTACTGCGCCGCACCGACGGTTGATGCAACCGCGCCACGCAGGACAATGCCCCCCAACAGTAATAATCACGACCCTGCCCCCAGAGCCTCGATAATTTTATTGTTTATGGCCGCAATTGTCCCGCTTTGCAACGCATCAATCGCTGCGATACCAGCCGTGGACATCTCTGGTATGACACTCGCCTGCGCGCGCCGCGCAGCTTACTGGAGCAATCATGCATTTCGACGACCGCCTTGGGACCGTGCTGCGCCTGCGCGCCGATGGCGGTGCTTTGCAGCGGGTCCAGTTGCGGCAATTGCTCGACCTGCTGGGCATCATGCCGGCCGAGGCGCGCGGCGATCAGGTCGATGCAGCCTATGCCCGGCTCGCGCAGCTGGCAAAGCTCATTCCCGCCCGTGAGCGCGCCGCGATGCTCGGCGATTCCGCGCTGCGCCTGCGCTCTCCCCGGCTGGTCGCGGCCCTGGCCGGGTGCGAAGACGATGTTGCAAGGGCGGCCTTGCTCCGCGCCGACCTGGGCGAGGAGCAATGGCTCGACCTGATCCCGGCGTTGACTCCGTCCGCGCGGGACCATGCCTGGTCGCGCAGGGATCTTCCGTCCACCGTCCGCACGCTGCTGGCGCGGCTCGGAGCTCAGGCCCGCGCACTGCCGCCTGCCAGCGCCGCGGAGCCCGGCGAAAGCGCGGCTTCACCAGCGCCTGCGGCTGCGGAAGACGCCGCCCAGGGCATTGGCGCCCTGGTCAGGCGGATCGAGGCCTATCGCCGCGCCCGCGAAGTGGTCGAAGTGCGCCCACAGGGTGATTCGCCCCGGCTGCCGCTGGGCGAGGACCATGTGCTGCGGGTGCCGGCCACGGTGCAGGCCTGTGATTTCGCCACCGATGCAGCGGGGCGGATCGTCTGGGCCGATCCCGGTGCCGCGCCGATGCTGATCGGCCTGCGCCTGGGCGGCCGGGACAATGCAAGTCCGCTCGCCGCGCCGCCCGCGCTCGACGAGGCGCTGCGCCGCCGCCAGCCGCTGCGCGGGATCGCGGTCTCGCTGGAAGGCGCGCCCGCCATCGCCGGCGACTGGCAGATTGACGCGGTGCCATGGTTCGACCCCCTCGACGGTCGGCACCTGGGCTATCGCGGCCGCCTGCGCCGTCCCGCAGCGGACCCGGTTGACGCCGCTGCGGCCAGGCCCGCCCGAGACAGCGAGGCGGACCGCATTCGCCAGATGCTGCACGAACTGCGCACGCCGGTGAACGCAATCCAGGGCTTCGCGGAAGTGATCCAGCAGCAGCTGTTCGGCCCCACTCCGCACGATTACCGGGCGCTGGCTTCCAGCGTTGTCGGGGATGCCGCGCGGATGCTGGCCGCCTTCGAGGAACTGGAACGCCTCGCCAAGCTGGAGAGCGGCGCGCTCGATGTCGAAGGCGGAGCCACGGACCTTGGCGACGTGGTGGCCAGCACAGTCGCTCAGCTGGCCGCCCACAGCCGCCAGCGCGGCAGCGGTTTTGCTATGCGCGAATTCGAAGGGTCGCTGGCCGTCCCGCTCGCCCGGATCGAGGCCGAGCGGATCGTCTGGCGCCTGCTCGCCACCCTGGCCGGGGTCTGCGCGCCGGGTGAGCAGTTGAAACTGCGCCTGCGCGAAAAAGCGGGAACGGTGCGGCTCGACCTTGCCCTGCCGGCCGTCCTGGCCAGCCGCGGCACGGACGAGCTGTTCCGCGCCGCAGCCGGATCGATCCCGCAGGTCATTTCCGCCGGCGTGTTCGGCGTCGGCTTTGCCCTGCGCCTTGCCCGGAGCGAGGCACGCGCGGCGGGCGGCTCGCTGGAACGCAAGGAAGATCGGTTGCGGCTGGTCCTGCCGGGCTTGACCGGCGCCGCTTCGGGACCTAGCCAGAGGGCTGACAGAGGCTGAAGTCGCACGGTCGCTGCTGAAGTTCGAACGGCTTGAAAATCAAAAGGAATGACGCGACCTTGGTTCTTCCGGCAATCACCGACCTCCCCCCTCCCGGACGCGAGGTGCGCTTTCCGGCCGGGGCCGGGCAGCGATACCTGGTGACGGTCGACACCGAGGAAGAGTTTGACTGGAACCAGCCGATCCGGCGCGAGGGACATACGGTCCACACCGTGGCCCGGCTCGCCCGGTTCCAGCAGTTCTGCGAAGGCCAGGGCGTCTGCCCGGTCTACCTTGTCGATTATCCGATCGCCACCTGCCCTGCGGCGGGGGAAGTGCTGGGCGAGGCGGTGGCCGCCGGACGCGCCGAGATCGGGGTGCAGTTGCATCCGTGGGTCAGCCCCCCGTTTGAAGAACAGGTGAACGAATACAACAGCTTCGCCGGCAACCTTCCGAAGGAGCTTGAGCGCGAGAAGTTTCGCCGCCTGCGTGATGCGATCGTCAAGACCTTTGGCACCAGCCCGCTGATCTACCGCGCGGGGCGTTATGGCGTGGGGCGGAACACGGCCGACATCCTGGCCGAACACGGCATCGCCATCGACACCTCGGTCCGCGCCGCCTTCGATTACAGCGCGAGCGGAGGACCCAATTTTCGCGGGCATCCGCTGCGGCCCTACTGGATCGGAGGCAACCAGCGCCTGATGGAATTGCCGCTCACCACGGTCTACTGGGGGATTCTGCGCCAGCTGGGGCCGTGGCTCTACCCCCGGATGTGGCGGGTTCCACGGCTACGCGGGGCACTGGCCAGGATCGGCCTGCTCGAACGTATCCCCCTCACCCCGGAAGGCGTCACGATCGAGGAAGCCATCCGGGGGATCGACATTGCGATCGACCAGCAGCTCCCGGTTCTGGTGTTCTCGTTCCACAGCCCATCGCTGGCTGCGGGCTTTACGCCCTACGTCCGCAGCGAGGACGAACTGGATGCGCTTTACGACTGGTGGCGGCAGGCGTTTGCCCACCTTGCCCGGCGCGGCATTGCGCCGACCAGCGTGAGCGACCTGATTGCATCGGTGGAGCTTGCCTAACCGCCCGCACCCCGCTAACCCGCGCGCGTCGCTTCGCGCTACGGGCCTGTAGCTCAGTTGGTTAGAGCTGGCCGCTCATAACGGCTAGGTCGCGGGTTCGAGTCCTGCCGGGCCCACCAACGCGAAGGACAACCCCGGTCGGGGAGTGGCGCAGCCCGGTAGCGCGTCTGCTTTGGGAGCAGAGGGTCGCAGGTTCGAATCCTGTCTCCCCGACCA
>CALMJG010000154.1 GCA_937864195.1 uncultured Novosphingobium sp.
GGTCAGGGTGGTCGCGCCGGTCACCGCCAGGGTGCCGCCAACGGTGCTGTTGCCGCTGACCGAGCTGTTGCCGGTCACGGCCAGGCCGTTGTTGGCAGTCAGCAGGCCGTTCACGGTCGCGCCACCGTTGAGGGTGGTGCCGCCGTTCAGGGTCGAACCGCCCGCGACGGTCAGGCCGCCAGCGATGTTCGCGCCCTGGCTGACAGCCAGGCCGTTGTTGGCAGTCAGCAGGCCGTTGACAGTCTGGCCACCGTTGACGGTCTGGCCGCCATTGATGGTCGAACCGCCGCTGACGTTCTGGCCGCCGGTGACGGTCAGGCCGTTGTTGATGGCCGCACCGCCGTTAGCGGTCAGGAGACCGGTCAGGGTGGTGGTGCCGGCAACCGCGACGTTGTTGTTGAACTGGGCATTGCCGTTCACGGTCGCGCCACCATTGAGGGTGGTGCCGCCGTTGAGGGTCGAACCACCGTTGGCGGTGAAGCCGTTGTTGACGGTGGCGCCGCCGTTGAGGGTGGTGAAGCCGGTCACGCCGAGCGAACCGCCAACCGTGGCATTGTTGTTCACCGCGAGATCGTCGGTGGTGACGGTGCCGGTGTTGGTCAGACCGTTGGTGGTGGTGAAGCCCGAAACGTTCAGGTCACCGTTCAGCTGGGTGTTGCCACCGACGAGCAGGTCGTTGTTCGCGGTCAGCAGGCCGTTCACGGTCGCACCGCCGTTGAGGGTCGAACCACCGTTGACGGTCAGGCCGTTGTTGATGACGGCACCGCCGTTCGCGGTCAGCAGGCCACCCAGGGTGGTCGCGCCGGTCACGTCGAGATCGCCCAGCAGCTGGCTGTTGCCGGTGACGAGCAGGGTGTCGGTGGTGGTGCCACCGGTCACGTTGATGCCGGCATTGAAGGTCGCCAGACCATTGAAGGTCGAGGTGGTGTTGACCTGCAGGGTGTCGGTTTCGATGTTGCCGGTGTTGTCGATGCCGTTGGTGGTGGTGAAGCCAGCCACGTTGGCATTGCCATTGACCTGCAGGTTGCCGCCAACGGTGTTGTTGCCCAGGTTCTGGACATTGCCGTTGTTGTCAACGGTGAAGGTCACGCCGTTGACGGTGTCGGTCTGGGTGTAGCCCGAGTTGTTCCACACGGCAGTGGTCGAGGTGGTGCCGCCATGGATGGTGACATCGTTGGTGCCGACGTTGACGTAGCTGGGGCCATTGGCCTGCAGGTTCAGCGACGAACCAGTGGTGGTGACACCGGCCGAATTGAAGGTCGTGGTCGTGCCATTGGTGGTCGCGCTGAAACCGTTGGCGTTCTGGTTGGTCGAGCTCGAGGTGCCGGCGACGGTGTCATAAACAGTGACGGTGTTACCATCGATGTTCTGCAGCGCCGACTTGCCCGCGGTCGGGGTGTAGGTCACATTGCCGGTCACCGGATCAAAGGTCGAGGTTCCGGTGGTTGCCTGCCAATCGGTGTTCGCGGCCGACTGGGTATAGGTAACCTGCGAACCGGTGCCAGTGGTGCCGGTACCACTCACGTTGGTGGTCGAAACATGCAGGTTCTGCTGGTCGGTAGCCGCGGCTTCGCCGTAGCTGTAGGCACCCGAGCTCACCGGGGTGATCGGAGTGTCAGCAGTCGACGAGCCCAGCGGGGTCGGCGGGAAGGTGCTGGTATCGGCAACATTGTGGTATTCGCGTGCGAAGTCGTAGCTGGTGCTGGCCGAACCAATTTCGAGCACGGTGCCCGGATCACCCAGAACCGAAGCGGCACCAAAGAAGAAGGTGCCGTAAGACGTCGTCGCGGTGAAGTCCGCGCAGGTGGTCGAAACGACGTCCGCACCAGCAACGGTAATGGTGCCGTCAAGCGTGGTTCCGTTGACCGTGGTGTAACCGCCAGCCGTGGTGCCATCCGAGCAGAGGTTGTTGCCATTGGCGGTATTGGCGGTCGGCCCTGCAGTAAGCGTGCCAACGACCTGCGCGCCAGCCTGCGTTGCGACAAGCGCAATCGCCGAAGCGGCGAGCAGCGAAAGCTTAATCTTGGTAGTCATAGATACCCCTCATCAACAAAGTGGTTTCGAGTTCAGAAGTGGCGAATGCGCGCCCGTTTATAAGTCATTCGTAGTCCACATTGCCACCGTTCAATACACGTTCAGGGCGTATTGAAAAGAGGAAAACCGCCCGCAACGAAACGAAATTGCGCATATCGGCAAGCCCTGATGCACATGGTGACAAAAGCGCCACAGTGCCGAAGCCCTGTGGCGCTTGATTGTTACAACGTTGTTTACGTGGTTCTCCCGAACGTGCGCCGGGAGCGGGGTTTCAGGGCCGCTGGGGCGCGGGCAGCGGCGGCTCCTGCGCGATCGGCTGGCCCTGCTGGGCGGCCTGCTCGCGGGCGATGTAATCCTTTTCGGCCTGCTCGACCCGGGCCTGGGTCTCGGCCGCGTCCTCATCAATGGTGGAGAGGCGCTTGGCGCGCTCGGCCGCGATCAGCTGGCTCATCTTCAGGTCGGGGTTGTTCTTCTTTTCCGCATAGGCCGCGTTGATCAGCTGCGCGGTGCAGCCGGTGGAGCCCCCCGGCCCGACTGGCGAGCAGCTCATGATCCCGCCGCGACCAACGGTTTCGTAGGCCATGACCTTGTTGTTCCATGCCTCGTTCGCAGGCGAATCCGATCCGCGCAGGTTGGGCGGGATGCGAAAGCGTTCGCTTTCGTTCAGGCGCGGGCAGACGACAATCTCGTCCCCGGTCGATTCAGGGCATTTGTCGTCGCCATAGACGATGACCATGTTCACCTTGGGTTCGGCAGTCGGCTGGGCCTGGGCCGCGCCGGGCACGGCAAGCAGGGCAGCGCCAAGCGCGAGGGCAGCGGGCAATCTGGCGAAAATGGTCATGCGTTGTCTCCCGTATGGGGCGATAATAGGAACCTTGCGCCGTGAATGCCAGATGAAGTCTGGCAGGACATTGGCCGGGGTCAAAATCACTCAGGTTTCCGAGGTATTCCGTCGGATTGGAAGCAATGGCGCGCCAACCGGCTTGCTTTCGGAACATAGTGCGCGATGCGACATGGATCCTGAAACAAGTTCAGGATGACGAAGCCGGATGCGGCAAGCCTTGAATTCACGATATCAGATCCGCTCGGCGAGGCGGATGGCGGCGCGGCAGCCCAGGCGGATCGCCCCGGCAAGCAGGGGATAGGCCGGCGCGCGCTCCGCCCCGGCGGCCAGCGCGGTGTCGCGGTGGGCGCGCTCGTCATCGCGGAACTGGGCGATGGTGGCGGCCAGTTCCGGCTCGCTCTCGCCCAGTTCGTCGAGTTGCTGGGTGTAGTGGCGGTCGATCTCTTCCTCCACCGCGGCGGTGCAGGCCATCGCGGCCTCCGGCCCGATCAGTGCGGTGGCGGCGCCGAGCGCAAAACCGGCGACGTGCCAGAAGGGCTGGAGGGCGGTCGGGCGGACGCGCCGCTCCGCCAGCAGGGCGTTGAACCTGGCGAGGTGCGCGGCCTCCTGTTCGGCCATGTGCTGAACCTCGCCGGCATGGGGGGCGCGATTGCCCATCACCGCCAGCTGCCCCGCGTAGATCCGGATCGCGCCGTATTCGCCGGCCTGGTCGACCCGCAGGATCCGCTCGATGGTCTTGTCCGTCATGCTCCAGCCTTCGCGCTTCGGCGCAGCAGCGCCAGCACCGCCAGCGCCCCGGCGGTTGAGAACAGGAAATTGAAGCCTGCCAGGCTTATGCCCAGCAGTTCCCACTGCACCTGATCGCAGCGGACCAGCGGCGCGGCCAGGATGCCGGCCAGTGGATCGCCGGCGATGGCGGCAGGCGCGCCAGTGCAGGTGGTCACGCCTTCCCACCAGCCGTACTCAACGCCGGCATGGAACGCGCCAATCAGCCCCGACACGAGTATCGCGAGCGCCGCAAGCAGCGTAAGCGGACGGGCCATGCGGGGCAGCACCAGCGCCAGCCCGGCCAGGGGCAGGGCCGCGAAATGCGGCCAGCGCTGCCACCAGCACATCTCGCACGGATAGAGGCCAAAGCCGTACTGGCTGACATAGGCGCCGCCGAGCAGCGCCGCCGGAACCACGAAGGCCAGCCAGGTGGCGCGCCGCAAGCTGTCCTGCCCCCACCCGGCCATCACTTGCCGCGGCTCGCCAGGGCAGCGCCGGTAGTGCGGCGCAGGGTTTCCTTCGCGTAGTAGAGCTGGAAGTCGTCGATCCCCTTGGCCTTCAAGTCCTCGGCGGTCAGTTTGAAGCGCGGGTCATCCTGGCGGTCGGCCTCCAGCTTCTTGTCGTCCATCGCGACCTCGTTGACGAGGTGGCGGCGCAGGTCGCTTTCGCGGATGGCAAGCTCGCTGCGCCGGCGCGCGTCCGGATCGGACAGCTGCGGCACCTTGATGTCGGGTTCGATCCCGCCTTCCTGCACGGAGCGCCCGGCCGGGGTGAAGTACCGCGCGGTGGTGAGTTTCACCGCGTGCGCCTTGTCGAGCTGGAACAAAGACTGGACCGAGCCCTTGCCAAAGCTGCGCTCGCCCATCACCACCGCGCGGCGCTGGTCCTGCAAGGCGCCGGCGACGATTTCGGAGGCCGAGGCCGAGCCGGAATCGATCAGCACGATCACCGGCAGCCCCTTGGCGGCATCGCCGGGGAACATCGATTCCGCGCGGTAATACTCGTTGTCGTCGGCGTTGCGGCCGCGCTGCGAAACGATGTCACCCTTGGTCAGGAACAGGTCCGACAGGGCCACCGCCTCGTCGAGCGATCCGCCGGGGTTGGAGCGCAGGTCGAGCACCAGGCCGGTCAGCTTGCCGCCCGCCTGCTTGCGCAGGTCGGCAATGCCATCGGCCACCTGCTGGCCGACATTGCGCGAAAACTCGTTGACGCTGACCGTGCCGATCGACCCGTCGAGCTTCCAGGTGACGGGTTCCAGCTTGATCACGCCGCGCGTCACGGTGACGTCGAACGGCGCGTCGCGGCCCGGACGGAACAGGGTAAGGCGGATCTTGGTCCCCGCCTCGCCGCGCATCTGCGCCACGGCATCGTCAAGCTCGCCGCCATAGATCAGCTTGCCGTCGAGGTGGGTGATGTAATCCCCCGCCTTGACGCCCGCGCTTTCCGCCGGGCTGCCGCGCATCGGCGAGATGACCTTGACCGCGCCGTCGTCCATCGCGACCGACAGGCCCAGGCCCGAGTAATTGCCGTCGATCATCGTCGTCAGGCGCTGGAGGGTCGCCCCTTCGAGATAGGTCGAGTGGGGATCGAGCGCGGCCAGCATCCCGTCGATCGCGCCATTGACCAGCTTCTCGTCGTCGGTGTCCTCCACGTACTGCGCCTTGACCAGCTGGTAGACGGTCAGCAGGCGGCCGAATTGCGGGCCGGAACGACCGTCAACCGCAGCGAGGCCCGCCGTGGTCGCCGGCAGCAGGGCAACCGCACCGGCCAGCAGGGTGGCGCGCAGCAGGGAGGCGGGTTTCATGGCAGGCAGCCTTTCATTCGATCGAGCGCCTTCTATCGCGCAGTTCAGCTTAACGCCAGATGGCGCAAGGGCCGAAGATTCCCCGAAGGGCAGGGCCTCTCCCTTAACCGCGCAGCAGGTCGAGCGGGTTCACCGGCGCTCCATCCTTGCGCAGCTCCAGCGTCAGGACCGGACGGCCATTGCCGGTGCGCCCCAGCGGTGCGCCGGCGACCAGTTGGTCGCCGACCCGGGCATCAACAGTGGAAAGCCCGGTCAGCAGGCTGGTCCAGCCGCCACCGTGCTCAATGATCACGATTGCGCCGTAACCCTGGTAGGGACCGGCGAAGACCACGCGCCCCGCGCCGGGCGCGACGGCCTGGGCTTCGGCGCGGGTGAGGATCGAAATGCCGCGCGATCCGGGCTGGCCCGGAACCTGCGCACCAAAGCCCGCAACCAGCCGGCCCGCGACCGGAAGGAGATAGCGCGCCGGCGCCTGGGCAGGCGGAATCATCGCTGCCCCGGCGGGACCGACCTGCGCGGCCTGCGGCTGATCCGGGCGCAGGACCGGCCCCGGCAAGGCGGCCAGATCGGCACGTAGCGCTCCGGCGCGGGCGAGTTCGTCAACCAGTCCGGTCAGGTCGCGCGCCTGCTCTTTCAGCGCCAGCGCCCGGGCAGCTTCGCGGTCGGCAACCCCGCCGACAGCGCGGGATTCAAGCCGCTGACGCGTTTCGAGCGCGGCGAGCTGCTTGCGCCGCTCGCCAAGCTGGCCCTGGCTGGCGCGCAGGCCGGCCGCGACCTGGCGGGCCTGGTCCTGCAATGCGCGGGCGCGGTTCAGTTCGCTGCGCAGGCCGGCGGTGCGCCGATCCACCTCGGGCAGCATGGTTTCCAGCACGGCGCGCAGGCGGACGGCATCCTGCAGCGAGCCAGGCCGGAGCAGCGCAAGCGCGGGCGGGCGGCGCGAAAGGCGCTGGAGCGCAGCCGTCAGCCGGACCAGCGGGCGCTGCCGCTCTGCGAGACGCGCGCGCAGCTCGGTTTGCTGGCGTTCGATCAGGCCGATGCGGGCTTCCTGGGCGGCAATCTCGGCCTCGGACTGCTGGATGCGGGCGGCGGTCGCGGCGCTTTCCTGGGCCGTGCGCTCGGCAGCCTCGCGGATGGTCAGGGCTTCGGATTCAAGCGCCTCGGCGCGGCGGCGCGCCTGTTCGCCCTGCTGCTGGGCGCGGGCCAGGGCCTGCTCGCCCTGTTCCACCGATTCGAGCGGAATTGCGGGCGCCAGCGGCCCTTGCGCGACTGCGGCACCAAGCGCGACCAGCGCGGCACCAAGAGCGACAGCAAGGACCACAGCAAGAAACGGGGCGGCGCGCATCGCCTGCCTTATCCCGAACGGTGATAGGGATGGCCAGCAAGAATGCTCGTCGCGCGCCACAATTGCTCGGCCAGCATCGCGCGCGCCATCAGGTGCGGCCAGGTCATCGCCCCGAAGGCAAGCAACAGGTCGGCGCTCGCGCGCGCGGCATCGCCGTGGCCGTCGGCGGCGCCGATCATGAACCGGGTTTCGCGCACGCCTTCATCGCGCCACTTGCCGAGCAGGGCGGCGAACTCTTCCGAAGAGAGCTGCCGGCCGCGCTCGTCGAGCAGCACTGTGCGCGATTGCGGTTGGGGCGCCGGAACCGTGCCGCCCGTGTCAGGCAGCTCGGTCAGCTTGATCGGCCAGGCGATCCGCTTGGCGTAGCGGGCGATGAGATCGGCTTCGGGCGAGCGGCCGATCTTGCCCCGGGCAACAACATGCAGGAGCATGGGTCAGGACTCAGGCGCTGCCGGAATCTCCGAAGGCCCACATCCGCTCCAGGTTGTAGAAGGTGCGCACTTCCGGGCGGAAGACGTGCACCACGACGTCACCGGCATCGACCAGCACCCAGTCGGCGGCGGGCAGGCCTTCGATCCGCGCGTGGCCGAAGCCGGCGGCCTTGATCCGCTCGGCCAGCTTCTGCGCGATCGAGGCGACCTGGCGCGTCGAGCGGCCCGAGGCGATCACCATGTGATCCGCGATCGAGCTCTTGCCGTCGAGCGGGATGGAAACGATCTCCTCGGCCTTGTCGTCGTCGAGCGACTGGAGGACCAGCGCGTGGAGCGATCCGGGCTTCGCGGGCGGAAGCGGGGCGGGAGAGCCGGAGGTTTCCGGCAGGGGTTGGGCAGACGTCATGTAAGCGCGAACGGCTCCTCTGGGCGAGCAGGGCAAAACGGGTTTGTCATGCTGTGTCGGGATCGACGGGATGGTGCGTGAGAGGATCCCGCAAGGCCCGACCGGAAAAGCGGCTGGCCCAGTCCGGATCGGCGCGGCGCAGGGCCGTGGCCGAACGGGAATCGGGATCGAAACGCAAGGGTATCAGCGCGGGGGCGCTCCATCCTGCCCGGTTGTTCAAGCTGGCGGCAGACCGCCGGTAACGGCCTAGCCAGGCTGCCGCGGGGCTCGCGGCTGCGGCGCCATCATAGCCCGGACGGGCGATAACCGCAATCGGCATGGCGCGGGCGATGGCGCGCCAGTTCCGCCAGCGGTGCAATTGCGCCAGATTGTCGCTGCCCATCAGCCAGACGAAGCGGTGGCGCGGGTAGCGCTGCTGGAGCTTTCGCAGGGTATCGACGGTATAGCGGGTGCCCAGTTCGCGCTCGATCGCGGTCGGCACGATTCGCGCCCGCCGCGCCATGGCCATGGCCGAGCCGAGCCGCGCGGAGAGCGCCGCCATCCCCTCGCGCGGCTTCAGCGGATTGCCGGGCGAGACCAGCCACCACACCTCGTCCAGGTCCAGCGCGCGCAGCGCGGCCAGGCTGATCTGGCGGTGACCGCCATGCGCGGGATTGAAGCTCCCGCCCAGCAGGCCGACGCGTTTCAGCGCCGCGCCTTCAGGGCCGGACCTGGCCGGTGCCGCGCACCTGCCACTTGTAGGTGGTTAGGCCCTCCAGCGCGACCGGGCCGCGCGCGTGGAGCCGCCCGGTGGCGATCCCGATCTCCGCGCCGAGGCCGAACTCGCCGCCATCGGCAAACTGGGTGCTGGCATTGGCCATGACGATCGCGCTGTCGACTTCCGCGAGGAAGCGTTCGCACACCGCCGCATCCTCGCTCACCACCGCGTCGGTGTGGTGCGAGGAATGGCGCGCGATGTGATCGAGTGCGGCGTCCAGCCCGTCGACCACCGCGACCGACAGGATCGCGTCGAGGTATTCGGTGTCCCAGTCCTCGTCGCTCGCCGCGATCACGCGCGGGTCGAGCGCGCGGGCGCGGGCATCGCCGCGCAGCTCGCAGCCCCGGTCGAGCAGCGCGGAGACCACCGCCTGCGAGCCGGCAAAGCGCGAATCGAGCAGCAGCGTTTCCATCGACCCGCAGATCCCGGTGCGGCGCAGCTTGGCATTGAGCGCGATGGCCAGCGCCTTGTCCGGATCGGCGGCGCTGTGGAGATAGGTGTGGCAAATCCCGTCGAGGTGGGCGAGCACCGGCACGCGCGCATCGGCCTGAACCCGCGCGACCAGGCTCTTGCCCCCGCGCGGCACGATCATGTCGATCAGGCCCGCCGCCGCCAGCATCGCGCCAACCGCCGCGCGGTCCTGGGTCGGGACCAGCTGGACCGCGCCTTCGGGCACCCCGGCAGAGGCCAGGCCCCGCACCAGCGCCGCGTGGATCGCCCGGTTGGAACGCACCGCCTCGCTGCCGCCGCGCAGCAGCACGGCATTGCCCGAACGCACGCACAGCGCCGCCGCGTCGGCGGTCACGTTGGGGCGGCTTTCATAGATGATGCCGATCAGGCCGATGGGGATGCGCACCCGCGCCAGCACCAGCCCGTTGGGCCGCTCGGCGCGGCTGATTTCCTCGCCCACCGGGTCCGGCAGGTCGGCCACGCTGTCGACCGCGGCGGCAGTGGCTTCGAGCCGGGCGGGATCGAGCCGCAGCCGGTCGAGCATCGCGCCGCTAACCCCGGCGGCCTCGGCGGCGGCGACATCCTCGGCATTGGCGGCAAGGATCGCGCCTGCTTCCGCGCGCAGGGCCGCCGCTGCGGCGTGGAGCGCGGCTGCCTTGGCCGGGGCATCCATCCGCGCCAGCACGCGCTGGGCGGCGCGGCCCTGGCGGGCAATCCGCGCGATGAGGTCTGTCGGGGTTTCTGCGGTGTCGCGGGTCTGGTCGGCCATGGCGGGCGCCTACCATCCGCAAGCGCGATTGTCACCGCCAGCGACCTGGCTGGCGGGCAATCGGTTACCAATGCAAACGATTCGTCGCGCGAGTCCTTCGACTCGGCGCCAACGAGGGTTAAGGGATTCGCCGACGCGCGGCTTAGCTGCTAGCGGCCGCCCCCGTGAGCAGGCAAAGGCACTAGGGGTCGACTTGAACAGGCAATCCGACGGGGGGCTAACCAGCCGCCTGCGGACTTGGTTCCCGGACCGCGAATTTTTCATGCGGTCGCAGGGGCAGGTTCGTTTCATCAAGGTTTCATCGCGGGTCCAGATGATTGGTGCGGGCGCTGTCGCGGCTCTCGCGCTGACCTGGCTCGGCTCGGTCACGACCATGGCCGTGGCCCAGTATCTTGCGACTCGCGACCGGATGGAACTGCTGGACCGCGAAGCCAGGGTGACCACTGCCGAAAGCCGCGTTTCCGAATACCGCGATGACCTGAAGGGCGTCGCCTCCGATCTCGAAAAGCGCCAGGACTTCCTCGAAAAGGTCGCCGAGGCGCATCTTGGCGACCTGCCGGCCGATGCCAGGGCGGGCGAAACCGTGTCCGATTCGTCGGGCGAGGCCGCGAAGACCGTGAACAAGGTCAGCGCGCTGCTGCCCGAGGCTGCCGGACTGGCCCGGATCGAGGCCCGCCAGCTGGCCTTCGCCGAATCGCTGACCCGCGCCGCCGACCGGCGCGCCACGGCGGCGGCGGAGAAGATTCGCAAGCTGGGCCTCAATCCCGGCATGATGCTGGCCTCGCTCGACGATCGCAGCGCGATGGGTGGTCCGCTGATCAGCCTGTCGACCGGGCGCGGTTCGCTCGACCAGCGCTTCCAGCGGCTCGGCGTCAGCCTGGCGCGGATGGACGCGCTGGAGCGCGGCCTGGCCGGCATTCCGCAGGTCATGCCCGCCAGCCTCGAATATATCTCCTCGGGCTTCGGCTACCGCTCCGATCCCTTCACCGGCGATGCGGCCTATCACGCCGGGCTCGATTTCCGCGGTCCGATCGGCGCGCCGATCTATGCCGCGGCGGCCGGTACGGTCAGCTTCGCCGGGGTCCGCTCGGGCTATGGCAACTGCATCGAGATCGACCATGGCAACGGGCTGATGACCCGCTATGCCCACATGTCCGGTTACCGCGCGCGCGCTGGCCAGAAGGTGGCCGCCGGACAGGTGGTCGGCCTGATCGGCAGTACCGGCCGCTCGACCGGCCCGCACCTGCACTTCGAAGTGCGGATCAACGACCGGCCGCTCAACCCGCGACCCTTCCTGGAGGCTGCAGCCCATGTTTTCCAAGAACCAAGCCACTCCCCGGCAGACGGGCGCTAGCACGATGGGCGGCTCGACCTTCTCGGTCTTCGGACCCGACACCCGGATCAAGGGCGATGTCACCGCCTCCGCCGATCTGCACATCGACGGCAAGATCGAGGGCGACGTTGCCTGCACCTCGCTGGTCCAGGGCGAATCGAGCGAGATCACCGGGGCGGTGAAAGCCGAAAGCGCGCGCCTGTCGGGCATGGTGCGCGGCACGATCAATGTGCGCGAACTGGTGGTGCTGCGCAGTGCCCGGATCCACGGCGATGTCCATTACGATTCGCTGACCATCGAACAGGGCGCCCAGGTCGACGGCCGCTTCGCCCCGCGCGCGGCGGGCGACGAGACCAGCGTGGTTCCCTTCGCGGCCAACTGAGGCGCGGCGGCGCAGCTGCGGGCAGTAGATTCCGCTAGGCCGTTTCCGCTCCCGCCGCTTCGACTTCGGCGCGCAGGGCCTTGCGGTCGAGCTTGCCGATCATCGTCTTGGGCAGGCTCTCGCGCACCACCACGGCATCGACCCGTTCGTGCTTGCCAAGCCGGGCATTGAGCCAGGTGCGCAGG
Organism: uncultured Novosphingobium sp.; assembly: GCA_937864195.1. Taxonomy (GTDB): domain Bacteria; phylum Pseudomonadota; class Alphaproteobacteria; order Sphingomonadales; family Sphingomonadaceae; genus Novosphingobium. Next base: position 11,506 of record CALMJG010000154.1, read on the forward strand.
GCATCGCCGCTATCGCTGGCGCCGTCCGCCAGGGTCACATAGGCGCGCGGCACTTCGCCAAGGTAGGCATCGGGCACGCCCAGCACGAGCACTTCCTTGACCGCCGGATGGCCCAGTAGTGCATCCTCGACCTGGCTGGGGAAGACCTTGAAACCGCCGACCGCGATCATGTCCTTGATGCGGTCGACGATCGAGAGATAGCCCTCGGCATCCAGCACCGCGACATCGCCGGTGCGCAGCCAGCGGCCATCGGCGCGTTGGGCAAAGGCAGTCGCGTCGGCTTCGGGGCGGCGCCAGTAGCCCTGCATGATCTGGGGGCCCTGCACCGCCAGTTCGCCGGGTTCGCCCGGGGGTGCATCGCGCAGGGGATCTTCCTTGTCGAGCAGGCGCACCCGGGTCCGGGGCAGGACCTGGCCGATCGTGCCGATCCGGTCCTCGCCCTCGTAAGGATTGGTCGAGACCACCCCCGAGGTTTCGGTCAGGCCGTAGCCTTCGACCAGCCGCGCGCCGGTCGCGGCCTCGAACCGTTCCTTCAGCGGGCCGGCCAGCGGCGCCCCGCCCGAGATGCAGACCCGAAGCGAGGAGAAGTCGGTCTTGCCCAGGTCAGGATGATCGAGCAGCGCCTGGTACATGGTCGGCACGCCGGGCATGGCGGTTGCCCGCACCCGCTGCAGCGTCTTCAGCGTCTGGCCGGCATCGAAGCGCGGCAGCATGGCCACGCAGCCGCCGTTGGCCACGGTGCGGTTGAGCACGCAGACGTTGGCGAAGACGTGGAACAGCGGCAGCACGCCCATGATCACGTCCCGCTCACCCTTGCGCGGGTCGATCGCCTCGACCTGGCGGGCATTGGCGGTGAGGTTCTGGTGAGTGAGCATTGCCCCCTTGGGCGTGCCGGTGGTGCCGCCGGTATATTGCAGCAGGGCGAGGTCGCTCATGGGGTCGATCGCGACCGGCGCGGGCGGTCCGTCGGCCAGGACATCGTCCCAGCGCAGCACGCCGGGGTGGGCGGGGATGCGGGTCAGCGACTTGCGCCCCAGCAGGCGCAGGGCCAGTCCCTTGAGCGCGGGGAGCTGCGCGGCGAGCGAGCCGACCACCAGCGTTTCGAGCTGCGAGCCCTCCAGCACTTCGAGCGCGGTCGGCAGCAGGGCCGCGGAATCGACCGTCACCAGCAGCCGGGTGCCCGAATCCGCAACCTGATCAGCCAGTTCGGCGGCGGTGTAGAGCGGGCTGAAATTGACCAGCGTCGCCCCGGCGATCGAAGCGCCGTAATAGGCGGCGACATAGTGCGGCACGTTGGGCAGGTAGAGCCCCACCCGGTCGCCCCGCGCGATGCCGAGCCGCTGGAGCCCGGCCGCGAAGCGCAGCGCCTCGCGGTGCAACTGGGCATAGGAGTATTCGCGGCCCATGAAATCGACCAGCGGGCGATCGCCATGGGCGGAAACGCTGGCCGCGAAGAAATCGGGCAGCGACAGCGGCGGAAAGTCCATCCGCCAGTCGCAGGGATGCACATAGTGCTCGAGCCAGGGCTCGCCGGGGGCCGTATCAGTCACCCCGTCAGTCTAGCCGCAGGGGCGGCGGAGGAGCAAGCGAATGCGCTGCCCCTCCGGCAATGAAAATCAGTCTTCGCCAGCCGCTTCGGCGGCGCGCTTGGCTTCGAGCCAGGCCTGGGCCTCTGCCTCTTGCGCGGCTTCGGAGGCGGCCTTGGTCTGGGCCTCGCGCTCGGCGCGCAGTTCCTCGATCAGGGCCACGCGGTCATCGCCCAGGCGTGCATCGTCGCCCGCTTCGTCGTTGAGGCCGGCCTTCTTGGCGGCCTTGGCGACGATCCCGTCCAGTTCGCGCTGCGAACACAGGCCCAGGGTCACGGGATCCTTGGGCTGGATGTTGGCGATGTTCCAGTGGCTGCGATCGCGGATCGCGGCGATGGTGTTGCGGGTCGTGCCGATCAGCTTGCCGATCTGCGCGTCCGAGATTTCGGGGTGGTGGCGCAGGATCCAGGCGATGCCGTCCGGCTTGTCCTGACGCTTCGACACCGGGGTGTAGCGCGGACCCTTGGTGCGGCTGACGGTGACGGGCGCCTTCTGCATCTTGAGCGCATAGGCCGGGTCGGCCTGGCCCTTCTCGATCTCCGCCATGGTCAGCTCGCCCGCGCGCACCGGATCGCGGCCGGTGTACTTGCTGGAGGCGAGATCGTCGGCCATGGCCTGGACTTCAAGGATGTGGAGCCCGCAGAATTCGGCGATCTGTTCGAACGAGAGCGAAGTGCTGTCGACAAGCCATGAAGCCGTGGCGTGCGGCATCAACGGGGTGGGCTGGGTCACGGGATTTCTCCGGCAGAAAATAATAGGGCCGCCCCTTCGCGGAGCGGCCTAAGCGTGGCGGATGTAGGAGGATTCTCGGCGCAGGGCAAGGCCGCAGGCGGTTGCGAGGCCCGAAACCTTCGATCTGCCGGGGTTTTCGCAATAGACAAACGGACGCCGAGAGGCGCGGGCAGCGCTGCCCGAGTATCTACGGCGCAACCTTCAGCACGATCTTGCCGATATGCGCGCCCTGTTCCATCCGGGCGTGGGCCTGCGCCGCTTCGGCCAGCGGGAAGGTGCGGTCCATCACCGGGCGCAGCCTGCCCTGCTCGACCAGCGGCCAGGCGTGGCGGACGATTTCCTGGGTGAGCAGCGCCTTGAACTCGTTGGAGCGCGGGCGCAGCGTCGATCCGGTCAGGGTCAGGCGGCGGCGCATCACCTCGGCCATGTTGATTTCGGCGCGCACCCCGCCCTGCACCGCGATGGTCACATGGCGGCCATCGTCGGCCAGGCACTTGAGGTTGCGCATCACATAGTCGCCCGCGACCATGTCGAGCACCAGCTCCACCCCCTTGCCGCCAGTGGTCGCGGCCACTTCGGCAACGAAGTCCTGTGCCTTGTAGTCAATCGCGTGGTCCGCGCCGATCTCAAGCGCGGCGGCGCACTTGTCGGCCCCGCCGCAAGTGACGATCACGCTCAGCCCGAAGGCCTTGCCCAGCATGATCGCCATCGAGCCGATCCCGCTGGTGCCGCCGTGGACCAGCACGGTTTCGCCCTCTTTCGCCCAGCCGCGCTCGAATACGTTGTGCCACACGGTAAACAGGGTCTCCGGCAGCGCCGCCGCCATGTCGAGCGGCAGGCCTTCGGGCACCGGCAGGCAGTGTTCGGCCTGGGCAAGGCAATATTCGGCATAGCCCCCGCCCGAAACCAGCGCGCAGACCGGCTGGCCGAGCAGTTCCGGCCCCACCCCTTCGCCCAGCGCCACGACGTCACCGGAAATTTCCAGCCCGGGGATCGGCGAGGCGCCCGGCGGCGGCGGATAAAAGCCCTGGCGCTGGATCACGTCCGGGCGATTCACCCCGGCAAAAGCGACGCGGACCAGCACCTCGCCCGGCCCCGGAACCGGCACCGGCAGCCGCTCGATCCGCAGCACTTCCGGACCCCCGGGTGCCTCGAATCCCGCCGCTTCCATCGTTTCCGGAACGGTTTCAATCATTTGCCAATCCCTGTTGCCGCGATGCCGCAGGCGGTTTCCTAACCGCGCAACCGGTTGACAGCAAGCGCAACGCGTCCGATTCTCGCCCCCATGGACGAAGACCTGCCCCGGTCCAAAAGCGACGCCGCCGGCCTGCTGGCGAAGGAAAGTCTCGATTCCTATTCGCAGGACGAACTGGCGGAGCGAATCGCCCTGCTGGAGGCCGAGATTGCGCGGGTTCGCGCCCACCGGGATCGCGCCAGCCTGCACCGCGCCGCCGCCGATGCCCTGTTCAGGCCGCGAAGCTCATGATCGTGGCGGCCGCCCCTTTTGCCGTAGCGGCCCATACCCATATAGGTTTCAAGGAACCGATAGGTCCCAAAGCCCATATTGGACCTCGTATAGGTCCGGTTAACCAAGCCTGTTCAACCCTTCCCGCAACGGGAAGGCCATTCCTGCCCGGGAAAGAGCGCTAGATGCCCAGTTTCGCCCAGAGCCTTGAAAAGACGCTGCACGCCGCGCTGACCAACGCGTCGGAGCGCAGCCACGAATATGCCACGCTGGAGCATCTGCTGCTGGCGCTGATCGACGATTCGGACGCCGCGCAGGTCATGCAGGCCTGCGGCGTGGAACTGGGCGAGCTGGGCGACGTGGTGCGCACCTACCTCGACCAGGAATACCAGTCGCTCAAGACCGAGGAAAAGGGCGACCCCTCGCCCACCGCGGGCTTCCAGCGGGTGATCCAGCGCGCGATCCTGCATGTCCAGTCGTCCGGCAAGGATACCGTCACCGGCGCCAACGTGCTGGTTGCGCTGTTTTCCGAGCGTGACAGCTATGCCGTCTATTTCCTGCAGCAGCAGGACATGAGCCGGCTCGACGCGGTCAGCTTCATCAGCCACGGGATCGGCAAGGGCGGCCGCCGGATCGAGGACCGCAGCCCCAAGGGCAGCGAAGGTGAGACCCCGGCCCAGCAGGAAGAGAAAGGCTCCGCCAAGGACAGCAAGAAGGAGACCGCGCTCGACCAGTTCTGCGTCAATCTCAACGAGAAGGCGCTGACCGGCAAGATCGATCCGCTGATCGGGCGCGGGCCGGAAGTGGACCGCACGATCCAGATCCTGTGCCGCCGTTCCAAGAACAACCCGCTCTATGTGGGCGATCCGGGCGTGGGCAAGACCGCCATCGCCGAGGGCCTGGCCCGCAAGATCGTCGAGGGCGAAGTGCCCGAGGTGCTGTCCCAGGCGGTGATCTACTCGCTCGACATGGGCGCGCTGCTGGCCGGCACCCGCTATCGCGGCGATTTCGAGGAGCGGCTCAAGCAGGTCGTCTCGGAACTTGAGAAGATGCCCCACGCGGTGCTGTTCATCGACGAGATCCACACCGTGATCGGTGCCGGCGCGACCAGCGGCGGGGCGATGGATGCCTCCAACCTGCTCAAGCCCGCGCTGTCGGGCGGGACGATCCGCTGCATCGGTTCGACCACCTACAAGGAGTTCCGCAACCACTTCGAAAAGGACCGCGCCCTGCTGCGCCGGTTCCAGAAGATCGATGTCAACGAACCCACGGTCGAGGACACGATCAAGATTTTGAAGGGCCTGCGCACCGCCTTCGAGGAACACCACAAGGTCAAGTACACGCCCGACGCGATCAAGACCGCGGTGGAACTGTCGGCGCGCTACATCAACGACCGCAAGCTGCCCGACAAGGCGATCGACGTGATCGACGAAGTCGGCGCAATGCAGATGCTGGTGCCGCCAAGCAAGCGCAAGAAGACCATCACCGCGCGCGAGATCGAGGCCGTGATCGCCACCATGGCGCGCATCCCGCCCAAATCCGTCAGTTCCGACGACCGCCAGGCGCTCGAACATCTCGAACGCGACCTGAAGCGCGTCGTGTTCGGGCAGGACAAGGCGATCGAGGTGCTGTCGAGCGCGATGAAGCTCAGCCGCGCAGGGTTGCGCGATCCGGACAAGCCGATCGGCTCGTTCCTGTTCTCCGGCCCGACCGGCGTCGGCAAGACCGAAGTGGCCAAGCAGCTTGCGTCGATCCTCGGCATTCCGATCCAGCGCTTCGACATGTCGGAATACATGGAGCGCCATTCGGTCAGCCGCCTGATCGGCGCGCCTCCGGGCTATGTCGGGTTCGACCAGGGCGGCCTGCTGACCGACGCGATCGACCAGCAGCCGCACTGCGTCCTGCTGCTCGACGAGATCGAGAAGGCCCACCCGGACCTGTTCAACATCCTCCTCCAGGTGATGGACAACGGGCGGCTGACCGACCACCACGGCAAGACGGTCGATTTCCGTAACGTCGTCCTCATCATGACCACCAATGCCGGGGCCAGCGACATGGCCAAGCAGGGCATCGGCTTTGGCGACGTGTCCAAGGCGGATGCGGGCGACGAGGCGGTGAAGCGGATGTTCAGCCCGGAATTCCGCAACCGGCTCGATGCGATCGTGCCCTTCGCCTATCTCGGCACCGAAGTGGTCAGCCGCGTGGTCGACAAGTTCGTGCTCCAGCTGGAACTGCAGCTGGCCGAGCAGAACGTCCACATCCAGTTCGATGGCGATGCCCGCGCCTGGCTGGGCAAGCGCGGCTATGACAAGCTCTATGGCGCGCGGCCGATGGCCCGCCTGATCCAGGAGAAGGTCAAGCAGCCGCTGGCCGAGGAACTGCTGTTCGGCAAGCTGCGCCACGGCGGCGAGGTCCACGTCAGCGTCAAGGACGATGCCCTGGGCTTCGAACTGACCCCCGCGCCGCCCAAGTTCGACCGCAAGGCGAAGAAGGCGGCCACGGGCGGCAAGCGCAAGCCCAGGTCCGCGCCGGAAACCAGCGACGAAACCAAGGGCGAGGGTGATTGACCTGCGTCAATCCCCTCCCCGCGGAGGGCTGCTAGGGCAAGGCTGACCTGATCTGCCTGCCGGAGCCTCATGTGACCGAAGCTGCAACTGCCGAAGCCCCCGCAACCACGCCGTTCGAGCGGATTGGCGGCCATCCGGTGCTGCGCGCGATCTGCGAGCGATTCTATGATCTGATGGACGAGGACCCGGCCTATGCCGAGCTGCGCGCGATGCACGCGCCGGACCTTGCGGAAATGCGCGCCTCGCTGCCGCTGTTCCTGGCCGGCTGGGCGGGCGGGCCGCGCGACTGGTTCGAGGCTAATCCCGGCAAGTGCATGATGAGCGCCCACGGGAGTTTCAGGATCAACAGCGACACTGCCGTCCAGTGGTCAGAGGCAATGCGCCGCGCGATTGCGGACAGCGAAGTGGCCGACCGCGAGATTGCCGATGCCATGGCCGACGTGCTCGACCGCATGGCCCGGGGCATGGCGCGCAGCTGACCCTCGCTTTTCCGCGCGCGACGCACTAGCCTGCGGCGCATGAACCGGATCGACCGCTCCCGCCGCAGGCTTGCCATTGCCGCTGCTGGACTCGCCGGGTTCGTCGATGCCGCCGGATACCTTTCCGCCAACAGCTATTTCGTCTCGTTCATGTCGGGCAATACCACCCGGCTGGGCGTCGACATCGCGCAGCGGCCGGCCCATGCCTGGGTGCCGGCGGCACTGATCGCCGGGTTCGTGCTGGGCGTCACGGGCGGGGCGGTGCTCGCCGCGAAAGCAGGAATGCGGCGCAAGCAGGCGGTGTTCTCGCTGGTCGCGGGCCTGCTGGCGCTTGCCTCCCTTGCCCACCAGGCCGGTTCGGAAGCCGCCATGCTCGGGGCGCTGGTGCTGGCGATGGGGGCGATCAACAACACCTTCCAGCGCAATGGCGAGGTATCGGTCGGCCTGACCTACATGACCGGCGCGCTGGTGCGCATGGGGCAGGGGCTGGCGGCCAAGCTGATGGGCACCGGCGGCGAGGCATGGGCGGGGTGGCTGCTGCTGTGGCTGGGCCTGTCCGCAGGTGCGGTGACCGGGGCGCTGGGCTGGACCCATGTCCCGTGGCTTGCGCTGTGGCTCGCCTCCGGCTGGGCGGTGATGCTGGCGTTCTGGGCCACGCGCCTGCCGCCCAGCGAAGAGCGGCGCTCCTAGTCCCCGATCCCGACCAGCTTGTCGCGCCCGGTTGCGCCGCGCAACATCCGCAGTCGTGACGTCGCAATCCCCAGCGCATCCGCCAGCATCCGCAGCACCGCCTCGTTGGCCTTGCCGTCCTCGGGCTTGACGCGGACCTTCACCAGCAGGCGGCCATCGGCGATCTCCAGCCCCTCGCTGCGCGCGCCGGGGGTGACGCGCAGCGCCAGCCGCCCCTCGCCGTCAGCCAGGGCGCGAATCGCCTCGGCCGGGGGAAATTCAACCCTGGGCCGCGCCATCGGCTCCGGCTTCCAGCGCCGCCTTGTGGACCTTCGCGTTCTCGACGTAGTGCGCCACGCCCAGCTGCAGCCCGGCGAGCGCCTTGTCGTCGAGATCGCGCATATGGGTGGCGGGACGCCCGCTCCACAACTGGCGGGAGGGGATCCGCTTGTTCGGCGCCAGCAGCCCGCCCGCCGCCAGCATCCCGTCCGCCTCGATCACGCAGCCGTTCATCGTCTGCGCCGCGAAACCGACGAAGCCGCGATCCTCGATCACGGTGCCGTGGATCATCGCCATGTGGCCGATCAGCACGTCTTCGCCGATGATCGTCGGAAAGCCGTCCGGCGCGCCGGGCGTGGGGCTGTCGCAGTGGATCACCGTGCCGTCCTGCACGTTGGTCCGCGCCCCGATCACGATCCGGCTGACATCGGCGCGCAGCACGCAATTGTACCAGACGCTGACATCCGGCCCGATCTCGACATCGCCGATCAGCCGCACGCCGGGGGCGATGAAGGCGCTCTCGTGAATGCGCGGAGTCTTGCCGTTCAGCGTCAGGATCGTGATGTCGTTGCGGGTCATTGCGGTCTTCCCAGGAAATTGCGCCATTGCAGGTAAGGCAGGACTGAGGCGTGGTCGTCAGTCCAGACCCGCGCCGCGTGTTCGGACAGCGGCCGCCATGCCATTGCCGGGGCGCCTGCTTCAAGCGCCTTGATCTGCCCCGCATCGCGGCTGATCGCGACCCAGGTGGAGGCGGTGTAACCCAGCGTCTCGTCCGGAATGGGATTATCCTCCCGCACGGCTGCGTGCAGGCCGCGATGCCGCACCTCGGCGCCCAGCGCCGGTTCCAGATCGATGAAGCGGTTGGAAATGTGCACCAGCAGCACCCCGCGCGGGGCTAGCGCATCGAGATAGACCCCGAACGCCTCGTCGGTCAGCAGATGGAGCGGGATCGAGTCCGAGGAGAACGCGTCGATCGCCATCAGGTCGACCGAGCCGCGCGCCGCGCGTTGCAGTTCGATCCGCGCGTCGCCGATCACCACCGGGGCGCCGGGCGTGCAGTCGGAGAGATAGGTGAAGGTGCCATTGCGCGAGAGTTCCAGCACGGCAGGGTCGATCTCGTAGAAGGTGAAGTGCATCCCCGGCTGGTGGAAGCAGGCGAGCGTTCCCGTCCCCAGCCCGACCACCGCCACGCGCGCCCCCGGCCCGAACAGCTGCTGCGCGCGCCCCAGCGCCATGCCCGCGCCCGATCCCGGGCCGTAATAAGTGCGCGGGCTGCGGCGCAGCGCCGGATCGGTCGACTGCTCACCGTGGAGCGTCGTGCCGTGCGCCAGGGTACGCAGCCGGTCCTGGGCATAGTCGCGCACGGTGTAGATGCCGAAGTAGCTGCGGGTGCGAATCCCTTCCCGGCTGTCCTCCAGGGTCAGCAGCCCGCCCTGGACCAGCATGATCCCCAGCAGCAGGCCGAGGACCAGTCCGCGCCACGGCACCAGAGCCAGTCCGATCACGACCAGCACCGCCGACCAGATCCAGTAGGCCGGCTCAGGTTCGACCTCCAGCGCCAGATCGTGCAGCAACCAGCCCGCGAAAGCGGCAAAGCCCAGCAGCGCGGCCAGCGCGAGACGCACCATTTCCGGCTCCAGCCCCCGTAGCCTGCGCCAGTCGGGCAGCGAATCGCGCGGCAGCAGGGCGGCGGCGGCGAGCACCAGCAGCGGATGTTCCCACACCCAGTCGAACACCAGCGGCGCGATCAGCGCGGTGAACAGGCCGCCCAGCGCTCCGCCCGCCGACATGGTGAGGTAGAACAGGGTGAGATGCCGCGGCTCGGGCCGCAGATCGTACAGCCGGGTGTGGAGCGCGACGCAGACAAGGAACAGCAGCGCCAGCGTGGCGAAAACCGGCATCAGCCCCGCCGAATGGGTCGAGACCATGGCCAGCCCGCCTGCCGCCAGCACGACCACCCAGGCCAGCGCCGACAGCACCCGCGCCGCGCGCCGCCGCTCGGCAAAGGCAATGCCGAAGCTCAGCAGGTAAAGCCCCAGCGGGATCACCCACAGCAGCGGCATGGCGACGATGTCGGTGGTCAGGTGGGTCGTCGTAGACAGCATCAGGCCCGATGGCACCGCCGCCAGCGCCAGCCACAGCACGATCCGCCGGCGCGGCACGGGCGGACCGGCCTCATCAGCCCCGGTGGCCAGGGTGACGTCCAGGCCCCGCCGGTTCCATGCGGCGGCAGCGATCAGCCCCAGCAGCAGCAGATAGCCCGCGCTCCACGCCCAGGCCTGCGCGTGCAGGGTCAACAGCGGTTCGGCCAGCAGGGGATAGGCGATCAGTCCGCCGAAACTGCCCAGGTTTGACGCGGCATAGAGCGCCCACGGCTCCCCGGCGCGCGGATGGGCCGCATACCAGCGCTGCATCAGCGGCGCCTGCGCCGAGACGAGGAAGAACACCGGCCCGATCGACAGGGCGAGCAGCGCCGGAACCCAGAACACCTCGCTTCCCGGCGCGGGCGCCGGCAGGTCCGCCAGCGCCACCGGCAGGGTCAGCGCGGCCAGCGCGAACAGCGCAAGATGGACCTGCGCCTGCCGCCGCAGGCTGAGCAGGCCAAGCCAGTGGGCATAGGCATAGCCCGCCAGCAGCAGCGCCTGGTAGACCAGCATCGCGCTGTTCCAGACGTTCGGCGCCCCGCCGAGGCGCGGCAGCGCCATGCGCGCGACCATCGGCTGGATCAGGAACAGCAGGAAACTGCCGGTCAGGATCGTCGCGGCAAACAGCCAGCGCCGCACCGGCGGCTGTGACGTCGCTGCGGCGCTCACGCCGGACGGCAAGTCACGCAGCAGCGGTTCACGCGCCCAGCAGGCGCGCGGCGTGCGCGGC
>CALMJG010000155.1 GCA_937864195.1 uncultured Novosphingobium sp.
TCACCATCGACAAGGACAACACCACCATCGTCGATGGCGCCGGTTCGGCTGACGACATCAAGGCCCGGGTCGAACAGATCCGTGCCCAGATCGAAGTCACCACCAGCGACTACGACCGCGAAAAGCTCCAGGAACGCCTGGCCAAGCTGGCTGGCGGCGTGGCCGTGATCAAGGTCGGCGGCGCCACCGAAGTCGAGGTGAAGGAACGCAAGGATCGCGTCGACGACGCGCTCCACGCGACCCGCGCCGCGGTTGAGGAAGGCATCGTCCCCGGCGGCGGCACCGCGCTGCTCTATGCCACCAAGGCCCTTGATGGCCTGAAGGGCGCCAACGACGAGCAGACCAAGGGTATCGACATCGTGCGCCGCGCGATCCAGACCCCGCTGCGCCAGATCGCCGCGAACGCCGGCCATGACGGCGCCGTGGTTGCCGGCAACCTGCTGCGCGAAAACGACGAGAACATGGGCTTCAACGCCGCGACCGACGTTTACGAGAACCTGAAGGCTGCCGGCGTGATCGACCCGACCAAGGTCGTGCGTACCGCGCTGCAGGACGCTGCCTCGGTCGCCGGCCTGCTGATCACCACCGAAGCGGCGATCAGCGAAAAGCCCGACGACAAGCCCGCGATGCCCCCGATGGGTGGCGGCATGGGCGGCATGGGCGGGATGGACTTCTAAGTCCACGCGCACTGCCACAATGCACGATGGGGCCGGGGGAGCGATCCTCCGGCCCTTTTCGCGTCCGCGCTCCGCGCTTGACAGCCGGATCGGGCAGAGGCCCCGTCTATTGCGCCCCAATTAAGCATTTCCCCGCAGAAACCCGTCGCTTCACCGCTCGCCAATTGAGCGGCGGCCCGGACTTGGCCAGAAAGGTTATACATTTCTAAACCACGATTGGGTTATTGCGCGCTGTGATGACGGGACTTCTCACGCGACTGATCGGCTCGCTGGCACTGGCCGGCGCCCTTGCGGCTCCTGCTGCGGCCCGGGCGGATTCGCTCGATACCGCATTCGACCGGACCTTCGGCACCGAACTGCGCGCTCCGCCCGAAGTGGTCTCCACGGTCCGGCCGTGGGCTCCCACGCCTTCGGCCTCGGCCCCTTCGGTCGATGTCTATGGCGGCGGGCTAGAAGCGCAGCTGGCCACCTATGCCGATGCCGGGCAGGGCCGGATCGGCGTCGCCGCGCTCGATCTCGCTTCGGGGCGCATGGTTTCGGTGCTGGGCGACCAGCCGTTCCCGATGGCCTCGACCAGCAAGATCGCGATTGTCGCCACCTATCTCGACGGGGTGGATCGTGGCCGCTGGAAGCTCTCGGACCAGTTTCCGCTGATGGTGCCGGTGCGTTCGGCCAGGTTTTCCTCGGCCGTGGCCCCGGTGCGACCCGGCCAGCAGATGTCCGCGCAGAGCCTGATCGAACTGGCCATCACCCGCAGCGACAACGCGGCGACCGACGCCCTGCTGGCTGCGGTCGGCGGACCGGCTGCGGTCAATCGCTGGATGCGCTCCGCCGGGCTCAAGGGCCTGCGGCTTGACCGTGACATCGCCACCCTGGTGCGCGACGACGGGGAGCACGATCCCGCCCGCACGGTCGACCTGCGCGACAGCGCGACGCCGGTTGCCATGGTCCAGCTGCTGTCCGGGCTCTACCAGGGCCGCTGGCTCAGCGCGCAGAGCCGCGCCGTGCTGATCGGGGCGATGGAGCGCTGCGTGACCGGCAAGAACCGGATGCGCGCCCTGCTTCCGACCGATGCCCGCGTGGCCCACAAGACGGGCACGCTGAACAACACCGCCAGCGATGTGGGGATCATCAACACTCCCGACGGGCGGGCGATCGCCGTGGCGATCTACGTCACCGGACAGGGCGGCAAGGCCAACCGCGCCGCGCGGATCGCCTCGATCGCGCGGGTGGTCTATGATGGCTACCTCACCGAAAGCTCCAGCCTGCGCCGCACCGCGTCGCGCTGAATGACGACGCGCTGATTGAACCCGGGACGATTGAACCCGGGGGAAGGGCGCCCCATATCGGCGCAATGGACGAACAGCCCCAGCCGCTGCGCAAGCGCGGTCACCCCCATGCCCTCGCCGCGCGTGAGCGCAAGCGGGCCGAAGCCGCCGCAATCGGGCTCGACCCCGTCTATATCGATGCCTTCGTCGAAACCTTCTATGCCTCGATCCGCGAGGACGAACTGCTCGGCCCGATCTTTGCCGCGCGGATTGCCGACTGGGGGCCGCACCTGGCACGGATGAAGGCCTTCTGGCGCGGCGTCCTGCTCAACAGCGGCGAATATACCGGCAATCCGATGCGGATGCACGTGGCGATCCCCGGGCTGGAGGAGCGCCACTTTGCCCATTGGCTGGAGCTGTTCTACGCCGCGCTCACCAGGCTGGACAGGCAAGGCGAGGCCGCGCGCGCGGTTGGCGCCAAGGCGCGGATGATCGCCGACAGCCTGCTCACCGGGATCGAGATGCAGCGCGGCGGCGGCATCGCCGCCATGCGCAGTGGCGACAGGCTGCCGCATTTCGCCAACTGAAGCCCTCCCTCTTGAGGGGGAGGGCCCGGAGGGGGTGTTTCAACGCCTGCGCCCAGCCCCCACCCCCGGCCCCTCCCCGCCGGGGAGGGGAGCAGGAAGGAGGGAAGCTTCCGCGCCCTACTTCGCGAACAGCGCCTTGCGCGGGCCGAGGTAGCCGAACAGGTAGGCACCCACCTTGCGCATCTGGATTTCCTCCGCGCCCTCGGTGATCCGGTAGCGGCGGTGGTGGCGATAGATGTGTTCGAACGGCTTGTGGCGCGAATAGCCGATCCCGCCATGCACCTGCATCGCCCGGTCGGCGGCTTCGCAGACCAGCCGGTTGGCGTAGTAGTTGCACATCGAGATCTTGTCGGACAGCTTGTGCTCGATCTCCTTGTGCTCCAGCTGGTCCATTTCCCAGGCGGTCTTGTAGATCAGCGTGCGCAGCATCTCGCACTGGGTGGCCAGTTCCACCAGCGGGAACTGGATGCCCTGGTTGCGGGCGAGTTCAGCACCGAACGGCTTGCGTTCGCGCGCGTACTTGACCGATTCTTCGACGCAATAGGTCGCCGCGCCCAGCGAACTGGCCGCCTGGCGGATGCGGTTCTGGTGGACGAAGCTCTGCGCGATCGAGAGGCCGCCGTCGACCGGGCCGAGGACCGCGCTTTCCGGCACCCAGCAATTTTCGAAATGCATCCGCGGGTGATCGGTGGGCATGTTGAAGGTCCACAGGTACTCGTCAACCACCATGCCGGGGTTGTCGATCGGCACCAGCAGGCAGGTGATGCCCTTGGCATCGCCATCCTTGCCGGAAGTGCGGCAGAAGGCGGCGCAGTGGGTGGCATGGTGCATGCCGGTGATCCACATCTTCTCGCCGTCGATCCGCCAGCCGGGAACGCCGTCGCGGGTCTCGCGGACCGCGCGGGTTTCCATGTGGGTCGCGTCAGAGCCGTGGTGCGGCTCGGTCAGGCCGAAGGCGACGCGGCGGTTGCGCTCGAACCCGCCGGTGATGAATTCGCGCTGCTGCTCCTCGGTGCCGAAATGTTCGAACATGTTGACGAAGGGGAAGTTCCCGACGATCGAATGTTCGTTCTGCAGATCGTTGTGCAGCCCCAGCCCCATCGCGGCGAAGCGGTCGCGGATCACTGCCATCCACAGGTTGGAACCATCCTTGCCGCCGTACTTCTTGGGCGCGGAAAAACGCCAGTGACCGGCCTTGTCGGCCAGCTTCTGGGCCTCGCCCAGCAGGGCTTCCCATTCCTTGCGCGGCAGGCCGCCATTGTCGAAATCGGTGCGCGCCCATTCGCGGCGGTGGTCGAAGAAGCGGATGTTGTCATCGCGCTGCTCGACCGGGCGGATCTCCGCCTCGATGAATGCCTCAAGCTCGGCAAGATAGGCGACGAGGTCCTGGGGGAGCGCAAAATCCATCTCAGTTTCCTTCCCATTGAGCGCGGGCCAGGGCCAGCGCCGGATATTTCGGCATGTCGGCAGAGAGCTTGTCGAGCGCGGCGCGGCGCAGGCGCGCAAGCAGGCCAGGCGTGGCCAGATCGGCCCGGCCCGCCAGCAGGTCGGCGGCCAGTGCCGCGTCGGTCGCCACTGGACGCTGCACGATCTCGCGCGCGACGATCCCCAGCGCGTTGCGCGCAACCGCCAGGTTGAACTTGCTGCGCCCGCTGACCAGCGGCTTGATTTCGGCGTTCAGCCATTCGGAAATCGCGGTCAGCACCTCCGCGCCGCTCGGCTCCCCCCGCCCATCGGCTAGCGGCTCGGGCGAGGGGGGCAGGGGGCGGCTGCGCTCGGCCTCCGGGGCGAGGTCTTCCAGCAGCATCAGCAGGTCAAGTTCCTGCTCGCTCGTGCGGCGGGCGACCACCACGCGTTCGAGCGAACGGTCGAGATGGTCGCGCCAGGTGTTGCCCATCTGCAGGCAGCCCAGTGCCCACCAGAAGGTGCGGTAGACCAGCCAGAAGCGGAAGCGGACCGGATCGAAGGCCTCGCCCCCCGCCTTGGCATAGGCCTGCGCCAGCGCCTCGACCGAGGCGAGGCCATAGGCCGGGCGGTCGGGCCGGGAAAAGCGCCAGACGGTCATGCAGCCATAGGCCAGATCCTCGTGCGGATCGCCGAAGTGGGCCAGTTCCCAGTCAAGCACGCCAGTCAGGCGGCCCTGTTCGACCAGCAGGTTGCCGAGCCTGAAATCGCCGTGCACCAACCGTGGCGGCACGGGCGCGGGAATGTTCGCCTCCAGCCAGCGCAGCGCAAGGGCGAGGACCGGGCGGTCGCCGCCATATTCCAGGAAGCGGCGGCGCAGGTCCGCCAGCGCTTCGGCGGTGACCATGGTCGGCAGGCCGGCGACTTCGGCCGGATCGATCGCATGGGTGGCGGCAAGTTCGCGGCCGATGTCAGCGACCAGAGGCGCGGGATCGGCTGCGGCGAGAATCTCTGCGGGATTGGCCGTGCCGGGCAGGGCCTCCATCACAAAGCCCGCGCCGATGCCGTCCGCCTCGATCAGCTCCACGATCACGCGCGGCGCGGTCACTCCGGCGGCCTGCGCGGCGCGGATCAGACCTGCTTCGATCCCCATGTCAATCGCCCGGCCGCCCACCAGCGCGAGACCGCCGGGCGAGCGGCGCAGGACATAGGCGCCCTCGCCGGCGCGGAACAGCCAGGACTCCATGTTGGCCCCGCCGGACAACCGTTCCAGCCCCTGCGGCTCGGGTAGCCCGACGCGGGCGAGGGCTGCGGCCAGTCCTTCGGGCAGGGAACGGTTCAAGTCCTTTGGCTCCTCTCCGGGCGGCTCGGGCCGCTCTCATGCCAAGGATTAATCGAACGATTAAACGAGATCAAGGACAAGCGCGGGGGCGTGGCGCGAGCAGGGCGAAAAAGTCAGCCAGATTGACGGATTTTGCGGCGGGGTGATGGCTGGATTGCCTCACGGCCCGCCGAGCCTTCAGTTATGCAAACCCCGAAAATCGAGGGTGTCGCACCCAAGCTGCGCACACTCCGGGCAGGCAAAAGAAAAGGGGCGCAAAGGTTGCCCTTCGCGCCCCGATTCTTTGCCGTGCGGCGAAGATTACATCTTCTTGGCAGCGTCCGAAGCGGCAGCAGCAGCAGCGTCGGCAGCGCCCGAAGCGGCGGCAGCGGCGTCGGTGGCGGCGCCCGAAGCGGCGGCAGCGGCGTCGGTGGCGGCAGCAGCAGCGTCGGTGGCGGCTTCAGTGGCGGTCGCGGCAGCGTCGGTGGCGGCGTCCGAAGCGGTGGCAGCGGCGTCTTCAGCCTTTTCCGACGAGCAGGCCGAGAGAGCGAGAGCGGCGCCGGCAGCGGCAGCGGCGAGAACGATCTTGCGCATGAATGGTATTCCTTGAACAGCGAGTGGACCACGCGCGGCAGAGATGCGGAAAGCATTCCAGCCGAACGGAAAGCCTACCTTATCGGTAGACTTCGCGATGACAATTAGTCGCCTTCGTTTGGCGATGCAAGCGATTGTCGCATTGCGGATAAAAGCTTGTGGATTTCCATGCGTTTTGGCCATGCCTGCACAGGCCGGACTGGCGCAAGCGCGGCACGCTTGGTCGCATGGCCGCCCCGATTCGCCCGCACCGGCGTGGCTCGGGTGTGGCTTACGCTGCGCGCCCGCGTCTGCTAGCCATGGCAGATGGACCCCAAGCAGCATCTCTATCTGGTCGACGGATCGGCCTATATCTTCCGCGCCTATCACCGCCTGCCGCCGCTGACCAATCCGCAGGGCACGCCGGTCGGCGCGGTCTATGGCTATACCACCATGCTGTGGAAGCTGGCGGACGACCTCAACAAGGCCGACGGGCCGACCCACCTGGCGGTGGTGTTGGACGCCTCGGGCAAGAGCTTTCGCAACGAGATCTACGATGCCTACAAGGCCAACCGCCCGCCGCCGCCCGAAGACCTGAAGCCCCAGTTCCCGCTGATTCGCGATGCCACCCGCGCCTTCAGCCTGCCCTGCATCGAGGAGATGGGGCTGGAAGCGGACGACATCATCGCCTCCTACGCCCGGGCCGCCTGCGCGCGGGGCTGGGACGTGACCATCGTTTCCTCCGACAAGGACCTGATGCAGCTGGTCGGCCCCTGCGGGGAAGGCCGGATTGACATGCTCGACACGATGAAGAACCTGCGTATCGGCGTTCCCGAGGTGGAGGAAAAGTTCGGCGTGGCGCCGGAACTGGTCGGCGACGTGCTGGCGCTGATGGGGGATTCGGTCGACAACGTGCCGGGCATTCGCGGCATCGGCCCCAAGACCGCGACCAAGCTGATCCAGGAACACGGCGGGCTTGAGGCCGCGCTGGCCGCCGCGCCCGCGATGAAGCCGTCCAAGCTGCGCGACAACCTGATCGAGCATGCGGAGATGGCGCGGCTCAGCCGGGTGCTGGTGCAGCTGAAGGAAGACGCGCCGCTGCCCGCGCCGCTCGACGATTTCAAGCTGGACGCGATCCCGCCTGAGCCGCTGTCCGCCTTCCTTGAGGAACATGGCTTCTTCAGCCTGCTCAAGCGGCTGGGCGACGGGCGCGGCAGCCCGGAACGCAAGGTCCAGCTGAACCCCGCCAAGGTGGTGACGCCGGGCGCGGCCGCTCCGGTCGAGGGCGCGCGCCAGCCGCTCCCCGCATTGCCGCCGATCGACCGCAGCCTTTACGCCTGCGTCCAGACCGAGGAAGCGCTGCAGGAGTGGATCGAGCGCGCCTTCGCCGCGCGGCTGGTGGCTTTCGATACCGAAACCAGCTCGCTCGACGCGATGAAGGCTGAACTCGCCGGGGTCAGCCTGGCGCTGGGGCCGGGGCAGGCCTGCTACATTCCGCTGGGTCACGGCGGGATCGACATGTTCGCGGAACGCCCGGCGCAGGTCGACAAGGCCCGCGCGCTCGCCCTGCTGAAGCCGCTGCTGGAAAGCGATGCGGTGCTGAAAGTGGGCCAGAACGCCAAGTACGACATCACCATCTTCGCCCGCCACGGCATCGCGGTTGCCCCGGTCGACGATACCATGGTGATGAGCTTCGATCTCGATGCGGGCCGCAGCGAGGACGGCATTGGTGCCAGTGCGTTCTGGGGCCACGGTATGGACGAGCTTTCCCAGCGCCACCTTGGCCACGCCACCCTGACCTTCAAGGACATCTGTGGCAGCGGGAAAAAGGAGATTCCCTTTGGCGAGGTGCCGCTCGACCGCGCGACCGAATATGCCGCCGAGGATGCCGAGGTGACCTGGCGGCTCCACCGCGTGCTGAAGCCGCGCCTCGCCGCCGAGGCCGCGACGCGGGTCTACGAGCGGGTCGACCGTCCGCTGGTCGCGGTCATCGCCGCGATGGAGCGCCACGGCATCAAGGTCGACCGCGAGCGACTGGCGGGCCTGTCCGCGACCTTCGCGGAGGAAATCGCCCGGCTGGAAGCCCAGATCCACGAGCTGGCGGGCGGCCCCTTCACGATCGGCAGCCCCAAGCAGCTGGGCGAGGTGCTGTTCGACAAGCTGGGCCACAAGAGCGGCAAGAAGGGCAAGACCGGGCAGTATTCCACTGACCAGTCGGTGCTGGAGCGGCTGGCCGGCGACGGCGCGGAGATCGCGACGAAAGTGCTGGAATGGCGGCAGCTCTCCAAGCTGCGCTCGACCTATACCGAGGCCTTGCAGGCGGCGATCAACCCCGCCACGGGCCGCGTCCACACCAGCTACAGCCTGGTCGGCGCTCAGACCGGGCGCTTGTCCTCGACCGAACCCAACCTGCAGAACATCCCGATCCGCACCGAACTGGGCCGCCAGATCCGCGAAGCCTTCGTTGCGGAACCCGGCAACGTCCTCCTCGCCGCCGACTACAGCCAGATCGAACTGCGGCTCGCCGCGCACATGGCCGACGTGCCGGAACTGAAGGAAGCCTTCGCCCACGGCGAGGACATTCACGCCCGCACCGCGCAGGAAATGTTCGGCGAGGTCAACCGCGATACGCGCGGGCGGGCCAAGACGATCAACTTCGCGATCCTCTATGGCATCAGCCGCTGGGGGCTGGCCGGGCGGCTGGGCGTAACCAGCGACGAGGCGCAGGCGATGATCGACCGCTATTTCGAGCGCTTCCCCGGCATCCGCCGCTATATCCACGCCACGCTGGAAAGCGTGCGCGGGCAGGGCTTTTCCGAAACGCTATTCGGCCGCAAGACGTGGTTCCCGCGCATCAATGCCAGCAATCCCAACGAGCGGATGGGCAGCGAGCGCGCCGCGATCAATGCCCCGATCCAGGGGACCAGCGCCGACATCATCAAGCGGGCGATGGCGCGGATGATGCCCGCGCTGGACGCGGCGGGGCTGGGCCACGTGCGGATGCTGCTGCAGGTCCACGACGAACTGGTGTTCGAGCTGCCCGAGGGCGACGTTGCCGCCGCTTCGCAAGTGATCCGCGAAGTGATGGCGGGCGCGGCGGAGCCGGCAGTGAAGCTCAGCGTGCCGCTCGGCGTGGAGATCGGCACCGGGCCAAGCTGGGGCGCGGCGCACTGATGGCGGGCGCACCCACCCTTCCGTCGACCAGCGCGGTGATCGACTTTTCGGAGATGGTGACGCGCTCGGGCGTCCTCGCCGGGATCGCGGTGGGCGCGGCGCTGTTGCTGCATCTGGTGGTGTTCGCCCTGCTCGGGCGGATGGCCCGGGCCTCGCAGTCCGAGACGGACGACCTGGTGTTCAACCGGATCAGCCAGCCGCTGCGCTGGGCGATGGCGGCGGTCGCCCTGTCGCTGGCGAGCGAGGGCGACGCGCTGCTGGCGCGGGGCTGGGGCATGGTCGGGCGCTTCATCGAACCGCTGCTGTTCGGCTGGGTCGCCTTCGCGCTGGTCAAGGCCTTCGCCGCCGCGCTGGACCTGCGCACCCAGACCTACGAGGACGAGCTGGCCGCGCGCAGCCGCCGCACCCGCATCGCGATCTTCTCGCGCACGGCGGGGTTCCTGATCGTCTTCGTCTCGGTTGCGCTGGTGCTGTTCGGCATTCCGGCGGTGCGCAACATCGGGGTGACGCTGATGGCCTCGGCGGGCGTCGCCACACTGGCGGTCGGCGCGGCGGCCCAGCCGGCGCTGAAATCTCTGATCGCCGGCATCCAGATCGCTTTGACCGAGCCGATCCGGATCGGCGATTTCGTGGTGGTCGATGGCGAGAGCGGGCGGGTGGAAGACATCCGCCTCAGCTATGTCGTGATCCGCACGGCGGACGAGCGGCGGTTGATCGTGCCCACGGCCAAGTTCCTGGACGCCAGCTTCCAGAACTGGACGCGGCAGGGCGGAGGGATCACCGGATCGGTCGTTCTGCCAATCAAGCCCGGCCATGCGATCGAGGAAATCCGGAAGGCCTATCAGGCCCTGCTTGCCGCCCATCCCGACTGGGATCAGCGCACCGGGGCGCTGCAGGTGTCGGAGGTCCACGTCGGCTCGATCGAACTCAAGCTGGTGATGAGCGCTGCAGGACCGACCTCGCTCAGCCGCCTGCGCCCCGCGATGCGCGAGGCGATGATCGAGTGGCTGCGCGAGCACATGCCCAGCGCGCTGTGCGATCAGGTGTGACCGGTTGAGCTGATCTGCGTATGCGCCGGGACGCGCGTGCGCAGTGTCTCGACTACGCTCGACACGAACGAAAGGTGGGGCTGTAGGATGGTCCAGCGCCCCTCCCCGCATGAGAGAGGGGCGCTGCGAACCTACCCGTGCTTCCTGTCCCGCGTCGACTGGACCATGCCGGGGGCAAGGAAGCCGATCTGCTGGGCAGTCACCTCGGCGGCGCGCTTCTTCAGTTCGCCTTTCATCTTGAGGTATTCGCTTTCCATCTCCGCCGAGACGGTCGCGCGCGAATCCGCCAGGGCATCGCGGAAGTCCGCGCCAGTGACGCTGTCGGCCTTGCCATCGGTGCGGCGGATCGCGTTGAGACCGGCGCGGCGGGTGACGTCCTCCAGGTCGGCGCCGGTGAAGCGGTCGGCCTGCCGGGCGATTTCGCCCAGGTCCACGTCTGCCGCCAGCGGCATCTTCGTCGTGTGGATCTTGAGGATATGCTCGCGGCCCTTCGCATCGGGCGTGCCGACATAGACCAGCTCGTCGAGCCGGCCGGGGCGCAGCAGCGCGGGATCGACCAGCCCCGGGCGGTTGGTCGCGCCGACCAGCACCACGCTGGACAGCTCTTCCATCCCGTCCATTTCGGCGAGGATCGTGTTGACCACGCGGGCCGTCACCTGCGGCTCGTTGCCGCTGGTGCCGCGCGCGGGGACCAGGCTGTCGATCTCGTCGATGAACACCACGCAGGGCGCGACCTGACGGGCGCGGGCGAACAGGCGGGCGATCTGCTGCTCGCTTTCGCCGTACCACTTGGACAGCAGGTCAGAGCTCTTGATCGCGATGAAGTTCGCCTCGCTTTCCTTGGCGACCGCCTTGGCCAGCAGGGTCTTGCCCGTACCTGGCGGGCCATAGAGCAGGAAGCCCTTGGCCGGGCGGATTCCGAGCCGGCGGAACGCCTCGGGGTTCTTGAGCGGCAGCTCGATCCCCTCCTTGAGCTTGTCCGCCGCCTCATCGGCGCCGCCGATGTCGGCCCAGCCGACGTTCGGCACCTGGACCATGACCTCGCGCATGGCTGAAGGCTGCACGCGCTTCAGCGCATTGACGAAGTCCTCGCGCGTCACGGTCAGGCTTTCCAGCACCTGCGGGGGGATGGTCTGCGCTTCGAGATCGAGCTGCGGCATGATCCGCCGCACCGCGTCCATCGCCGCCTCGCGGCTGAGCGCGGCAAGGTCCGCGCCGACGAAGCCGTGGGTGGTGCGCGCCAGCTCGTCGAGGTCTACCCCCTCGGCCAGCGGCATGCCGCGCATGTGGATGCCCAGGATCTCGCGCCGGCCGCCTTCGTCCGGCACGCCGATCACGATCTCGCGGTCGAACCGGCCGGGACGGCGCAGTGCCTCGTCGATGGCATCGGGGCGGTTGGTGGCGGCGATGACGACGATATTGGACTGGGTATTGAGGCCGTCCATCAGCGTCAGCAGCTGGGCGACCAGCCGCTTTTCCGCCTCGCCTGGAGTGCCCGAGCGCTTGGGCGCGATCGAATCGATCTCGTCGATGAAGACGATCGAGGGCGCGGCCTTGGCAGCTTCCTCGAACACCTCGCGCAGGCGGCGCTCGCTCTCGCCATAGGCACTGCCCATGATTTCCGGGCCGTTGATGGTGAAGAAGCTGGCGTCGCTTTCATTGGCGACCGCGCGGGCAAGGCGGGTCTTGCCGGTTCCCGGCGGGCCGTGGAGCAGCACGCCCTTGGGCGGATCGACGCCCAGGCGCGTGAACAGTTCGGGATAGCGCAGCGGCAATTCCACCATCTCGCGCAGCTCGCGGATCGTGTCGCCCACGCCGCCGACGTCGTCATAGTTGACCTCGCCGCGCGCGGCGCGGGCCTCCTCGAATTCCTCGCGCAGCTCGACCTCGGTCGATTCGTCGATGTGGACGATGCCCTTGGGGCTGGTCGAGACCACGGTCAGACGAATCTGGGTGAGTGCGAAGGCGGGTGCGTTGAGCATCCGCGCGACCTGCGGCGGCATGTCGCGCACCTGGGTCTGCCCGGTGGTGGCGACGAGATCGCCCGCGACCAGCGGACGGCCCGCGAAATTGCGCTTCAGCGCCTCGCCCGGCCCCTGCAGGCGCATCTCGCGCTGGGCGGGGGCAAAGACCACGCGGGTGGCGGGGCGGCTTTCGGCGCGGCGGATCTGGACGTGATCGCCCGACCCGACATCGGCGTTGGCGCGCTGCAGGCCGTCGAGCCGGATCACTTCCAGCCCCTCGTCCTCGGCATAGGCCAGCACGGCGCGCGCCGCTGTCGGCCGCTTGCCCTCGATCGCGATCACGTCGCCCTCGGTAATGCCCAGCGCGACCATCGCAGTGCGGGGCAGGCGGGCGATGCCCTGGCCGCTTTCTTCCTGCCGGGCGGCGGCGACCTGAAGCTTCACCGTCCGCTCTTCCGGTTTGATTGCTGCATCGGCCATGGGGCTGTCCGTTCCTTGCCATGCGACCGACCAGCGCCGGACGCTTCATCCTGTCCGGCTGTGCCTGACAGGTCGAAATTAGGAACTGCACCCGCAGTTTGCAAACCCCTGCCGGCCACGCTGTGCGGCTGGCGGGACCGGGGCATAAAAAAGGGCCCGGTCGTTGCCGACCGGGCCTTTGAAGTTTTGGGAGAGGATGCCTGAAAGGCAGGTTCTAAGTGGGGCAGACTCGGTTTTTGTGCAAGTGCGAAAAGTTCATTCATTGTTGCAAATTATGCAACACCCGTTCGATTCCGCGCAATATCGGTGTTTTTCCATAGGTTGCGTAGCACATGCACCAAGGGGAAGCCCAGCGCCCCGGACTTCCCCTTGGTGAAATTGTGCGATGCAGCAAAAAGTGGCGGCGGCCGTGGCTCGCCGTCCGGCCTTAGTGGGCAAGCAGGAGCGGCGGCGCGGCTGCATCTTCCAGGAAATAGCGGGTCACGCCGCCGAACAGCAGTTCGCGCACCCGGCTGTGGCTGTAGGCGCCCATCACCAGCAGCCCCGCGCCGAGCCGAGTCGCGGCCCCGGCGAGCGTCTGTTCGACCGAATCGCCGCGCTCAAGCTCGTGCAGTTCGGCCTTCAGCCCGTGGCGCGACAGATAGCGCAGCGCGTCGGTCGGCGGGAAGCCGACCGCCTTTTCGGTGTTGACCGTCAGCACGTGCAGCGAGCCGCACCCGGCCAGCAGCGGCACCGCGCCGCGCAGCGCGTGGGCCGCCTCGTCGCTGCCGTCCCAGGCGATGCAGGCTGCGGCAAGCGGCATTGCCACCGCCCGGTCCTCGGGCAGGACCAGCACCGGGCAGCGCGCGGCAATCGCCAGATCGCCGGCATAGCCGCAGTTACGCGATACGATGACCAGATCGGCCAGCCGCGCGGCGCTAGCCATCGCGTCGACCGGCTGAAATTCATAGTGGACCACGTCGAAGGGCACGTCGTCGTTCGCCAGCCGTCCGGCAAAGGCCTCGGCCAGGGCGTCGTCCTCGGCCAGCGCGGCGTCCAGCGCCTCGCGCGCGACATAGGTGCCGCCATAGGGATCGGTGGTGACGAACCGGTCGAGCGGCGTGTCGATCAGCAGGGTGACATGGCCATTCCTGACCCGGGCGATGTCCATCGCCGTATCGAGCCGGACGGCCATCCCGGCATCGCGGCCAGCCTGTACGAGGATCGAGCGCATCTGGTGTTCTCCCTTAGCCCGGAGGTGATAAAACCGCATAGGAACCCCAACAATGACCTGCGTCAACTGCGATGCACTTGCAGCGCGCGCGGCGATGCGCCACGAATGGCGCGCCTAGGCAAGCAGGAGCACGACATGACCCGCCGCTATTCCGCCGTGATCTTCGATTTCGGCGGTGTGATCACCTCCTCGCCGTTCGAGGCGTTCAACCGGCTGGAGGAAGAGCGGGGCCTGCCGCAGGATTTCATCCGCCGGGTCAATGCCACCAATCCCGATACCAACGCCTGGGCCCTGTTCGAACGCGCCGAGATCGACGCGCGGACCTTCGACGTGCGCTTCGAGATGGAGGCGGAGGAACTGGGCCACGCGCTGGCGGGGCGCGACGTGCTGGCGGTGCTGTCCGGATCGATCCGCCCGGCGATGGTGACCGCGCTCGACCGGCTGAGGGCCGAAGGCTACCGCCTGGGCTGTATCACCAACAACGTGCCCACCGGCCACGGCGCAGGCATGGCCCGCAGCGGCGACAAGGCCGATGCCTATGAACAGGTCTTCGCGCGGTTCGAACACACGATCGAAAGCTCCAAGGCGGGGGTGCGCAAGCCCGATCCGCGCATCTACCTGATGATGTGCGAGAAGCTGGGGCTGGAACCGGCGGACTGCATCTACCTCGATGACCTTGGCATCAACTGCAAGCCGGCGGCGGCCTTGGGGATGCACGCGATCAAGGTGACCAGCGGCGAGCAGGCGCTGGCGGATCTATCGGCGGTGCTGGGGCTGGAACTGGTGGCGATGGTCTGATCTTCGCGCAGTTCTCTGCTTCATCACCATGTTCCGTCATGCTGAACTTGTTTCACCTGTGGTGATTTCGTTCCAGCATCCATCGATCCTCAGCCCGCCCGCACGGCGGAACAGTTCCAGGATCAGCGGATCCTGCTCTCCGCTGCGAATCGCCGCCTCGAAGGCGATGGTGCGGGCCGGGCGGGGGTGGACCTCGGCCAGCAGGCCCGCCGCCAGCGCGCCGCGCGCCATGGTTTCGGGAAACAGCGCAGCGCCTGCGCCGCCCGCGACGATGCCGATCATCGTCTGCACGTTGTTGCACACGTTGATCGAGCGAGAGGGCAGGCCGGCGGCAAGTTCCGCCAGCAGCACCTGGTGGATCGGCGAATGGGCGCCGACCGACCAGACGGGGAGCGGCTGGGCGAAGCCGCCTGTGGCCACCGTTGCCGGGCTCGCCAGCCAGACCAGCGCAACCTCGCCGATCGGGGCGGTAAGCACGCCGGGGCTGGCGACCGGCCCGGCCAGGAACACAAGGTCGCGCGTGCCGGCCAGCAGGTGCTGGAGCATCCGCGCGGTGAGGTCGAGGTCGATTTCCAGCGTCACCCCCGGCAGGTCGCGGCTGACCCCGGCCACGAAACCCGGCAGGCAGCTTGCCGCCGCGATCTCCCCCGCGCCCAGCCGGACCACGCCGCGCGCCCCGGCAAAGTCGCCCGCCGTCAGCAGCGCGCGCTCGAACCCCGCGAGCAGCGGCTCGCAGTCCTGCACCAGCTGGCGCCCCCGAGCGGTGAGGACCACGCCGCGCCCCTCGCGCCGGAACAGGGCGATGCCCAGCTGCTGCTCGACCTCGCGCACGCGGGCGGAAATGGCGGGCTGGGTGGTGCCCAGCCGCTCCGCCGCCGCGCGGAACGTGCCCAGCCGTGCGATCCACAGCAGGGTTTCGAGGTGGTAGATGGCCAGTTTTCGCATCAGAAGTTCTTATCGATCAGACAAAGAAACAATCGTTAGTCCGGATTGAACTTCGCCGCTAGTCTCGCTCCCAGCCCATGCGGGAGGAACCATGGCCCAGAAGATCTACCCCGATGCCGCCGCCGCCCTTGATGGATTGCTGCGCGACGGCCTGCTCATCGCCTGCGGCGGCTTCGGCCTGTGCGGCATTCCCGAACGTCTGCTCGATGCGGTGCGCGATTCCGGGGTGAAGGACCTGACCTTTGCCAGCAACAACGCCGGCATCGACAACGAAGGCATCGGCAAGCTGCTGCGCACGCGGCAGGTGAAGAAGATGATCTCCAGCTACGTGGGCGAGAACAAGGAGTTCGAGCGCCAGTACCTTTCAGGCGAGCTTGAAGTCGAATTCTGCCCGCAGGGCACCCTGGCCGAACGGATGCGCGCGGGCGGCGCGGGCATCCCGGGCTTCTACACCAAGACCGGTGTCGGCACGCTGGTGGCCGAGGGCAAGGAGACCAAGGTCTTCGACGGGCAGGAATATGTCCTCGAACGCGGGATCTTTGCCGACCTGTCCCTTGTGAAGGCATGGAAGGCGGACACCACTGGCAACGTCGTATTCCGCAAGACGGCGCGCAATTTCAACGTGCCCGCAGCAACCTGCGGGCGTGTCTGCGTGGTCGAGGTGGAAGAGATCGTCGAGGCCGGATCGCTCGATCCCGATGCGATCCACCTGCCCGGGGTCTATGTCCAGCGCCTGATCGTTGGCGCGCCCTACGACAAGAAGATCGAGTTCCGCACTGTCCGTGATCGGGAGACTGCATGATGGCCTGGACCCGCGATGAAATGGCGCAGCGCGCCGCGCAGGAACTGCAGGACGGGTTCTACGTGAATCTCGGCATCGGCATCCCGACGCTGGTGGCGAACCATGTGCCGGCCGGGATGACCGTGACCCTGCAGAGCGAGAACGGGATGCTCGGCATCGGCCCGTTCCCTTACGCGGGCGAGGAAGACCCGGACCTGATCAATGCCGGCAAGCAGACGATCAGCGAACTGCCGCATTCCGCCTATTTCGACAGTGCGACCAGCTTCGCGATGATCCGGGGCGGCAAGATCGACCTCACCGTGCTGGGCGGCATGGAAGTGTCGGAAAAGGGCGACATTGCCAACTGGATGGTGCCCGGCAAGATGATCAAGGGCATGGGCGGGGCGATGGACCTCGTCGCCGGTGTCAAGCAGATCATCGTCGTGATGGAACACTGCGCCAAGGACGGCAGCCCCAAGTTCATCCCCGAATGCACCCTGCCGCTGACGGGGCGCAATGTGGTCGACATGCTGATCACCGACCTCGCCGTGTTCCGCCGCGACGATCACGCCTCGCCCTTCCGCCTGCTGGAACTGGCGCCGGGAGTGAGCGCGGAGGAAGTCGCGGGCAAGACCACGGCCCACTACCTGACGTGAGTGACAGGCGGGCGAAAGGTCTCTTGCCGCAACCTTTCGCCCGCGCCATGATCTCCTGACAAGGGAGAGTATTCATGGACAATGCGCTTTGCCGGATGACCGGCGCCGATTTTCCGCTGTTCGCCTTCAGCCACTGCCGTGACGTGGTGGTGGCGGTCAGCAAGGCCGGGGGTTTCGGCGTGTTCGGGGCGGCGGCCTATACGCCCGAGCAGTTCGAGCAGGAACTCGCCTGGATCGACGCCCACATCGACGGCAAGCCTTACGGTGTGGACGTGCTGGTGCCCGAAACGGTCGACCCGCGCGTCACCGCATTCACCAGCAACGCCCAGCGCGCGGCGGCGATTTCGCCGGAGTACAAGGCCTTCACCGCCGATCTGCTCGCCCGCTACGGCGTCAAGGTGCCCCCTGAAGACAGCCTGCGCGTGCGCGAGGGCGCGGGGATCACGCCGGAAAACGGGCAGAAGCTGATGGAAGTCGCCTTCCGCCACCCGATCAAGCTCATTGCCAACGCGCTGGGTATCGCCCCGCCGGAAATGATCGCAGAGGGCAAGAAGCGCGGCATTCCCGTGGCCGCGCTGGTCGGCGCCAAGGAACACGCGCTGCGCCAGGCGGCGGCCGGGGTCGACATCATCGTCGCCCAGGGCGGCGAGGCGGGCGGCCACTGCGGCGAGGTTTCGACCCTGGTGCTGGTTCCCGAAGTGGTCCGCGCGCTGAAGGCGGCGGGCAAGGACATCCCGGTGCTGGCCGCCGGGGGGATCATGACCGGCGGGCAGATGGCGGCGATGATGGCGGCGGGCGCGCAGGGCGCGTGGTGCGGTTCGGTCTGGCTTTCGACGCCGGAGGCCGAGACCAGCCCCGCCTTCCGCCAGAAGATGGTCGAGGCACGCAGCCGCGACACGGTCCGCTCCAAGGCCCGCACCGGCAAGCCCGCGCGCCAGCTCAAAACCGCCTGGCACGAGGCCTGGGACGATCCCGCCGGCCCCGGCACCCTGCCGATGCCGCTGATGGGCATGGTTAGCGAACCCAGCTTCGCCCATATCGAAAAGGCCGTGGCCGGCGGGAACGAAGAAGCCCGCGATCTCGTTTCCTATTTCGTCGGCCAGGGCGTGGGGCTGGTCGAAGCCGAGCGTTCATGCCGCCAGGTGGTGCAGGACTTCCGCGAGGAGTTCGCCGAGGCGGTGCTCGGGCTCACCTCGATGCTGGAGTGAGCGGCCCACTGGAGTAACCGCAATGCCGATGTCAGCTTTTCGCGAACGCTATCTCGATGTGCTGGCATCGGTCTACATCTACAACGAGCATCGCGGCTACACTTCGCTCGACCGGGTGCTGGAAGCAGTGCGGGCGCGATGCCCGGACGATGCGGAATTCATCGCCGAGGTCACCCGCCACCGCGCCGACGAATACAAGCACTACCACATGTTCCGCCGCTGGTTCGAGCTGCAGGGGCGGATGCCGCTGCGGATGGATTCGGGGGCGGGGCACATCGACCGGTTCATCCAGTGGATCTTCCGCTGCACGATCGAGGAGCTGGACACGGCGGAGATCGTGGCCGATCCCGCCGCCTTCGAACAGCTCTGCCGGGTGATCATG
Organism: uncultured Novosphingobium sp.; assembly: GCA_937864195.1. Classification (GTDB taxonomy): domain Bacteria; phylum Pseudomonadota; class Alphaproteobacteria; order Sphingomonadales; family Sphingomonadaceae; genus Novosphingobium. Next base: position 18,481 of record CALMJG010000155.1, read on the forward strand.
CTGACCGAGGAGCGCGGGCTGAAGCAGGTGGAAATCCTGCTGAAGAGCCCGATCATCCGCGCCGACCCGGTGATGCTGCGGATCTTCCGGATCGTCCACAAGGACGAGCCCGAGCACTTCCTGCCCTATCGCCGCTGGCTGCAGCGCAATGGCCGGGCGCAGGCCCGCTGGAACGAGCGCGCCGCCGACTGGTGCATCCACAAGGTGCTGATGCTCAGCAAGCTGCCGGCCGTGTTCCTCGATCCCGCCACGCCCCGGCTGGAGCGCTGGCCGCACGAGGACGCGGGCGTTTACCGCCATTGACCGCGCGTGGCGGGGGGCTAGGCTTGCCGCCATGACCTACACCCTGATCACCGCCAACCGGAACTATTCGAGCTGGAGCCTGCGGCCCTGGCTGCTGATGAGGGCGCTGGGCATTCCCTTCGAAGACCGGCTGGAGCCGTTCACCAGGCCGGACAATTACGAGGATTTCCGCCGGTTCTCGCCCACGGGGCAGGTGCCGCTGCTGATCGACGGGGAGCGCAAGGTGCCGGATTCGCTGGGCATCATGCTCTACCTGGCCGAGCGCCACCCGGGCGTCTGGCCGGCGGACGAGGAGGCGCGCGTCTTTGCGCAGGGGGCGGTCGCGGAAATGCACGGCGGCTTCGGGCATTTGCGGGGTGATTGCACGATGAACGTCGGCGTGCGCGTGCGCCCCAAGCCGATGAGCGAGGGCCTGCGCCGCAATGTGACGCGAGTGCGGGAGATTTTCGAGAGCGGGCTGGACCGCTTCGGCGGGCCGTGGCTGGCGGGGGCGGAGTTCAGCGCCGCCGATGCCTTCTACGCCCCGGTGGCCTTCCGCGTGCGCACCTATGGGCTGGACGTGGGCCGGGGGCAAGCCTGGGTCGAGCAGGTGCTGGCCCATCCGGCGATGCGGCAGTGGGAGGCCGAGGCACTCGCCGAGACCTGGCGCGAGGAGAGCCACGAGGCCGAACTCGCCGCCGCCGGAGTGATCACGGCGGACTACCGGCACTAGCGGCGGGGTTGCGGCTCCGCAGGCAAGCTGGCCCCCGGATCAAGTCCGGGGTGACGGCTTCCTCTGATGTTGCAGCGCCGCGCTGGCTTACTGGCTCAGCGCGGCCTTGAGGTCTTCGACGAGGTCCAGCCGCTCCCACGGGAACAGGTCGCCTTCGGCCTTGCGGCCGAAGTGGCCATAGGCAGCCGAGGGGCGGTAGATCGGCTTGTTGAGGCCAAGGTGCGTGCGGATTGCGCGCGGGGTCAGGCCGCCGAGCTTCTCAAGGCCGAGGATCGCCTGCTCGATCGCGTCATCACCCACGGTGCCGGTCTCGTGCGTGTCGACGTACAGCGACAGCGGCTTCGACACGCCGATGGCATAGGCCAGCTGGATCGTGCAGCGCGTGGCGAGGCCCGCCGCGACGATGTTCTTGGCCAGATAACGGCTGATATAGGCCGCCGAACGGTCGACCTTGGTCGGGTCCTTGCCCGAAAACGCGCCGCCGCCGTGCGGGGCCGCGCCGCCATAAGTGTCGACGATGATCTTGCGGCCCGTCAGGCCCGCGTCGCCGTCCGGCCCGCCGATCTCGAAGCTGCCGGTCGGGTTGATGTGGTATTCGGTCTCGCGCAGCAGCACCGGCGGGATCACCTCGGCCACCACGCGCTTCACATAGGCGTGCAGCTCCGCTTCCTTGTCGCCCTCGTCATAGCCCGGCGCGTGCTGGGTGGAGACGACCACGGCGGTCGCGGCGACCGGCAGGCTGCCTTCATAGCGCAGGGTCACCTGGCTCTTGGCGTCGGGTTCCAGGAACGGGGCGGCGCCCGAATGGCGGTCGGCAGCCATGCGCTGCAGGATCTTGTGGCTGTAGTAGAGCGTCGCCGGCATCAGGTCGGGCGTTTCGTCGGTCGCATAGCCGAACATGATGCCCTGGTCGCCCGCGCCCTCGTCCTTGTTGTGGCCCGCGTCCACGCCCTGCGCGATGTGGGCCGACTGGCCGTGCAGGCGGTTGATGAACTCAAACTTCTCCCAGTGGAAGCCGTCCTGTTCGTAGCCGATGTCCTTGACGGTCTGGCGGACGACGCGCTCGATCTCTTCCTTGGCGCCGGGTGCCCATTCGCCATTCTCGAACACCCCCTTGCAGCGGATTTCGCCGGCCAGCACGACCAACTGGGTGGTGCACAGCGTTTCGCAGGCGATCCGCGCTTCCGGGTCCTTGGACAGGAACAGGTCGACGATAGAATCCGAAATCTGGTCCGCAACCTTGTCGGGATGGCCTTCGGAAACGCTCTCGGAAGTGAACAGATAGGTGCTGCGCATCACGGGTCCTGTCGCTGGAAAGTCGATATAAGGAAAACTTTATATCGGCTGTCTAGCCGCCACGGCGACGGCTGGCAACTGCCGACAGGACAAGAAGAACTGCGGCCCAGCCAAGCGCAAGCAGGTTGCCCGTCCGGGCAAACAGGGTGGGCGGCAGGGGATCGGGCAGGGCCATGTCGATCCGTCCGGCCTGCTGGTGGGGCAGGTGATCCAGAACCCGGCCGCGCGCGTCGATCACCGCGCTGATCCCGGTGGTGGTGGCGCGCAGCACCGGCAGGCCTTCCTCGATCGCGCGCAGCCGCGCCTGGGCGAGGTGCTGGGGCGGCCCCCAGGCGCCGAACCAGCCATCGTTGGAGGGATTGAAGATGAACTGCGGACGGTCCGCGCGGTCGGTCACCTGGCCAGAGAAGATGATCTCGTAGCACACCTGCACGCCCACCCGGCCCCAGGGGCCAAGGTCCACGGTGCGCGGCCCCGGCCCCGGCCAGAAGTCGATGTCGCCCGGCACCAGCCGCGCGAGGCCCAGCGGGGTCAGCCATTCGCGCAGCGGCAGGTATTCGCCGCCGGGGACAAGGTGGGCCTTGGCATAGCTGCCCCGGATCGCGCCGGTCTCGTCCAGCGCGGTCACCGAATTGCGTGCGCCGACCGCGCGCAGCCGGCCCTCGACCGTGCCGATCTCGAGGTCGCTCGTCCCGCTCAGCAGCATGCCGCCCGCGCCTGCCACACTGCCCAGCCGCCGCCGCGCCAGCACCGGATCGGCGCCGTAGTTGCCCAGGTAATAGCGCTCCGGATAGCCTTCGCGCAGATAGTCCGGCACGCCGGATTCAGGCCACAGCAGCAGCCGCCGCTGCCCCGGCTGGCGCGGCGCGGAGAGCGAGGCGAGCTTGCCGAAATTCGCCTCGAACATTGCCGGATCATTGAGCACGGTCTGGTCGATGTTGGGCTGGACGAGGGTGATCATCGTCGCGCCGGGGGAGGGCGGCGATGCGGGTGGGCGCAGCGGCGAGAGGAACAACATGGCCGGCACCAGCACCAGCGCCGCGCCGCGCCAGTCGGCCAGCCCGCGCTTTGCGGCGATCAGCCAGGCCCCGGCGAGCAGCACGACGAGGCCCGACAGGGCATAGGTGCCCAGCCACGGAGCAAGCCCCGCAAGGCCCGGATGGTCGAACCCGCCAAGCGCGATCGCCGCCAGCGGGTTCCAGGCAAAGCCGGTGAACAGCCAGCTGCGCAGCCATTCGCTGACGATCCAGGCGCCCGCCATGGCCAGCACCAGCGCGCCATAAGTGCGGCGACCCGCCAGCCATGCGGCCAGCGCTGCCAGGGCGGGATAGATTGCAAGAAAGGCGGCAATGCCCAGCACCGCCACCCACCCCAGCCAGGCCGGCATTGCCGCCTGATAGGTGAAGGCCGTGGCAATCCAGTTGGTGCCCAGCGTGAAGTGGCCAAGGCCGAACAGCCAGCCGATCAGCGCGGCCCGGCGCGGCGTGGGCGCGCGGGCGACCAGTTCGATCAGCAGCGCCAGCGCCAGCAGTGCCAGCGGCCAGAGGGCCAGCGGCTGGAACCCGCAGGCGGCCAGCGCGCCGAGCGCCAGCGCCAGCAGGCGCGGGTTCTGGCTCAGCCTGTCGAGCAGCTGGGCCAAGGGCGGCTCAGTTCACCGCTTCGGCGGTTTCCCCGGCATCATCGGCCAGCGGCTTGCGGCGCGGACGGCCCCGGCGCGGCTTGGCGGGAGCTTCGGCTTCGGCGCTTTCGACGGCGGCTTCCGGCTCAGGCTCGGCGCGGGTGGCCGAGATTGCCGGGGGCAGCGACGATGGATCGAGCGCGGCGGGCGCCTCGTTGCCGGCGGCAGGCGCATCGCGCTCGTCACGGCGGGGGCGGCGATCCTCGCGGCGCGGCTTCAGCCCGCGGGTGCCGCGGCCTTCGCGCACGAAGGGGTTCTGCTGCGGCTCGTAGGGGTTGGGCTCACCCGATTCGTCGCTGGCCGGTTCGGCCTCGTTGCCGCGCGTGTCCTCGTCGGAGGCGGACTCATCGTCCGGCGCGCTGTCGTGCGAGGGGCGCTGACGGGGCCGATCATCGCGTTCGCGAGGACGCCGAATTTCAGTGTCGTCGCGCTCGCGCCGCTGGTACGATGGCTGCTCGAAGCTCGGGAAATCGCTCTCGACCGAGAATTCGCCGCTGTCGTCGCTCTCCTCGCCGCCTTCCCAGCGCTCGTCGCGCGGGCGGCGCTGCTCTTCCTGGCGCACGCGGGCATCGGCGATCACGCGGAAATAGTGATCCGCGAACTGCAGGTAGTATTCCGACTGGACGCGGTCACCGTTGAGGTGCGCGTCCTGCGCCAGCTTGCGGTACTTTTCCAGCAACTGCGGGGCATTGCCGCGCGCCCGGCTGTCGATCCGGTTGAGCTGCTGGCCGCCGCCGCCGCCCTGCTGACGATTGCCCCGACCGCGACGCCGGTTGTTGGTGTTTCCGCGATTGTTGTTCAAGGGTACGATTTCCCTGTTCCGGCGACCCAGCCTGTCCGGCTGCGGGGGTCGCATGACCCGTGCCGCGAAGGCGAAATGCGCTTCGCAGTCCCGACACCTGCAAGGTGCGTGGCGACTGGTGCCACGCGGACCGCAAATGTTGGATTGGGCCGGCGGGACGCGAATTTTCGCGTGCCTGCGCTGGCTTGAACTCGGCTTAGGCGCTGGATTCGGCCTTGCCAAGCGGAATCTTGAGTTCGAGCGCGCGCGAACGCCCGCCAAGGTCGTGGTGGAGCACGCTGGCAAAACCTGCCGCCGCGGCGATCCCGGCCACGTCATCGGCCTGGCGGTAGCCGATCTCGACCATCGCCAGCCCGCCCGGGGCCAGCAGGGCGGGAAGCTGGGGGATCAGCACGCGGTAGGCATCAAGCCCCTCCGGCCCGGCGAACAGGGCGCCCGCCGGTTCGTGCTCGCGCACCGATGGTTCAAGCTGTGCATCTTCCTCGACATAGGGGGGATTGGCGAGGATCAGGTCGAACGGCCCGCCCAGTGCCTGCGCCCAGTCCGGCGCTTCCCAATCGGCGAGGATCAGCCGCGCGCGGCGCTCCAGCCCCAGCCGCCGGGCATTGCCGCGCGCCACCTCCAGCGCGGCGGGTGAGCGGTCGATGCCAATGCCGCTGGCCTCCGGCAGGTGATCCAGCACGGTCAGCAGCAGCGCCCCCGATCCGGTCCCGCAATCGAGCACGCGCCGTGCCCGGGGAGCGGCGGCCAGCGCCATTTCGACCAGCACCTCGCTGTCGTGGCGCGGGATCAGCACGTCGCGCGTGACTGCGAATTCGAGCCCGAAGAAGTTCTGGTGGCCGACGATATAAGCGACCGGCTCGTGCGCGGCGCGGCGCTCGACCAGCGGGGCGAAGGCGGGTGGCACGGGATCGCCCATCCGCTTCAGGAACATCTCCGACCGGCTGGCGCCCAGCGCATGGGCCATCAGCACTTCGGCATCGAAGCGCGCCCCGTCGGTGCGGGGGCCGAGCAGTTCCGTCGCGGCGCGCAGGGCCTGAGCGACGGTGTGCGCCTCGCCAAGAAAGTCGCTCACGAATCCATCGCCGCGAGGCGCTTGGCCTGGTCTTCGGCGGTCAGGGCATCGACCAGTTCGCCAAGCCCGGTGCCTTCGAGGATTTCGGGCAGGCGGTGAAGCGTCAGGTTGATGCGGTGGTCGGTCACGCGCCCTTGCGGGAAATTGTAAGTGCGGATGCGTTCCGAGCGGTCGCCCGAACCGACCATCGCCTTGCGCGCCTCGGCCTCGGCGCCCTGGGCCTCGTCGCGCATCTTTTCATACAGCCGCGCGCGCAGCACCTGCATCGCCTTGGCCTTGTTCTTGTGCTGGCTGCGCTCGTCCTGGCAGATCACGACGAGGCCGCTGGGCAGGTGAGTGATCCGCACCGCCGAATCGGTGGTGTTGACGTGCTGCCCACCCGCGCCGCTGGCGCGGTAGATGTCGATCTTGAGGTCCTTGTCCTCGATCGCTACGTCGACCTCGTCCGGTTCGGGCAGGACCGCGACCGTGGCGGCGCTGGTGTGGATCCGCCCGCCGCTTTCGGTGACGGGCACGCGCTGGACCCGGTGGACCCCGCTTTCGAACTTCAGCTTGGCGAAGACGCCGGAGCCGTTGATATTGGCGACCACTTCCTTGAAGCCGCCGATATCGCTGGAATTGGCGCTGACGATCTCGAAGCGCCAGCCCTGCTCGGCGGCAAAGCGTTCGTACATCCGCAGCAGGTCGGCGGCGAACAGCGCGGCTTCGTCGCCCCCGGTGCCGGCGCGGATTTCCAGCATGGCGGGGCGGCTGTCCGCCGCGTCGCGCGGCAGCATGGCGACGGCGAGGCGCTGCTCGGCCTCGGGCAGTTCGCCTTTCAGGCGCTGCACTTCCTCTTCGGCCATGGCGCGCATTTCGGGGTCTGGATCGCTGATCGCGGACAGTTCGGCCAGTTCCGCGCGCATCGCGGCGACAGAGGCAGCGGCCCGCGCCACCGGCTCCAGCTCGGCAAAGTCGCGGCTGGCGGCGACGAAGTCCTTGCCCTCCAGCGTGCCCGAGGCCAGCCGCGCCTCAAGCTCGGCGAAGCGGGCGGCAAGCTGGGCAAGGCGGGCGTCGGAGACGGACATGGTATACAACTCGTTTCGTCATCCCGGTTGAGCCGGGAACCCGCTTCTTATCGAACCGCCGCAGGAAGGGAAGCGGGCCCCCGGGTCAAGCCCGGGGTGACGCGGGGAATGGGTAGGATGTTCTACCCCACCCAGCTTCGTCATGCTGAACTTGTTTCAGCATCCATCGTGCAATCGCGAGCCGAAGTTCGAGGGAGAGATGGACCCTAAAACAAGTTCAGGGTGACGGGATAACCATGAATCAGATTTGTTCAGTTTTGGGTTTTGAGAAGCTTCTGCACAATAGCTGTCAATTCCTCATCCCCTCTGACACTAGCGCGAAACGCTCCTTGACCACCAAGGGAAACAATTGCTCTCGGTTTGGCCTTGGACGCTTTGTCGAAGCGCTTTCTGGGCGAGCCAGTCGCAATCAAGTCTGCTGAGATCGAGTTTCTGCGCAATAATGCAATGGTCTCGATTGCGCGAAGTTGCCAGTCGTCGTCTTCTACCACAACGATTACATCGGTGACTGCCTCCGCGACCTGCCCGGCGTCC
>CALMJG010000156.1 GCA_937864195.1 uncultured Novosphingobium sp.
CGCTATCTGCGCAAGGGTTCCAAGGTCTACATCGAAGGCCAGCTGCGCACCCGCAAGTGGCAGGACCAGTCCGGCAACGATCGCTACACCACCGAAATTTCGGTCGGCGGGATGGGCGGCGTGCTGACCATGCTTGATGGCGCGCCCGGCGGCGGGCAGGGCGGCGGTGGCCAGCGCGGCGGCGGCTCTGGCGGCGGCAATGACTGGGGCGGCGGTTCGTCGGGTGGCGGCTATGGCGGCGGCCAGCGTTCGGGCGGCGGAACTGGCGGCGGCTTTGGCGGCGGTTCGCAGGCCGGCGGCTTCGCTGACGACCTCGACGACGATATCCCGTTCTGAGCTTCAGGCCAGCAGTGGCACTGCTTTGGAATCCGCGCTGGCCTGGGCCGGCGCGGATTTTTCGTGCGGGACGATCCGGCTGACCACCGCCTGCACGGCAAAGAACAGCGCCGCGCCGCCGATCACGTCGACCAGGTGATGCCCGCCCTGCAGCAGGATCGCTGGCGCCATCAGCAGGTTGATCGCCACCATCGGCCAGAATAGCCGGGTGCCGCGCGCGAACAGCGTGGTCATCAGCGCCATGACCGTGTGCATCGAAGGGAAGGCGATCAGGCCCATCAGGTGTTCCTGCCCGATCACCGGCGGTGCGCCACCGGCGGCCAGGGCCAGCAGCCGCGCACCGTAGCCGGAATCGACCACCCGCCCGATCCGCGCATCGACATCCGGCGGCAGGTCGATGAACGGCGCGGGGCCGAAGCTGGGCGCCAGCGTCCAGAAGGCCATGGTCACGCAGCTGGCGATCATGCCCACCAGCAGGAAGCGGTGGAGGTTCACGCGGGCCCCGGTGAAGCCCAGCCAGATCAGCACCACCGCCATCTGCACCAGCGAACTCTGGTAGGTCCACGACAGTACCCGGCACAGCGCCGGATAGTCGGACATGGTCACGGCAAAGGCCCGCCAGTCAAAGCCCAGTGCGGCATCGGCGCGGAACAGCAAGGGGTCGATGGTGCTCGATCCCGGCGCGATCAGCAGGTTGTTGAGCACCGCGCCGGCATTCGAGAACAGGATGAAGAACGAACAGGCGATCAGCGTGGTTGCGATCTCCGCCGCGCGGCCCAGGTGGCGATAGGCCAGCGCCAGCGCGAACATCGCCAGGGCGACGGCAATGTTGCCGGCAAAGGCTGCGGCGGCCACGCTCGATCCGCGCCACGCGAGCAGGATCACGTCAAGCGCCAGCACTCCGCCGATCAGCCAGGCCGCCAGCAGTTCGGGTCGGTGCAGGCGTGCGGCAAGGTTCAAGGCGGGGCTCCGTCTGGCGCGTTGGCAGAGGCCGGTGCTATGCCCGAACAGGCTTAAGGCCGCGTAAACCGAACGTGGGGCGACAGATCGGCAGCGGCATGGCCCTGCCACTCGTGCCGATCAGCGATCGAGCTTCAGTCCCTTCAGTGCCGCGAACGGACCGCTCGCCTCCGCGTCGATGATTCCGGCCTTGCGCCGCGCTTCTTCCGCGCCGGGGCCGGTCAGGAAGGGATCGATTGCCAGGGCCAGGCTCTGCGCTAGGGCTTCGCCAAGGTCGAACTGGGTGCCGTCGAACTCGATCTCGTCGCAGTCGTCGGCTTCAAGTTCCACCTCCTCGTCCGGGCGATGGGGCGCGGCGGGCGGCACGAAGCGCATGGCGACAGGCTCGTCCAGTGTCACGTCGAGATCCTCGCCCGATACCGCGCAGCTTTGCACCAGCCGGGCAGCGAGGCGGCCCGCGGCGTCGACCGAGGCTCCATCCTTCACCATCTCGACGCTTGCCTCGAAGGCGTGGATCGCCACGATCCCAAAGCGCCTCGCCAAAGCGGCGCACTCCTGCGGGGTAGCTTCGAGCCGGATTGCCGCAGCGGGCAGGCTGCGTACGTCGAACATGCGGGTGAATTCGTTCATCGCGCGATCCTCCCGGCCAGCAGGGCGGCATCGTCAGTGGCCGCCAGGGCCCCGGCCAGACGGACTATTTCAGCTGCGATCCATGATGCATCGCCCTGTTCGGCCAGCGTCACATTGCGCCGCACCGCTCCTTCCAGAACAGCCTGGTCGCCGGCGGCAAGACCCTCGCGGTAGGCCTCGATCCGGCCGCCCAGCGCGCTCATCAGCTTGCCGACGCGCTTGCCGACCACCAGATCTCCCACGCCCTGCTCGCGCAGGGTTCCGTCCATTTCGGTCACGAACAGCTCGGTCAGGCGTGCGGGTTCGGCGCGCAGGGCCTCGCTCTGCTCCATTCGCAGCAGGATCAGCGCCATGACCATCGACAGGGCGTCGAACCGGCCCGGGACCGTATCGGCGATTCCGCCCCGCGCGTACCATTCGGGCGTGCGGGCAATCCGCACCGCCTCTGCCCAGAGCGGGCGTACGGCGGCATGGTCATCTTCCTTCTGGCCAAACAGACGGGCAAGCAGGCCCATGGGCATCGGTCCTTCATTCAGCGGTGATTAAACCGGCCCCGGCCATCCGCGCAGCCCAAGCGGCATTGCGCGGCGGGCCAAGGCGCTTTAAGGCCTGACCCGATAGATGACGAGGGCCGGCGGGGCAATGCCTGGCCGAGTTTGGGTTCGGCCGGTTTGAGGCCGGCCGATCTGGTGGAGCGAAAGCATAATGCAGGTAAGGGCACGAATTCTGCGCGCGGCGGCGATCGGAGCATTGCTGGCGGCAGGTCTGGGCGGCTGCACCTCGATCAAGGATCACCGCGGCTACATCGTCGATCAGGCGCTGCTCGATTCGGTCACTCCCGGGGTGGACAACCGCACCTCGGTCGAGCGGACGCTGGGCCGGCCGACCTTCGTGTCCGAATTCGGCCGCAAGGACTGGTACTACATCTCGCAGAACACCAAGCAGCGCGCCTTCACCCGGCCGCGCACCGAAGACCAGCTGCTGGTCAAGGTCGCGTTCGATGATGCCGGCAATGTCAGCGCCGTCTCGCGCTCGGGCATGGAGCGGGTCGTGCGGCTCAATCCCGATGGCGACAAGACCCCGACTCTGGGCCGTGAACGCAGCTTCCTCGAAGACCTGTTCGGCAACATCGGCACGGTCGGCGCGCCTGGCATGGGCGGCGGCGCCCCCAGCGGGCCGGGCCCCAACGGAAGTTAAGCCCGACCGAAGTTGAGGTTGTAGCGCGCGGGATCAGACATATATCCCGCGCATGACCAGAAACTCTGACAGCCACGGCATGATCCCGTGGCACGGCACCACCATCATCGGCGTCAAGACGGGCGGAAAGACCGTGATTGCCGGGGATGGCCAGGTCTCCATGGGCAACACGGTGATGAAGCCGAACGCGCGCAAGGTGCGGCGGATCGGCGATGGCAGCGTGATCGCGGGCTTCGCGGGCGCGACCGCCGATGCCTTCACCCTGTTCGAACGGCTGGAAAAGAAGCTGGAACAGCATCGCGGCCAGCTGATGCGCGCGGCGGTGGAACTCGCCAAGGACTGGCGCACCGACAAGTACCTGCGCAACCTTGAAGCGCTGATGATCGTCGCTGACAAGGACGTGCTGCTGATCCTGACCGGCAACGGTGACGTGCTGGAGCCGGAACACGGCATCGCCGCGATCGGATCGGGCGGCAACTATGCCCTGTCCGCCGCCAAGGCGCTGGTCGATTACGAGACCGACCCCGAAAAGATCGCGCGCAAGGCCATGGCCGTTGCCGCCGAGGTCTGCGTCTTCACCAATGACCGCGTGACCGTCGAAACCATCGACGCCTGATCCACCCTCCGTTCGTGCCTGGCGAAGTCGAGACACGAACGGAAAATCTGGAACTGACATGAACGACGCCCTTACCCCCAAAGCCATCGTTGCCGCGCTGGACGAGCACATCATCGGTCAGGCCGAAGCCAAGAAGGCTGTCGCGGTCGCCCTGCGCAACCGCTGGCGGCGCCAGCGGCTGAGCGCGGAACTGCGCGACGAAGTGACGCCCAAGAACATCCTGATGATCGGGCCGACCGGCTGCGGCAAGACCGAGATCAGCCGGCGCCTCGCCAAGCTGGCCGACGCGCCCTTCGTCAAGGTGGAAGCGACCAAGTTCACCGAGGTCGGCTATGTCGGCCGCGACGTGGAGCAGATCGCCCGCGATCTGGCCGAGGAAGCCATCCGGCTGGAAAAGGAGCGCCGCCGCGAGGCGGTGCGCGAGGCGGCGGAAAAGGCCGCGATGGACCGGCTTCTGAAGGCGCTGGTCGGTGACGGCGCATCCGAGGCCACCCGCGAAAGCTTCCGCCAGCGCATCGAGCAGAAGGCGATGGACGGCGTCGAAGTGGAGATCGAGGTCGAGGACGCGCCCTCCATGCCCTTCGACATTCCGGGCATGGGCGGCAATGTCGGCATGATCAACCTGTCCGACATGATGTCGAAGGCGATGGGCAAGCAGAACCTCAAGCGCCGCAAGCTCAAGGTGCCCGAAGCCTGGGCCAAGCTGGTCGACGAGGAAGCCGAAAAGCGCATGGACCAGGACGACGTCGCCCGCGTCGCGCTGCAGAACGCGGAAACCAACGGCATCGTCTTCATCGACGAGATCGACAAGATCGCGGTATCCGACGTGCGCGGCGGATCGGTCAGCCGCGAAGGCGTGCAGCGCGATCTGTTGCCGCTGATCGAGGGCACCACGGTTGCCACCAAGTACGGACCGATGAAGACCGACCACGTGCTGTTCATCGCCTCCGGCGCGTTCCACGTTGCCAAGCCCAGCGACATGCTGCCCGAACTCCAGGGCCGCCTGCCGATCCGGGTCGAGCTGAAGGCGCTGTCGGAGGAAGACTTCGTGCGCATCCTTGGCGAAACGCGTGCCAATCTGGTCGAGCAGTACAAGGCGCTGCTGGCGACCGAGAAGGTCAGCCTCGACATCACGCCCGAAGCCGTGCGCGAGGTTGCCCGGATTGCCTGCCAGGTCAACGAGGCGGTCGAGAACATCGGCGCGCGGCGGCTCCAGACGGTGATGGAAAAGCTGTTGGAGGAACTGAGCTTCGAGGCCGAAGACCGTGAGGGCGAGACGGTCCGCGTGGACGAAGCCTATGTCCGCGCGCGGCTGGCGAGCCTGGCGAAGGACACCGACCTGTCGAAGTATATCCTGTAGGATGGTTCCTGCCCTCCCCCTTGAGGGGGAGGGTTGGGTGGGGGTGTACCACGCCGGCGCAGTAGCCCCACCCCAACCCCTCCCCGCCGGGGAGGGGCTTTTGCGGCAGCGCAAATGTGCTAGCCTCCAGTCCATGTACCAGACCCCCGAAGGCCGCCCGATCTATCGCCTGCTCACCGGCAAGGACGACCGCGCCTTTTGCGAGCGGGTGTCCGAAGCGCTGGAGCAGGGCTGGCGGCTCTACGGCTCGCCGGTGATTTCGTGGGATCATGAAGGCGGCTGCATGAAAGCCGCGCAGGCGGTGGTCTGGCACGA
>CALMJG010000157.1 GCA_937864195.1 uncultured Novosphingobium sp.
TGCAAGCCTATCTGCCCTAGAGACAGTTCCACTTTCGCGGAAGCAACGCCGGCCCGCTCCCCCGGCCCGACCACCCATTTAAGGTATCCTGCGGGTGGTCGGGCCGGGGGAGCGGGCCGGCGTTGCCCTGTTGCAGCTTTACTGCAACAGACTCCAATCCGCCGATCCTTGATTCAAGGCGCCGGACGGGCCATCTGGGGGCCGACACCAGGCCCCAAGGATTCCCAGATGACCGTCCAGACCGAAAACCTCTCCGGCATCGACATCCGTGCCGAGATCGAGCGCCTGCGCAAGGAGCGCAACGCGATCATCCTGGCGCATTACTACCAGAAGCCGGAAATCCAGGACCTGGCGGACTACATCGGCGACAGCCTGGAGCTGTCGAAGAAGGCGGCAGCCACGGATGCGGAGGTCATCGCCTTCTGCGGGGTCAAGTTCATGGCCGAAACCGCCAAGATCCTGGCGCCGGAAAAGATCGTGGTCCTGCCCGATCTGGACGCGGGCTGCAGCCTTGAGGATTCCTGCCCGCCCGAAAAGTTCAAGGCCTTCCGCGAAGCGCACCCCGATCACATTGCGCTGACCTACATCAACTGCTCGACCGAGGTGAAGGCGCTGTCCGACGTGATCGTCACCTCGTCCAGCGCCGAGACGATCCTGGCCCAGATCCCCAAGGACCAGAAGATCATCTTCGGCCCGGACCGCCACCTTGGCGGCTACCTGTCGCGCAAGTTCGACCGCGAGATGCTGCTGTGGCCCGGCGTCTGCATCGTCCACGAGGCGTTCAGCGAAACCGAGCTGATCAAGCTCAAGGCCCAGCATCCCGGCGCCCCGGTCGCCGCGCACCCTGAATGCCCGCCGCACATCATCGACCATGCCGATTACGTGGGCTCCACCAGCGGCATCCTGAACTATGCCAGGGATTTCCCCGGCAACACGCTGATCGTGGCGACCGAGCCGCACATCATCCACCAGATGCAGCTGGCGATCCCGGACAAGACCTTCATCGGCGCCCCCGGCGCGGACGGCCAGTGCAGCTGCAACATCTGCCCTTACATGGCGCTCAACACGCTGGAAAAGCTCTACCTCGCGCTGCGTGACCTGAAGCCCCAGATCCACATCGAGGAGACCCTGCGGTTGGCGGCGAAGAAGAGCCTCGACCGGATGCTGGAAATGGCTGGCGGGACGGTGGGCAAGGGCGACCTGGGGGCAAGGTAACCCCCCTCCTTCCCAACACTTCGTTCATTGCGAGCGTAGCGAAGCAATCCAGGAGCGGTTTAAACCGCCTCTGGATTGCCGCGGGGCACCCTGCAATCATAAGGCGCGGCAAACCCGCCCTGCCCTTCGCGGTGCTGCCACACCCGCCGGACCAGATCGGAGGTCACCCGGCGTAGACCGTCCCGTTGCGGCGGCTGGCCATCAGGTAGGCGCAGGGCTGGAAGTCCCGGCCCAAGCCTGATCCTACGCGCGCACCGGCAGGGCCAGCACCGGCACCCTGGCATCGGCCAGAACCCGCTCGGTCGTGCTGCCGCGCAGGGCGTCGAGCAGGCCGTGGCGGCCGCGCGTGGGCATGGCGATCAGCTGGGCGCCCTCGGCTTCGGCCAGGATCGTCTCGACCACCGAACCCGTCAGTTCCCGCACGGCCATGTGCGGGATCACCGGGCCGCCGCTGCCGACGTGGATCGGATCGAGCGCCGCGCCATGGGCCGCGTTGAACGCATCCAGCGCGTCGAGCGCGGTTTCCGGAGCGGGATCGTGGTCGATCGGGACCAGCACCCTGGTCAGCGCGATCGCGCCGGTTTCGGCATCGACGAAGGGCCGCGCCCCCGGCCCCAGCAGCAGCGCGGGAATGCCGGTCGCCTGAACCAGATCAGAGGAGACCGAGCCCGCGAACAGCCGGTCCAGCCCGGCGCGGCCGTGGCTGGCCATGACCACCAGCGAGGGGCGGTGCCCCTTGAGGAAGTCCGCCAGACCCTGGGCCGCGTTCGTTTCGTGGATCCCGACCTTGCGTACGGTGACGCCGGTCTGCTCCAGAACCTGCTCGGGCCCGGTTCCCGGAGCGATCCTGCCCCAACGCTCCAGCGTGGCGCGGACCTGCGGGAAATCCTGCCAGCCGCCGTGCTCTCCGCCCTGCTCGACGTGGATCACGTCAAGCCGGCAGCGGTTGGCCAGCGCCAGGCCCAGCGCGTGGTGGAATGCGGGCAGGCCCTGGGGCGAGAAATCGGTGGGGTGGGCAATGGCTTCAAGCATGATGCCTTTGCCCTAAACCCAAACCCGCCAGTGGCATAGCACCTATCGAACCGGCTGGTCGAACATCAGCGCCCGCACGTATTTCGCGGGCGGAGATCCGAACGACAGCACGGTGTCGTGATAGCGGCGCAGGGTAAAATCCCTGCCCCAGCGGCGCTCTGCCTCGGCGCGCAGCTCGCGGTGTTCCTCGTAACCGGTGAAATAGGACAGCAGCTGCACCGAGGAAAGGTTGGCGCGCACCCATTTGCCCGCCGCCTCGCGCTCCTGCTGGAAGGCGCCCTGCATCATCAGCTCCATCGCCTGGTCGCGCCGCATCCCCTCGGTGTGGATGCCGATGTCGAGCAGCGTGTTGGTGACCGAACGCAGCCGCATCTTCAGCACGGTCAGCTTGAACAGCGGATCACCGCCGAGGTAATCCGCGTCCTTCATCACCCCTTCGGCGTAGACCGCCCAGCCCTCCACGAACGGGCCGGACCACAGCATCGCCCGCAGCGGATTGTCGGTGCGGTTGGAATGATCAAGCTGGAGGTAATGCCCCGGCATCGCCTCGTGGATCGACAGGTCGTGGATCATGTAGTCGTTGTATTCCGACAGGAAGCTGTCGGCCTGCGCGTCGCTCCAGTCCTCGGGGATCGGGGAGACGGCGTAGAAGTTCTGCAGGTGCTTCTCGAACGGTCCCGGCGGATCGTTGTAGGCGACCGCGTTGCCCTGCTGGAACTTCGGCATGGTGATGACCTTGACCGGCCCGTCGCCCATCCGGATCAGGCCCTTTTCCGCAACGAAGGCGGTCGCCTCGGCCAGGGTTTCGCGGGCGCGCTGCTCCAGCTGGGCGCGCGGCGGGCGCCTGGCATAGGACAAGGCCAGCGCGGCCTCGATCCCCGCCTGCTGCTGCGCGGCCGTGGGATTGTCCGGCAGCGGCGGCGCATCGGCGCGTCCCGCCAGGACCTGACGGGACAGGGCGTACATCTCGGCGCGGATGTCGGCCTTGGCCTTCAGCGCGCGGGCCTTCAGCTCGGGCCGGGTGATGTCCGAAACCAGCGCGAATTTCATCTTCTGGTCGTAGAGCCGGGTGCCCAGCCGGAAATCGCCCTTCGCCTGCGGGACCAGCACGGTGTCTAGCCAGGCCTGCTGCTCGGCCACGGCCTGTTTCAACCCGGCCAGCGCGGCATCGAACCGCGCGCGGTCGGCAGCGTTCAGGCTGTCTGCGTGGGGCGCCAGCATCGTCTCGGCAATCTCGACGATCCCGCCGTTCTGCTTGGACACCGTCTCGGCAAAGATCTTCGGCACCCGCGCGGCGATCAGCTGGGTGCGGCTCTGCGCAAGGAAGGCCGGCAGCGCCTCCATCCGCGCGGTCGCCGCCTTCAGCCGCACGTCCCACGGGGCGAAATCGCGCGCGGCCAGCGTGTAGAGCGAGCTTGCCGCCGCATCGTTGTAGACCTGCGGGTTCCAGGCCCATTCCTGCAGGGTCAGGTCGCCCCACAGCCGGTAACGCAGCTCGTTGGCCAGCACCGCCCGGTCGACCTGCTGGTTGCGGCTGAGCTTTGCGGGATCGATCTGGCCGATCCGCGCGAGCAGGCGCTGCCATTCGCGCTGGCGGGCATGGCGTCCGGCGGGGGTGATATCAGGCAGGCGTGCATCGGAGGCGTGGAGGCCAAGCGCGGTCGCCTCGACCGGCGAAAGCCGCTCCACCGCCGCGATATAGGCATCGCCCAGCGCCTTGAACTGCAGGTCGGCGGGGATCGCGGCGGGCGCGGCCGGCGGCCTGGCCTTGGGCGCGGCGGCGGCGGGCGCGGCCAGCGCAAGGGCGACAAGCGGCAGCGCCGCAAGGGAAGCGAGGCGGAGCATGGACGGAATCTCCCTGTTCTATCGCGGGAGGCTAGCCTGCCTTCAGCGCTCCGTCGAGCGCGCCAGCACCAGCCCCACCGCGACCAGCGCCATGCCCGCGAAATCGGCCAGGCCCAGCCGCTCGTCGAACACCAGCCAGCCCGCCGCGACGGCCATGGCCGGCTGGGTCAGCAGGGCAAGGCCCACCACCAGCGGCGAGAAATGGCGCAGGGCATAGACCAGCAGGCCCTGCCCGATCAGCTGGCTGGTGATCGACAACGCGATCACCGGGCCCCAGTTATGCGGCCAGAACGGTTCGCCCAGCAGCACGGCAAAACCGGCCATCACCGGCAGGCCCGCGAGGCTTGACCAGAACAGCAGCGCCCAGCCCCCCAGTGTCTCCCGCGCGCGCTGGGCGATCAGGATGTAGAAGGTGTAGAGGAACCCGGCGAGCAGGCACAGCAGGTCGCCGATCAGCGTGGTATGGTCGATCTGGAGGCTGCGCCCCAGCAGGATCGCGGACCCGGCGATGGCCGCGCCAAAGGCCAGCCATTCGTTGCGGCGCGGCATCCGGCGCAGCGCAAGCAGGCCCCAGGCGACGATCAGGATCGAGCCTGAATTGCCGAACAGCGTGGCATTGCCGAGCCGCGTCAGCTCGATGCCCAGGTGCCAGCTCGACAGGTCGGCGGCGAAGAACACGCCCCCCACCAGCACCGCCAGCAGGATCTTCGGCCCGAATCCCGTCAACGGCTGGCGGTTGCTGCGGGCGAGCAGGGCAAAGAACGGCACGGCCAGCGCAAGGCGCCAGAACCCGGCCGAAACCGGGCCGCTGTCGGCCAGCCGCACCCACATCGGCCCCAGCGCCAGCGCGGCATTGCCGCCCAGCAGCGCGGCCAGGTGCCAGCCGTTCCAGTCGCCGCCGCGCGCGGTGCGTTCCATCGCCGTTGCATTCGTCATGGCCTTCGCTTAGCCGGTGGCGGCCAGTTGCAAAACCGAATTGAAGAAGGTCTCCACCGCCATGCACGACGCCTTGTTCCAGCCGATCTCGCTGGGCGCGATTCAAGCGCCCAACCGCATCCTGATGGCTCCGTTGACGCGCGGCCGCTCCGATCCCGGCGCCGTGCCCAGCGCGATCATGGCCGAATACTACCGCCAGCGCGCCGGTGCCGGCCTGATCATCAGCGAAGCCGTGGGCATCAGCGTCGAAGGCGCGGGCTGGGCCGCCGCTCCCGGCATCTGGAACGACGCGCAGACCGATGGCTGGAAGGCCGTGACCGAGGCGGTCCACGGCGCGGACGGGCGGATCGTGATGCAGCTGTGGCACATGGGCCGCCTGGTCCATCCGGACTTCCTGGGCGGCGAGGCCCCGGTTTCGGCCAGCGCCACGATCGCCCCCGATTTCGCCCACACGCCGCTGGGCCGCAAGCCGTTCGAGATGGCCCGCCCCGCAACGCTGGACGACATCGCCCGGATCGTCGACGATTACGGCGCGGCGGCAGAGCGGGCGAAGATCGCCGGGTTCGACGGGGTGCAGCTGCACGCCGCCAACGGCTACCTGGTCGACCAGTTCCTGCGTTCCGGCACCAACCTGCGCGATGATGACTATGGCGGCTGCCCGGAAAACCGCACCCGCTTCATGCGCGAGATCCTGGAGCGGCTGATCGAGGTCTGGGGCAAGGACCGCGTCTCCGTGCGCCTTTCCCCCAACGGCGAGACGCAAGGGTGCGACGACGACAATCCGCCCGCCACTTTCGGCGCGGCTGCCTGGGTGCTGGAGGAACTTGGCGTCAGCTTCCTCGAACTGCGCCAGCCCGGGCCGGACGGCACCTTCGGCTGCACCGACGTGCCGAAGCAGAGCGAGAACATCCGCAAGATCTATACCGGCCCGGTGGTGCTCAATTCCGACTACACCGCACAGCAGGCCTGCGCCGATGTCGAGGCGGGGAAGTGCGAGGCGGTGAGCTTTGGCCGCCCCTATATCTCCAACCCCGACCTTGCGGAGCGCATCCGCACCGGTGCCGAATGGGCGCCCAACGTCAACGTGCCGGCCAGCTGGTATCTGCCCGGACCGCAGGGCTATATCGACTATCCCGCCATGGTCGAAGCCTGAGGGGAACGCGACCATGGCACTGCGCAGCTGGCTGTTCGTTCCCGGCGACAGCGAAAAGAAGCTCGGCAAGGCTTATGCCACCGGGGCCGATGCGATCATCGTCGACCTGGAGGATTCGGTGTCGCCCGGCAACAAGGCGCGGGCGCGCGAGCTGTCCTGCGAATGGCTGGCCGCGCACCGCCGCCAGGTGACGCAGGACCGCCGGATGGCCCGCTGGGTGCGGATCAACGCGCTCGACACGCCGATGTGGCGCGACGACCTGCTGGCCGTGCTGCCCGGCGCGCCGGACGGGGTGATGCTGCCCAAGTCGGCCGGGCCGGAATCGGTCCAGCAGCTGGCCGCCGAGCTTTACGAGCTAGAGCAGAAGAGCGGGATTCCCGCCGGCACGACCCGGATCCTGCCGCTGGTCAGCGAGACGGCTTCCGCCGCGCTGACCATCCCGGCCTATGCCACCGCCTCGCTGCCGCGCCTTGCCGGGCTGACCTGGGGGGCGGAAGACCTCTCCGCCGCGATCGGCGCGACCCGCAAGCGCGATGCCGATGGCCGCTGGACCGATGCCTTCCGCTTCGCCCGCACCCAGTGCCTGCTGACCGCCCACGCGCGCGGCGTCATGGCGATCGACACGCTCCACGCCGATTTCGGCGACGCCAAGGGCCTGAAGCGCGCGGCGGAGGAGGCCCGCGCCGATGGCTTCTCCGGAATGCTGGCGATCCATCCGGCGCAGGTCGAAGTGATCAACCAGGCCTTCACCCCCAGTGACGAGGAACTGGCCGAAGCCCGCGCGATCGTCGCCGCCTTCACCGCCAATCCCGACGCGGGCGCCCTGCAGATCGACGGGCGAATGATCGACCGTCCGCACCTCAAACTGGCGCAGCGCGTGCTGGGGATCGAAGAGTAGGCGGGATTGGTTCACGCAGAGACGCAGAGAGACAGAGCTGGCGGCGAAGCCGCCCTTCCAGCAAACCTCTTGCCAGCCGCGCGGCTGAGCGGTGATTGAAGCGCCTCCGGTGCGATCGACCTTCTCTGCGTCTCCGCGTCTCCGCGTGAACCCGTCTAACAACGGACGCGCCTATTGCGCAGGCGTCTCCGCAGCAGGCGCCGGGGTTTCGGCGGGTGCCTGCTCGGTCGCATCACCGGCCGGTTCGTCGCTTGCCTTGTCATCGGCCTTCCCCGATCCTTCGACCCTGGGCGCCAGCGGCGGCTGGGAACGGACCGTATCGAGCGGCAGCATCGCGTCGCTGGTCGATCCCGGCAGGATCTCGCCCCCGGCGGTGCCTGCGGTCTTGTCCTTCTTCTGGTCGCCGCAGCCCGCCAGCAGAGCGAACGAGGCGAGGGAAACTGCAAATGCCAGGCGCTTCATCGGTCGGTCTCCGGCGGACAGGGCTTGTCGAGCATGGCGAGGAATTCCCCCGCGCGGGCCAGCAATGCCCGATCCCAGGTGGCGGAATCAACCTCGCGCCCCAGCCGGGCCAGGCTGGTCACTCCGAATTCCTCGATCCCGCATGGCACGATCCCGCCAAAATGCGCCAGGTCGGGCGACAGGTTGACCGAGAAACCGTGCATCGTCACCCAGCGGCGGATGCGCACGCCGATCGCGCCGATCTTGGCCTCTCGCCCGTCGATGTCGCGGGTCCAGATGCCGATCCGGCCCTCGGCCCGCCAGCTCTCCACCCCGAAATCACCCAGCGTGGCGATTACCCAGCCTTCCAGCGCGTGGACGAACCCGCGCACGTCGCGCGCGCGGCGTTTCAGATCGAGCAGGACATAGCCGATCCGCTGGCCCGGGCCGTGATAGGTATAGCGTCCGCCGCGCCCGGCCTCGACCACTTCGAAGCGGGGATCGAGCAACTCAGCCACAGCCGCGCTGGTCCCGGCGGTGTAGACCGGCGGGTGTTCCAACAGCCAGACCAGTTCCTGCGCCTCGCCCGCGGCAATCGCCGCGTTGCGCAGGGTCATTTCCTCCAGCGCCTCGCGATAGGGGACGAGGGCGCGGGACTGGCGCAATTCGATGGTGTCGGGCAGCGGGGAAGTCATCGCCCGCGTTGCGTGGCGCCAATCGCTGTGCTTATCAAGGGCCGCATGCATGAAAAGGGTAACGCGATGAAGCTTGATGGCGGTCTGGTCTGGCGCGATGCCAATGCAATGGTCACGGCCAACCGGGAAGTGCTGGCCGTGCTGGCGGGCGTGTTCTTCCTGCTGCCCAGCCTGGCCTTCAGCCTGTTCATGCCCCAGCCCGAACCGCCCGCCGGGGCGGACGTGAAGCAACTGATGGCGATGATGCGCGAATTCTATGTCGGTGCGGCGCCGTGGTTCCTGGGCATGACCCTGATCCAGACCGTGGGCCAGGTCGCGGTGCTGGCCCTGCTGGCCCGCGCCGGTCAGGCAACCGTGGGCGAGGCGCTGCGCGAAGGGCTGGCCGGACTGCTGCCGTTCCTGGCGGTGCAGATCCTGCTGGTGATGGTCGCCAGCCTGGCACTGGGCATGGCGATTGCGCTGGGCGGGATTTCCGGATCGCCGGTCGTCGCCGGCGTGCTGGTCGGCGTGCTGGTTGCCGTGGGCATCTGGGTGGGCCTCAGGATGATGCTGACGCTTCCGGTGATCGCGGTGGAGCGCAAGCGCAATCCCTTCGAGGTGATCCGCCGCTCGTGGCAACTGACGCGCGAAAATGCCGGGCGAATCCTGCTCTATGTCGCGCTGCTGGCGATCGCAGTGTTCTTCATCATCGCTGTCGCCGGTGCGATGATCGGCATCGTCCTGGCGCTGGTGGCGGGGCCGCAGGCAGCGCAGATCGCCAATGCGGTGGTCGGCGCGGTGGTGGGGGCGATATTCTCGCTCTACCTCGTCGCCAGCCTGTCGGCGATCCACCGCCAGCTGGGCGGCAGCGCGGCGCCGGAAGAAACCTTTTCCTGAGCGCCGATTTGTCAAGCCTGACAGGCTGCGCTCAGTCCTTCCAGCCCCAGAACAGCTTGCAGGGCAGGACGTTGAGCGGTTCGAACCCGGCGTCGATATGGGTGAAGTGGCGCGCCATGAAATCGCGCGCCTTGGCCGAGAACTGGTAGACCAGGAAAGCCCCGCCCGGGCGCAGCACGCGGTGAGTGGCGGCGGCGATCGCCGGGCCGATGCCGTCCGGCAGGGTCGAGAACGGCAGGCCGGACAGCACATAGTCCGCATGGTCGTGCCCGTGGGCGCGGACGATCTGTTCCACGTCGGCAGCAGAGCCCAGCACGGGCGTGAACCGGCTGTCGCTGATCGTTGCCTTCAGATAGTCGATGTAAAGCGGGTTGGTGTCGATCACGATCAGTTGCCCGTCGCGCGGCAGGCGTTCCAGCACCGGGCGGCAGAAGGTGCCGACGCCGGGGCCGTATTCGACGAACAGCTTGCATTCGTTCCATTTCACCGGGGCCAGCATCTTGGCGATGGTGAAGCGCGAGGACGGGATGATCGACCCGACCATCACCGGATGTTCCAGGAACCCCTGCAGGAACACCCCCCACGGCCCCATTCTGCGCATGATGCTCCGTTTGACCCGCTGCGACAGGGGTTGTTGGGCAAGCTCTGTGCTGGTCATGCGCGGGATCGGGTCCTGACTAGGGGATAAGCCCGGTCCTTCACAAATTTACCCGGCCATTGCAAGGCGCGAGGGAGCAGGTTAGCGACAGGCTGATGTCCCGAAGCGATCCACCCCCCGCGGCGATCACCCCCGGCACCACGGCCAGCCTGCCCCGGGCGCGGGTGGCGCTGCTGTTTACTGTCATGCTCGTGACGGCGGCGGGCAATACCGCGATGCAATCGGTCATGCCCTCGATCGGCACCGCACTGAAGGTGGAGGACGTCTGGATCAGCCTGGCCTACACCTGGTCGGCGCTGCTGTGGATGACCTGCGCGCCGATGTGGGCGCGGCGCAGCGACCGGCGCGGGCGCAAGGCGATGATGGCGATCGGCCTGGTGGGCTTCATCTCCAGCTTCGGGCTGTGCGGGCTGGCGCTGTGGCTGGGGCTGAACGGCTGGCTGGGAGCGATCGGCACGCTGCTGCTGTTCGCACTGTTCCGCTCGCTCTACGGTGGGTTCGGCTCGGCCGCGCCGCCCGCAGTCCAGGCCTATGTCGCCAGCCGCACAAGCCGGGCGGAGCGGACCCAGGCGCTGTCGCTGATCTCGTCCAGCTTTGGCCTCGGCACCGTGGTCGGCCCGGCACTGGCGCCCTATTTCATCATGCCGGGGGTGGGCCTGGTCGGCCCGTTCATCGCCTTTACCCTGATCGCGGTGATCGTGCTGGCCGCGCTCAGGATCTGGCTGCCCGACGATACGCCCGCTTTCGCGGCGCGCGGGCAGGTAATGGCCGCCCCCTTCAGCGCCAATTCCGATTCGCGCAGCCGCCCCACGTCCGCATCGGACGAGGATGAGGACGATGAGCAGGGCGGCGGCGCCTCGGGCGCGGTGGCCGCAAAGATCGCCTGGGGCGACCGGCGGATGCGGCCATGGCTGGTTGCCGGGCTGCTGGGCGGTCATGCCCAGGCGGCGGTGATGGGGATCATCGGCTTCCTGATCCTCGACCGGCTGGGCCTGCGCGCCACGCCCTCGGCCGGGGCAGGCCCGACCGGGCTGGTGCTGATGGCCGGGGCGGCGGCGACGCTGCTGGCGCAGTGGGGGATCATCCCGTTCTTCCGGATGGGGCCGCGCACCTCGTGCCTGTGGGGCATGGGCCTGGCCGCGCTGGGCACGGCCATGCTGTCGGTCGCGGGCGATATCCACTCGATCGCACTGGGCATGATCCTGGCCTCGTTGGGCTTCGGGATGTTCCGCCCGGGCTTC
Organism: uncultured Novosphingobium sp.; assembly: GCA_937864195.1. Lineage (GTDB taxonomy): Bacteria > Pseudomonadota > Alphaproteobacteria > Sphingomonadales > Sphingomonadaceae > Novosphingobium. The sequence continues at coordinate 10,991 of CALMJG010000157.1, forward strand.
ACCTCGGGCGCCTCGCTGGCGGTCAGCCGGGCAGAGCAGGGCCAGTCCGCCGGGATCGTCGCCTCGGTCAACGGCGCGGCCTATATCTTCGCGCCCGCCATCGGGGTCTGGCTCTATGGCCATTCGCCGTGGATCGGCTTTGCCGCGATCGAGCTGCTGTGCCTCGGCGTGATCGTGCTGGGCCTGCGCACGATGTCGCGTGACGAGGTGCTGCTGGGGCAGCAGCGCTAGGCCCCCGCACAGCTCAAAGGATATCGTGGACCTTGTCCTGCGGGCGGCACAGCCGCACGCCCTTGTCAGTCTCCACCAGCGGACGTTCGATCAGCCTGGGATCAGCCGCCATCGCCGCGAGCACCGTGGCATCGTCCGCCTGGGGAAGACCGCGCTCCTCGGCATCGGTCCCGCGCAGGCGCAGCCCCTGCTGCGGCGTCATCCCCGCATCGCGGTAGAGCTGGGCGAGCTTTTCCGCGCTGGGCGGCCCGACCAGGTATTCCACCACGCTCACTTCCACTCCCGGCGTTTCTTCAAGGATCGCCAGCGTCTTGCGCGAAGTGCCGCATGCGGGATTGTGCCAGATGGTCGCCTTCATAGCCCTGCCTTTCCAAGGTTTGGTGCCGCTCCCTTACCGCAAATCGCGCCCGGGGCAATTTTGATCCTTGTCAATGCGATCAATTCGCATTAGCGGCAGTCTCGTTATTGCAATTCATTCTCAATAAGGGTCTTCATGTCCGCTCGCTTCCGTTTCAGCCGCATTGCCTGGTCCTGTGCCGCCGCCGCTTCCGCACTGGCCGGCGCCCAGGCCGCGCGGGCCGAGGACGAGGCTCCGGCGATCATCGTCTATGGCCGCGCCGACGGCTACGATATCGAGAAGACCCGCACCGCCACCAAGACCGAAACCGCGCTGATCGACGTGCCGCAGAGCGTTTCGGTGCTGAGCCGCGAACAGCTCGACGATCAGGGGCTGGAGCAGCTGGGCGATGCCCTGCGCTATGTTCCGGGCGTCGTGCTGGGCCAGGGCGAGGGCCACCGCGACCAGGTGAGCCTGCGCGGCCAGAACACCACCGCCGACTTCTTCCTCGATGGCCTGCGCGACGATGCGCAATATTACCGCGCGCTCTACAACATCGAGCGGGTCGAGGTGCTGAAGGGCGCCAATGCCCTGATCTTCGGGCGCGGCGGCGGAGGCGGGGTGATCAACCGGGTCAGCAAGGCCCCTGAGTTCAGCCGAAACCGCGCCGATTTCAGCGCCGGCGTCGACACGCTGGGCGCCTGGTCGCTGGCCGCAGACGTGGACCGCGTCCTGTCGGACAGCGCGGCGGTGCGGCTCAACGCGACCTGGGAGGATTTCGCCAGCCACCGCGATTTCTACAGCGGCCACTTCCTTGGCCTCAATCCCACGCTCGGCCTCAAGCTGGGCGAGGCGACCCGCCTGACCGCCAGCTACGAATATGCCGAGGACCGCCGCACCACCGATCGCGGCGTGCCTTCGCTTGGCGGCCTGCCGCTGAAGGGCTTCGACGACACCTTCTTCGGCGTACCCGGGCTCAACCACAGCGAAACGACCGCGCACATCGCCCGCCTGCGGCTCGATCACGAATTCGGCGAGAACCTCAAGGCCGACCTTTCCGCCCAGTACGCCAGCTACGACAAGTATTACGGCAACATCTATGCGCGCGGCGCCACGGCGGCGGCGGTCGAGCTGGAAGGCTACGATTCCACCACCACGCGCACCAACTGGGTAGTCCAGGGCAACCTCGTCTGGAAGGGCGAGACCGGGGGCCTTGGCCACCAGCTGCTGGTGGGCTTCGAGGCGGGCGAGCAGGACACCGATGCGCTGCGCAGCGAGGCGTTCTTCGGCACGGCCAGCCGCGTCACCGTGCCGCTGGCGCAGGTCCTGATCGTGCCGGCCGCGCGGTTCGGCCCCATCAGCCGCTCCAGCCGCTCGGACGTGCGCACCCTTTCAGCCTATGTGCAGGACCAGATCGACCTTGGCGATCACGTCAAGCTGGTCGCGGGCCTGCGCTATGACAATTTCCGCATCAGCTCCGCCAACCGGATCAACCAGTTCGGCGCGTCGCGCGAGGACGGCAAGTGGTCCCCGCGCCTGGGCCTGATCGTCAAGCCGCAGGAGAACCTGTCGTTCTACGCCAGCTTCGCGAAGAGCTTCCTGCCCCAGTCGGGCGACCAGTTCACCGTGCTGGACGCGACCACCGCGACGCTGGCCCCGGAAGAGTTCCGCAACCTGGAAGTGGGCGCGAAGTGGGACCTAACCGACCGGCTGGCGCTGACCGCCGCGCTCTACCAGCTTGACCGCAAGAACACCCGCGCCAGCGATCCGATCACCGGCAACACCGTGCTGTCGGGATCGAGCCGCGCCCGGGGGTTCGAGGCCGCGCTGGTCGGCCAGATCACGCCGCAGTTGCAAGTGACGCTGGGCTATGCCCTGCAGGACGGCGAGATCCGCACCACCACCACGGCTGCTCCGGCGGGCCGCCCGCTGGCCCAGCTGCCGCGCCACCAGGCTTCGGCCTTCGCGCGCTATGACATCACGGACAAGCTGGGCGTGGCGCTGGGCGTGCTGCACCAGTCGAGCCAGTTCGCGACGATCAGCAACGCGGTGCGCCTGCCCGCCTTCACCCGCGTCGATGCGGCGGTGTTCTACGAGGTGTCGGACCGGGTCGAGCTGCAGGTCAATGTCGAGAACCTGACCGACGCCGACTATTTCCCCAGCGCCCACACCGACAACAACATCTCCACCGGCAAGCCGCTGAACGCGCGGCTGACCATGCGGGTGAAGCTGTAAGGGGGGACTAACCCGCCGAAACTCGCTGCCGCAGCTCCTGCGCCGCCATTATCCGTCACCCTGAACTTGTTTCAGGGTCCATGGTGCCGAAAAGCGCGGCCTTGCGGGGCCGGGGCATGCCCTGGCGGCAGTGCTTGACCGGCGCCTGCGAGACAAGCCGAGGAATGGACCCTGGAACAAGTTCAGGGTGACGGGGAAGGCGAAGGTGGCGCGAGAAGCAAAAGCAGCGTGAGGAG
>CALMJG010000158.1 GCA_937864195.1 uncultured Novosphingobium sp.
CGTCGATTCGCGCGGCGATTTCATTGACATAGCCCTCCTTCTGGGCCTGTGCGGCGAACAGCAGGGGAAGGTCGAGGCGCGGGGTGCGAACATCGAACAGGGGATCGGGCATCGGATGGACTCCTGGGCTCAGGGAAGGTCGATAAGGAGAGGTTCGGAAAGGGCGCGGGTGCCGCGCTGGCGGATCGCGAAACGCCCCGCAGGTGCGGCGGCGACGAGGGCCGAGGCCTCGGCCGGGGAAAGCGTCAGCGCGGGGCCGGACTGCTCCCAGCTGGCGAGGGCGCCGTCCGGCCCGCCGAAGCTGACGAGATAGCCCTCGCTGCTTTCGCCGAGCGGCGTATCTGCCTCGTTCGGCCAGTCCCAGGCGCCCCGTGCGCGGCGGGTCCAGCTGACCAGCAGGCCGCCCCCGGGCAGTGCCACCGCCCGGCCGTGGACCGGAGCAAGCGGTCGTTCGCCGATCCCGCGCAGCAGGACCGGCGCGGCAACCGGCACGTCATCGGCAAGCCCGATCGCGGCAAGGGCGAGCGGCGTGCCGGGGCCAAGGCCGGCGGGATCGACCAGCAGCCCGGTTCCGTCGAGCAAAAGGAAAGGCTCGCCGGAGATGTGGCTGCCCACGGCCTGCTCCGTGCCGCCGCGCCCGCGCCACAGCCCGGACAGGGACCAGCGGCCTTCGCCCAGCGGTTCAGCCCGGGCAAACTGGATGATCTCCTCGCCCAGCAGCGCCCGGTTGGCACCCTGCGCCAACTGGCGCATCGTTGCGCCAGACAGGCCAAGGTCGGGTGCGGCAAGCTGGACCACGACTGTCCGGTGCCGGTCGAACAGCAGGGGAGACGCAGGCGGCAGCGCCTCTTCGGCGGTGCCGAGCACTGCCCGCGCCCGTCCACTCGCACCGATCGGTTCGAGCGCGCCTTCGCCCCAGTCGCCAAGCACGCTGGCACCGTTCCATCCCGCATTCGCCCCGGAAACCGCCGCAAGCAGCAGTGGTACGGGAGTGGCGCTGTTGCCGTCCCACGGGAGTTCGCAGGCGACCAGAGTGCTGGGAGCCGCCGGGTAGTCGGCGGCAGTCGCGCCGCGGCCCGGGTCGGCTGGCGCTCCCGTGCTGCGGGACGCGGCAAGCCGGATCAGCGTCAGTTCGATTCCCTGCGCGCGCCATTCCCAGTCACGGACGCGCCATTTGCCGGGATGGCCCGGCAGGGTGACCACCGCGCCCGGCCTGACTTGCGGATTCAGCTCTGTCACGCGCCATGAGACGGTTTGCCTGGCCCAACCGGCCCGGGCCGCCGATTGCTGGACCAGCAGGCGGGCCGCGCCGGCTTCCATTGCCGCTGGCAGATCGAGTGCGCGCGGCTGCCCGGGCAAGGGGCGGCCGGCAGCGCGCTGCGCGCCAGGCTGGTAATCGCGGGCCACGTCGTAATAGCGCAGTACCCCGATCGGCTGGTCATCGGCGGGGCCGCGCTTGCGGGCATAGCCGGCGTTGCCGCCAAAGTCCTCGCGGCTGTCCGAAGTTGTTGCTTCGGGCAGCGGGATCGCCGCAGGCTGGACCCGGTCGGGACGGATCACGAGCTGTGCATCGCAGGCATCGCAATCGGCCGGGAACAGTGGGTCGAGCGCGGCCAGCAGTTCGCCCACCGGACCTTCGCAGGACAAGCCGGCAAGCCCGCCCAGCGGCACGTCGGCATCGCAGTCACTGACCACCCCGTCCAGCAGGTCGCTGATGTTGAGCGGGGCTTCGCCCGCGAATATCTCGAAGCTGAGGGCCGGAATCCGGTTGCCGAAGTCGCCGAGCTGCAGGTCCTCGAACACGACGTAGGCGAGGCCCCGATAGGCCGGACACAGCGCAGTGCCCTCGGCGGCGGCGATCAGGGGATCGGGCGCCTGGTCTCCCTCGCCCGTATGGATCCGCAAGCTACCACCGGTCTTGAGATCACCCGCCGCGCCGCGCAGCAGCTTGCCATCGGCCCAGATGCGTCCCACGCCCGTGATCGGCCGGCTGGACAGGGCGACCGCGAACGAGGCCGAATAGCTGTAGGTCACGATCGAGGGCTTGCCCTTGCCGTTGCCCTGCTTGTCGCGGTGCTCGACCAGGTCGGTGGCCCAGATGATCTGGCCCGCCGCGCGCATCGCGCCGAAATGGCGCGGCACGGCCAGGCCATAGCTCGACGTGCTGACCGACAGTTCATTGAGGCGCGGGCCCTCGCGGGTCTTGCCGCCGCCAAAGATCGCGCTGTCGATCTGGCGGCCCGCGAAGGCGCCGATGCTGCCGCCAATGGGACCGCCGATGGCGAAGCCGATGGCGGAAAGGATGAGGGTTGCCATGATCGTTCCTTCAGGATGAGCAGGCCAGGCGCCAGTGGCCCAGCAGTTCGCCGGGCGGCAGGCACGGCTGGAGCACCACCCTGCGCAGGCCCGCGTGGGCGTGGACCCAGCACTTGTCCGGCCCCCGGATCGCGAGGTGGAGCTGGGCCGGGCCGGGCGACAGCATCACGACGTCTCCGGGCAGATAGGGGGCGGGCAGGCAGGGTTCGTCGGCAGGCTGAAAGCCGTAGCTGCGGGGATCGGGCAGCCAGTCTGCCGGGTTGCTGAGGCGCAGGGCATAACCGCCAGGGACTTGCACCGGCCTGCCGCAGCTGGCCATCGCGGCCGCGAACAGGCCGATGCAGTCAAGTCCGTGCCGGGGATCGCGCCCGTGCAGCCGGAACGGAACGCCCGCCAGCGCGGCAGCGGCCCGGGCCAGAGCGGGGCCGCTCATCCCGCAGGCGAAGGGTAGCGGGTGACCAGATCGTTGCCAGGCAGGTGCGGTTCGCCCTGAAAATTAACCGTGTTGGCAAAGCGGCTGGCGCAAGTCTCCAGGGTCCGGTCGCACCCCTCGCGCGCGATCACCCGGCTGCCGGGGGCTGGTGGCTCGTCGAGCGGCAGATCGAGCACGATCCCGCCGCCGCTGGTGGTCCCGGCAATGCCGAGCACGAAACCGGCGAGCGGCCCGTCAAGCCAGCGCAGCGTGCCCCCGGCCAGCTGCGCGGGGCTGGCCGGGCAGTCCAGCACGGCGGCGTTGGCCGCGCTGTCCCAGGCGGTCAGCCGTGCCTCGTGGGTGAAGCGCGCGGCGGACAGGGTGCAGCCGGGGCCGCAGAAGGCGGCGCGGCAGCTGGGGCTGGTGCGCGGCACGGGGTCGCGGGCCAGCTCTGCCTTGCGGGAGACCAGCGCGGCGGTGAATCCGCCCGCTTCCTCGGCGACGGTGCCGATCGTGCCGCGATAGATCGCGTGCCGCTCAAGGCTCTCCCAGTCGACCACGCCGATCATCACCGCCGCTCCGTCATAGCGGCCATTGGCCAGATCGTCGGCAGAGATTGCCGCATGGCTGAGCGCGCCTTCGACTTCTGCGCTGTCCGGTTCGAAATCGGCCGAGCGGCGGATCGCGGAGGGGACCATGCCCGGGGCCGCGCGGTGCAAAACGCCTTCGAACCACAGGTCGCGGTCGTGGCTGGTAAAGCCCAGCGTCACCCCGTCGCGGCGCATGACGCGCCAGAAGGTGGCGACGGTTTCCAGCGGCTGGCTGAACCAGACCCGGCTCACTGCCAGTCCTCGCGCAGTTCGATCACCGGAACGCTGGGGGCCTCGCCCGCCGCGAAGGATGCGCCGGAAACTTCCAGCCGGTCCTCGGCGAAGCGCACCGGCACGTCGAACAGGAAGCCGGCCCGGACCTGCGCGCCGCTGGCCGGGGGCAGGGCAAAGCTGACCGTGCCGCCGGGATCGAGGGTCCAGCCGCTGGCGGGCGCGCCGTTCACGCTGACCAGCAGGCTGGCGGCGAGCGGGCGGGTGATGCGCCGCAGCTGCGCGGCATCGCCCGCGCCGTAGCGTTTCACCAGCGGGAAGGCAGAGCGCGTGCCGTCGCCCTCGCCCAGCAGCTGGTCGGTGGCGGTGGGCGTGCCGGTCATGCCGTTCGAGCTGAAGTCGGACAGATCGCGCAGGCGAAATCCGCGCGCCGCGCCGCGCCGGGCGCGGAAGAAGGCGATCAGCTCGCCCAGTTCCGCCTCGGAACGGATGCCCGGTCCGATGTCGAAGCGCAGCCGCGCGTCGGACCACAGGCTGTTGCGCCGCTCGAACCCCGATGCGGTGACCGAGACGCTGGTGGAGAATTCGGGCGTGACCATCGCGTCGCGGCCCAGCGCGAGGGGATAGGCAATATCGTCGAAGGGCTGCATCGTGTCCTCCTGGTGGGCTTGTGCAAGCCGGACGAAGCCGTCGCGGCAGACCTGGGGCAGGGCCCAGACGAAGCATTCATGGGGCTGGCGGGTAAGGGCCTCGTCGATCCCGGCATCGATCCGCCGCCACAGGTCGGGATCGGCTCCGGCGGGAACGAAGCCGGCGAGATAGTCCTGGTCCTGCGGCGGATAGCCCAGCCGTGCATTGGCGGCGGCATAGGCCGCCCGGCGGCGGGCATCGCTGCCTGCGGTCAGCCAGTCGTAATCCTCCAGCTGCAACCGGTCATAGGCCGGGCTGGCCCAGCCGGTCGGCACGTTGGCGCGCCGAACCTCCGGCATGGCCGGGTCGACCACCGACGGGAGGAACACCAGCAACAGCACCTCCGCAGGCTCCGGCGCGGCGGCGGCGCGCACGGCATCGCGCAATGCGGCGGTGGAGCTGGCGAGCAGCGCTCCGGCTGCGTCGAGCAGCGCCTTCTGCGCGGTCGACAGCGGTGCGCGCAGGTCCGCGATCTCGACCGGCGTGCCGCCCAGCGCAGCCCGCGCGGCGGCGTCGTAGATGCAGGGCCGGCCATCGCCGGTGACCCACCACCAGGGCTCGCCGATCTGGAAGCGCACCGGCGCCCCCGCCTCGCGCAGCAGGGCCACGAATTCGCCCGCCACGCCCTGCAGCCAGGCCATCGCCGCACCGCTGGCGGGGGAGAGCAGGGCCGATGGAGGTTCCCAGCCGGTGCGGGCCGGGCTGCCGTCGAAGGCGCGCTGCTGCCAGTCGGAGGGGCAGTATTGTGCCAGCAATTCGTAGGAGAGCGAGGCGATCGGTTCGAAGTCAGTATCCAGCGCCGCAGCGAAGAAGGCGCGGTGCCAGGCCTGCGCAGGTGGGCTGAGCAAGCTGCCGGTGGAGACCACCGCAAAACCGCCCCCCGCCGGGGCCAGCCGCATGAAGTGGCTCATCCCGACGTAATGGAGCAGGCTGCCGCGATAGCCGAGTTGGCGGGCGTTCCTGATAAGGCGCGCAGGCGCCTGATTGCAGCAGTCGTCATAGGCGGTGGCCATGGCAAGACCGTGCGGCGGCACCACGACATCGCCGATTTCCAGCACGGCGCGGTGGCCGCTGCAGCGGATCTCGCTGATTTTGGCCCAGCCTTCGACCGGCGCGGGGAACGCTAGTTCGCTGCCGCCAACATAGCCCGGTGCGACCAGCGAGATAAACATCCGGTCGATTGCCGCCGGATAGACCGGGTCGGCCTCGTCCGGCAGCAGGAAGCCGCCATCGAGCGCCGAGAAAGGCAGGACGATCTGCGCGTCCTCCGGCGTGCCGGTCGCATAGTTCCACAGCCGCACGTACCAGGCCCGCGCCGCGCCGCTGGCGTCGCGGCCCTCGATGGTCAGGGTCGGGCCGTTGACCGCGTCGAGCGGAACGATTCCGCCCGAGCGCCAGCGAAAGCTCAGCATGGTGCGCGAATAGTCGCGGTCCGTCGCATAGGCGAGCAGCGGATGGTCGTAGCGGTCGGCGCTGTCCCAGATGATGCCGGCGAGATCGCTCTCGCGCATGAACACGGCATCGACGCGCAGTGCATCGGGCGCGGTGGTGACCAGCGAGGCGAGCATCGGGCGCGGAAAGTTGACGGTCCAGTAAAGCGGATCGAACCGCTGGATCCAATCGCTGTCCTGCCCGTTGCGCCGTGCGGCGAGCCAGAAGGCCATGATGAGGTGTTCCTGTCTGTCAAAGGTTGCCAAGCGCGCGGCGCACCGCGCTGGCGACCTGGCGGCTGGAGCGCTGCAGCGCTTGCGGCGCGCTGGTTCCCGGCGGTGCGGCAATGGTGATCGCCACCCGCACGTCGCGCGGGGCTTGCGGCAGTGCGGCTTCGACCCGCCCGGCACTGGTGGGCACGAACAATTCCGGCCCGCGCTCGCCGACGATGAAGGGGCGTTCGGGGGACACCGCCCCCCCGGTGGCGCGCCCGGGGAGGCCGGAAATCGCGCCGATCAGCGCGCCCAGCCCGCCGGAGCTGCCACCTGCCGGCTGCGGCGAGCCGATACCCGAGATGGCGCCGATCAGGCCATCGATTCCGGAACTCCCCCCGCTGCCGCCCCCCGAAATCGAACCGAGGATCGAGCCGACCAGTCCGCCGATGCCCGACCCGGCACCGCTTCCGCCAGTCTGACCGCCGCCCAGCAGCGATCCGATCAGGCCGCCGAGGCCTCCGCCGCCCGACCCGCCCTGCGGCGCGCTGGCGAACAGCGAGCGGATTGCCTGGGCGGCGATCTGGTCGATCACGTTGAAGGCGATGCGCTTCAAGTCCTCGAAGCCGAGGCTGCCCTTGCGCAGCGCGCTGAGCAATCCGCGTTCCAGCACATCGCCGGCCTTGGCAAAGCCGTCCAGCAACTGGCCATCGAAACTGCCGCGCATGGCGGCGACATCCTGCGCAAAGCCCTGGGTATTGGCGCGCAGGTCGATCATCAGGGTATCGACCGGGTCAGTCATGGTCGCGCTCCATCAGGCGGTTGAGTTCGGTTCGGTCGAGCGGGCGGCCCGGCGCAGCCGTGGGCGGGGCCAGGATCGCGGCCAGTTCGGCAGGGGTGGCGTGCCAGAACTCGTCCGGCCGCCAGCCCAGCAGCCGCCCGGCCAGCCCGGCCAGACGCGCCGCGCCCGGACCGAACGACTGGCCGTGCGGGGGCTCGCTCATTGGACGGGCCCGGCCTCGCCCTGGAGGATCTGGGCAAGCAGGGTGCGCAGCGGCTTGCTGGCTTCGGCCAGGCCCAGCGCGATCACCGTCTGGCCCAGATCGTCACGGGTCACGCCATCGCGCGCTGCCAGGCAGTGCCAGAACAGCGCGACCAGTTCGGCCAGTCGCAGCTGACCCGCCGCCGCGCGCTCGACCAGCGCGAACAGCGGGCCAAGCTCTTCCTCGGCGGCGACCAGTGCGGCGAAGCTGGGGCGCAGCACCCGCGCTTCGCCCCTGATTGCCAGCACTGCTTCGCCCCGGTGGGGATTGGCGCCGCCGCTCACGCCGCAGGCACCGCGGTGATCGGGCCGGAGCTTTCCAGCTGCAGGGTGTAATTGCGCTCGCCGTTGAAATCGCCCGAATAGTCGAGCTTCTGGACCAGGAAGCTGCCGCGCAGCTTTTCCCCGTCCTCGAAGCTCAGTTCATAGCTGTCGAGCGTGCCGTTCATCGCGTTGGTGCGCAGCTGCGCCTCGGCGGCGCTGCCCAGGAAAATCCCGGCAGCGGTGACGGAGACCGAGCGCACCCCGGCACCGGAAAGGAGTTCGCGCCAGCCGGCGCTGTCCTTGCTGGTGACGACCACGCTGTCGCCGGTGATCGACATCTGCGTGGTGCGCAGGCCCGCAACAGTGCGGTAGACCGGCGGCTCGGCGCCGTCGGTGATCTTGAGCAGGAAGGCGCTGCCTTTCTGTGCGGTCATGGTCTTTCTCCTGGTTGGATGGGATCAGTCCGCCAGCAGGCGGAAGCGGTATTCGATCAGGATCGCGCGGGTGTTCCCGGCGCGCTGTTCGGCGCGGGCGCGCAGGAACTGGGCGTTCACCACCCGGAAGCCCGCTTGCGCGGCGGGCAGGGCGGCGATCCGCGCCTCGATTCCGGCGGTCAGCGCGGCGGCGCTGCCTGGCTGATCGCCCCGGCAGTGCAGTTCCAGCGCGATCCGGACTTCGCGGCCCGCACGGTCCTTCACCGACCAGTCGGCGCTGGCGCTGGCGGCAATCGCCAGCCACGGCAGGGCGCTGCGCGAAGGGGCTTCCTCGACGATCGCGTTGAGCTGGCCGGACAGCGCCGGATCGGCGGCCAGCCAGCCAAGCAGCGCGGCGCGCAGGGCAATTTCCATTGTGGCTATCCTTTGCTGAACAGCGGCCAGAGCAGCGCCGCGCGGCGCCAGCGCTGGGCGGGATCGCGGCGTTCCAGCCGCAGCGTTTCGGCGCGGGCCGAGGCCAGCCGGAGGGCCTGGGCCTGGAGCCGGACCAGCAGGGCCGAGAAATCGGCGGAGGCGTCCTTCATGCCAGCCGCAGCCTGCGCCACGGACGCCACAGCGCGGCGACCGCTGCCGGGGGCAGGCCCGATTGCTGCTCGCCCTCGCGCTGGCGGTACTGGTGCGCGGCCAGCCGCAGCACCCCGTGGCGCAGGGCTTCGGGCAGGGCGGCCCAATCCGGCGCGAGACCTGCGGTAAAGCGCACCGCCACGCGGCCCGCGATGCCCGGGCGCAGCACGCCGATCCGGCCAGAGCCATCGGCGTCCAGATCGATCCGGCAATCCCCGGCAGCCAGCGCGAAGCGCGGTCCGTCTGCCGGAATGCCCTGGACCGAGGTGATCGCCTGGACCGGCAGCGCGGTCAGCCGCGTCCATTCGGGCGTGGCCGGCAGCACTTCCTCGCAGACCTGCTGGAGCGGCATGGTGCCGGTGAAATCCTCGCACAGGTCGAGGGCCATGCGCAGCAGGGCACCAAGCTGCGCGTCGTCGGCCGGCACGGTGATGCCCAGCCAGTCCTTGAGCTCCGCCAGCGCGGCCGGGGCCAGCGCGGCGGGGGTAATGATGACCCGCTTCATGGCGGTCTCCGTGTCTGGGATGAATGGGGTGCGCCCGCGCCGCAGGGGAGGGTGCGGCGCGGGCGCGGGGGTGCGGCGCCGTGGGGCACCGCGAGCGCGCGGCAACGAGGGGCATCGCCGCCCGCGTCAGGCTCAGGTCGAGATCTTCAGCAGCTTGATCGCATCGCTATCCAGCACCTGCCCGCCGACGCGCTTGGTGGCGTAGAAGTTGACGAAGGGCTTGTTGGTGAAGGGATCGCGCAGGATCGTGGTCGCCTTGCGTTCGGCGATCAGGTAGCCGGCCTTGAAGTTGCCGAAGGCGATCGGCAGGGTGCCCGCCGCCACGTCCGGCATGTCCTCGGCTTCGATCACCGGATAGCCGAGCAGGCGCGCGGGCGCCCCTTCAAGCAGGCCCGGCTGCCACAGGAAGGTGCCGTCCGCCGCCTTGAACTTGCGCACGGTGGCGAGCGTCTTCGAATTCATCACGAAGACCGCGCCCTGGCGGTGCCCGGCCTTGAGCGAGTGGACCAGGTCGATCAGCTTGAGTTCCGGCGAGGCGTCGAAGGCCGAGGCATTGCCGCTGGCGAGGAACTGCAGCGTGCCGAACGGACGGACCGCATCAGCCGTGGCGGCAGTCGGCGCGCTCAGGAAGCCGCGCGGCTGGTTGGTGCCGGTGCCGCTGACGAAGGCCGCCCCTTCGGCGCGGGCGAATTCCATCGCGATCTCGCTTGCCAGCCAGGCTTCGATGTCGAAATCGGCATCGTCGAGCATGGCCTGGCTCGCCGCCGGGTTGGCGTAAAGCTCGCCCATCGGCGGAGCGATCTCGTTGAACTTGGGCGTGGTGGTTTCGGGCCGCGCGGCGACCTCGCTGACCCAGCCCGAGGCGGAGCCGCCCGCGGTGACCAGCTTGCGATAGCCGGCGCTGCCGGTCTGGACGACCTGCGAAATCGCGCGGATCGGGCTGATCGTCTTGAGCTGCATCGAAATCAGCGCGTCGATCTCACGCGGGACGGCAAAGCCGCCATCGGCGGCCACCGCGCCGCTGACCGACTTCAGCTCGGCCTCGCGGCCATGGCGCAGGTAGCCGTCGACGAAGCCCTTCAGTTCCAGGCTGGGGGCGGCGCCGCCGCCGATGGCGGGGCGGGGGGCGGCGCGGCGGACGCGGTCGAGCCGCGACTTCACTTCATCGACGTCCGAACGCAGCGCGCCCAGCGCCTGCTCCGCCGCGTCCTGGCGGGCGACGAGATCGAACGAGGCATCGAGCGCCTGTTCGGGGAGGGTATTGTCCATGGATTTGGCCTTTCAAAGGAAGCGTCCCGCCACCGGCGGGACACCGTGAACTCCCCTCCCGCTGGCGGGAGGGGCTGGGGGAGGGAGTGTTGGGTGGCGGGAGGGGGGTGCGGTTGCCGCATTGCGGCGGGTGTCAGGTGATGAGATGCACCCGCGCCCCGTGCTGCATCGGGTGGGTGACCAGGCTGACTTCGAACAGGTCGATCTCGGTCAGCTCGCGGCCAGCCGCATCGCGGGTAAAGCTGCGCGCGCGGTAACCGAACGACAGGCCGGTGACCGCGCCCCGCCGCAGCGCCGCCCCCGCGCCGCCGTCCGGATTGTCGATCCGGGCGATGACCCGCAGGCCGCGCGCGTCCTCGGCGGCGCTTTCGATCCAGCCGATCCGCTGGTCGGGGCGGTGCTGCCAGAACAGCGGCAGGGGTTCGCTGCGCTGGGCGAGGGTGCGGGTGAAAGCGCCGGGGCGGATCGTGTCGCGGCCCGCGTCGCGGCGGCCGAACAGGGCCGCATAGCCTGCAAGCCTCACTTCAGCAGCCCCGTCGCGCCCAGCTTCCAGGCCATGCCCATCAGCACCAGCGCGAGCGCCCCGCGCACCACCCAGGCGAGCACCGCCTTCCACGCGGCGGTCTTGGCATCGCGCCAGGCCTGGAGCAGCTCGCGCAGTTCCGAGAGGTCGGAATGGGCATCGGGATCGTCCAGTCCCATCCGGGCGAGCACCCGCTCGGCGCCCAGTTCGCTGGCTTCTTCCACGATCGCGCGCAGGGTCACCATGTCGCCCCCGGCATCGGCGGCCTGGGCGAGCAGGCGAGCCACCATCTCATCACGGTTCATGATTTGTTCCTTGATTGGGCGGGCGGCAGGCCCAGCAGGGCACGCTTTTCCGCGTCGGAGAGGAAATCGGCGGCGGAAACCTGCGACCACAGCCGCTCGCGGTCCTCGGCCAGCGCGGGCACCCGGTCGAGGTCGATCGCGAGCCTGGCACCCGGGAACCAGGTCTCCAGCCCCTCGCCCAGGGCCGAGAGGATCTTGGCGGAAAGCGGCAGCAGGGTCAGCCGCCACAGCGCGCGGTTGGCCTCGCGGTAATTGGCATAGGTCGCGTCCCCCGGCAGGCCGAGCAGCATGGGCGGCACCCCGAAAGCGAGGGCAATGTCGCGCGCGGCGGCGGCCTTCAGCTCGGCAAAGTCCATGTCCGCAGGCGTCAGGCTGAGCGGCTGCCACTTGAGGCCGCCTTCCAGCAGCATCGGCCGCCCGGCATTGAACTGGCCGGAATAGGCCGAGGCGAGTTCGGCCTTGAGCCGGTCGAACTGCTCCGCTGTCAGCCCCGCGCCGTCGCCCGGATCATAGACCAGCGCGCCAGAGGGCCGCGCGGCGTTTTCCAGCAGCAGGCGGTTCCACTGTCCGGCGGCGTTGTGGGTGGCGACCGCCTGGTCGGCGGCGGCAAGGCAGCCCGCGCCGTAATGGTCGTCGCCGGGGTGGAAGTGGCGGATGTGGATCAGGCTTGGGCTGGCGTCCTGGTCCTCTGCCGGAATGGTCAGGCTGCGTTCGCCCACGCGGTAGGCATAGGCGGCCGGCCAGCCGTCCTCTCCGGCGACCACGCTGACCCGTTCGGGGCGCAGCGCGAACAGCTCCACCGGCTGGCCCGCGCCGTCCTTGACGATCTGGACATAGGCATTGCCGTGCAGCAGCAGCTGGCTCGCCAGCGTTTCCAGCAGCGACTGGCCCGCGCTGGTCGCGGTGACGAGCTTGGTGAGCGCCGGGTCGGCGGGCAGCAGCGGCGCGCCGCCGATCCCTTCGGCCACCAGCCGCACCGCGCGCTGGGCGACCGGGTTGTCGACATAGGCGCGCTTGACGGACGAGGTGTATTCGAATGGCGCGCGGCCACCCCCGCCATCGGCGAAGAACCACGGCGAAGTGTAGGCCCGCGCCAGCGGCACGCGGGCACCCCCGCCCTTGAAGGCGGCGGCGATGGTCTGGAGGAAGGACATGAGGGGCCTTTCTTGAACGTCCCGCCCGCAAGGGCGGGTAAAATATGAGCGCACCGGCGGCCCGGTGCGGCGTTCAGCTCAGCCACACCCTCGGTGCAGCCTGCCGTCCCAGCATCAGTTCGGTCAGCGCCCAGACCAGGGCATCGGCGCGGTCCGGGCTGCGGCCGGGGCCTGCGTAGGCGCCGCCCGCCAGCAGCCCGCAGAGCTGGTCTTCCAGCGCCGGGAACTGCCCGGCGTGGCGCACTCGGCCCGCCTCGTAGAGCGCGGCGACCGGTTCGGCGCGGGCCGTCTTGCCCCGGCTGGCGTGGACCAGCCGCACCGGCAGGGAGAGATCGGCGGCGCGCAGCACGCTTTCGACCATCGCCCCGCCCTGGTTCGCCTCGGCCACCACGCGGTCGGCCTGCCAGCCTTGAGCGGTGCGGGAAACGGCGCGCGCCCAGCGTTCCGGGCTGGCCTTTTCCACGCTGGCATCGGCCAGCACATGGGCCGTTCCATCTTCGCCAAGGGCACAGACCACGATCCCGCAGGCGTCACCCTGGGCCGAGGCGGGGGGATCGACCCCCACCACCACCCGGCTCCATCCGCCACCAGTGCCGGAAGCCGCCGCGGTGCGGCAGGCTTCCAGCAGGGCGCGGGTCCACAGCGCACCTTCGATATCGGTGATCAGTTCTCCGTCCAGTTCCTGCCGCCCCAGCGCGGAGCGGCCATATTCGCGCCGCACGGCGGCAATGAAGCGCGGCGGCAGGTTGGCCTTGTTGTCGAATGTCCGCCCGCGCGTCACCGCAACCTCCGGGTGATCGAGCAGCCGCTTCAGCAAGGGCACCGCACGCGGGGTGGTGGTGGCCACCACTTGCGGGCGTTCGCCCAGCCGCAGGCCGAGCAGCAGGTTGTCCCAGGCGCTTTCGGCCTTGCCATTGTCCCATTTGGCGATCTCGTCGCACCAGGCGTGGCTGTGCTGCGGCCCGCGCAGGCTTTCCGGCTCGCCGGCGGCAAACAGCGTTGCCTGCGCGCCGCTTGGCCAGCGCAACTGCCGCTTCGAAGGCTCGAAGCGAGGGCGGCGCCCGCGCGGGGCCAGCGCCAGCAGGCCGCTGTCACCTTCCACCATCACGCTGCGTGCTTCGCCCAGCGATGCGCCGACCAGCGCGATCCGGGCCTGCGGATCATTTTCCGCGATGGCGCGGACCCATTCCGCCCCGGCGCGCGTCTTGCCGAAACCGCGCCCGGCAAGGATCAGCCAGCCAAGCCACTCGCCGTGCGGCGGCAACTGCCCGGCATGGGCCCACAACCGCCAGTGATGGCGCAGGGACTGGTGCTGGCGCTGGTCCATCGCGGCAAGCATGGCGGCGCGCTCGTGCCGGGGCAGGCCCAGCAGGAAGGCTGCGCGGCTGTCACTCGCTGTGCTCATCCGGCCCATCCTGATTGTCGCTGCCCTGAAGCTGCGCGGCATTGGCGGCGGCGCGTTCCCGCATGGAATCGATCATGGCGTCGATCGAATCGAGCACTTCCTGCTCGCTGCGGTCGTCCTGCGCGGCGCGTTCATGCGCCACGGACTGGCGGTGCTGGGCCAGCAGGCGGATCGCATTGGCCACGTCCATCTTTCGGCCACCGTCCGGATCGCGCAGATAGCCGAGCAGTTCCATCTCCAGGTTCTCGTAGCCCTCGCACAGCGCCTGGCGCCATTCGGCGGCAAAGCCGGGATGCTCGCGCCGCACCCGGTAGACCCGGCTGACCGAGATCCCGGCCCGTTCGGCGGAGCGGGTGACGTTGGACGTTTCGACCAGCGCGGCCAGGAAATAGGTGCGCCAGTGCTTGTTCAGGCGGTCCTCGCCCTCGGCGTCGCGCAGGCGCGGCGGCAGCTTGGTTTGTTTGGTGCGCGGCCGGCCACGCGCTGCGGGCGCAGCGGCGGCGGGCGCGGTTGGCGCCTTGCTCATCCAGGGGTTCCTGATGCTGGAAGGGGAGGGGCGAAGCGCGGGGCGGCTTCGAATCGGTTGATCGCGATGTTCCGTATTTGTGCCATAAGAGCGTCACGATGTCAAACGAAATAACCGATTTGGTTATATCAG
>CALMJG010000159.1 GCA_937864195.1 uncultured Novosphingobium sp.
GGATAGGTGAACAGCGCGACCGACTGGCCTTCGCGGTTCTTGCCGGCCTTGTCCTTCCACTGGGTCATGCGGTTCAGCCAGCCCATGCGCGCCGTGCCTGCCAGCAGCCATTGCAGTTCCGCATGGGCGGGAACCTGGGTCTGGTTGAACAGCACCGACTTGTCGGGATCAATCCCGCAGGCGACCAGCGCGGCGGTCATCTCATAGGTGTTGGCGGCAAGTTCCGCCGGAACGTGCGGCATCGAGATGGCGTGAAGGTCCGCCAGGAAATAGAGGCTCTGCCCGCCGCCCGCCGCGACCTCGTCCTGCATGCGCACCCAGTTGCGGATCGCCCCCAGGTAATTGCCAAGGTGGAGATTGCCGGTGGGCTGGATGCCGGAAACGATGCGCATGGAATGTTACTCTACTTCGAGGATCTCGTCGTCGGCCCTGGTGCGGGGCTGACGGCGCCGCCTTAGCTGGGCAAGCACCGACTTGTCGACCGCCCCGGTGGCAAAGGCGCCCGCCGCGAAGACCGCGAGGCCCACCAGGACCAGCGCGGCGAGCGACCAGATCCGCTCCAGCCAGGTCCCACCGTAATAGGCCGCGAGGTGCGGCATCATCCACCACAGCACGGCTGCCATCGCCGCCGTCGCCATCAGCTGGCGGGCGACCCGGCCGGCAAGCGGCAGGGTGAAGCGGAACCAGCCGCGCCGGTGAAGCATGGCATAGAGCAGCAGGCAGTTGAGCGTGGCCGAGCAGGCCGTTGCCGCCGCAAGGCCGACGATCCCGTACTGGCGCACCACCCACAGGTTGAGCGCGATGTTGAACAGCAGCGATACCAGCGCGGTCCACACCGGGGTGCGGGTATCCTCGCGCGCGAAGAACCCGGGGTTGAGGATCTTGACGATGACATAGGCCGGCAGGCCTGCCACCAGCGCGACGACGATCTGGGCCATGATCGCCCCGTCGGCGGGCGTGAACTTGCCGCCCACAAAGAAGGCCGTACAGAACGCGGGCGCGCAAACCGCCAGCGCGGCGGCGGCGGGCAGGGTCAGCAGGGTGCCGATCTCGAAGGCGCTGGATTGCAGCCGCTGCGCCTCTGCCGCCTCGCCGGTGTGGATGTGGCGCGCCAGCATTGGCAGGATCGCCGTGCCCAGCGCGATGCCGACGATCCCCAGCGGCATCTGGTTGAGCCGGTCGGCCAGCTTGAGCAGGGTCAGCGATCCCTGCGGCAGCGAGGTGGCGAAGAAGGTGTCGACGAACTGGCTGATCTGGTAGATCCCCGCGCCGAAAGTCGCGGGCAGGATCAGCAGGCCCAGCCGCTTCACTTCCGGCGTGAGGCGCGGCATCCGGATGTGCAGGCGCACCTGCGCGCGGCGGGTTTCCCACCACAGGTAGAGGAACTGGCCAATGCCCGAGATGGCGACCGCCACGGCCAGCGCCGTGGCGACGACGGTGTCATCCCCGCTGTCGCCGCGCAGGTAATCGCCGGTCAGGATTCCGGTGATCAGGAACAGGTTCAGCAGCACCGGCGCCAGCGCGCCCGGGCCAAACCGCGAGCGCGCGTTGAGCAGGCCCGAAAGCATCGCCACCAGGCTGATGAAGAACAGGTAGGGGAAGGTGATCCGGCTTAGCAGGACCGAAAGTTCGAACTTGCCCGCGACGTTCGCATAGTCGCTGGCCAGCGCCCAGACGATCCCAGGCATGAACACCATGGCCAGCGCACTGAAGGCCAGCAGCACCCAGACGAACACCGACAGGACATCGCCCGCAAAGCGGTTCGCCTCTTCCTCGCCGCCTTCACCGTGCAGCGCGCGGCTGTACATCGGCACGAAGGCGACGCTGAAGGCTCCTTCCGCGAACAGCCGGCGGAACGTGTTGGGCAGGGTGAACGCCAGCTGGAAGGCGTCAGCCGCCAGCCCCGCGCCCAGCACGCGGGCCAGCAGCATGTCGCGCGCAAAGCCGAACACGCGGCTGATCGCGGTCAGCCCGCCGATCGTGCCGACGTTGCGGATCAGGCTCATGCGCACTCCCTCCTATGCGCAGCGCCGGAGCGCGGAAGCAGGGCGCGCGGGATCAGGCCTGGCCGGCCGGCGATTCCGCGTCCACCGCCTGGTCCTGCTGCGCGGCGAGCTGCTGCAGGTAGATGCCGTTGAAATCGACCGGTTCCAGCAGCAGCTGCGGGAACCCGGCGGCGCGCACGGCATCGCCGATCACCTGGCGGGCGAAGGGGAACAGGATGCGCGGCGCCTCGGCATAGGTGAAGGCGTGCTTCTGCGCGTCGTCCAGGTTGCGCATGCCGATCAGCGCGCAATAGGACAGGTCGACGATGAACGCGGTTCCGGCCTGCCCGCGCGAGCGGACCTCGACCTTCAGTTCCACTTCCGACACTTCGTCGCTCAGGTTGCGGGCGCCGATGTTGAACTGCACGTCGATCTGCGGCGGGTCCTGCCACTGGAACGAATCCGGGGCGTTGGGATTCTCGACCGAGAGATCCTTGACGTACTGCGAGATGATGCCGGCCGAGGGCAGGGTGTCCGCTCCGTTGGGCACGGGGCCGTCCTGGGTCAGGTCGGTGATGATGTTGCCTTCGTCGGCCATGGCGGTCTGCCCTTCGTCTGGAAAATGGACTGCAATTGCGGTTTGGTCGCGCGCCTAGCAGGCCCGCACGGCGGCGGCAAGGATGCCACAGACTCGTCGCAAAAATTGCACGTGATCCTGCGTCCACGCGTTGTTCATTTGTCAATCCTACCTATCTGGTCTTAAGAGTAACGCTGCGCCGCCAACTGCGGCAGGGACTGGAACGTGGAAAAGACCGTCGAAATCGTCATCCTCGCCATGATCGCGGCCTTCCTGGGTCTGCGGCTCTATTCTGTGCTCGGTCGCCGGGCAGAGCGCGAGGAACAGCCACGGCTGGAACCGAAAGGCGAGGCGCCGGCCCGCGCGGCGCGGCCCGAAATGGCCGAGCGGGGCATGGCGCAGGCGCAGCCCCGCGCGATCGTGCCGGGAGTGACCCCCGCGATCGAGCGCGGCATCCGCGAAATTTCGGCGGCAGACCGCCAGTTCGACATGCTCGCCTTTCTCGACGGAGCGAAGGGCGCCTACCGGATCGTGCTGGAAGCCTTCTGGAAGGGCGACCGCGAGGCACTTGCCCCGCTGACCGACCCGCACGTCCACGCGGCCTTCGCCAGCGCGATCGACGCGCGCGAGGCGGCGGGCGAGAAGCTGGAGAACCGGCTGGTGCGGATCGAGGATGCGGTAATCGTCGCCGCGTCCTACCAGGCACCGCTGGCGCGCATCACCGTACGCTTCACTGCCGACATCGCCGCCGTCACCCGCAACGCCGAAGGACAGGTCGTGGCCGGTTCGCTCCACGACGCGGTCGAGGCACGCGACATCTGGACCTTCGTGCGCGACACCCGCGCGCAGACGCCGGACTGGCAGCTCGAAGAAACCGACGAGGGCTGAGCCTGTGCCGGGGGGCAGGGGGCCGCGCCGGGTTGCGGCGCTCGCTGCGCTTGCCCTGCTGGCAGGGTGCGTGCGGATCGTCCCGCAGCCCGAGCCGCCTCCTGCGCCGCCACCCGTACCGCTTCCTGCACCGACAGCTTCGCCCGCACCGCCGATGGCAACGGCGCTCCAGGCCGGTGTTGCGCCCGGCCCTGCCGTCGCCAGCCTGCCGCTGAGCGCTGCCGAGGCAACGCGCGCGCTCGCCTCGTTCCGGGAGAGCTGTCCGCGCTTGCTCGTCCGGCCGGATGCCAGCGGCCTCACGCGCCCGGAGGACTGGCGCGAAGCCTGTACCGCGGCAGCGGGCTGGAGCAATGCGGATGCGCCGCGTTTTTTCACCAGCCTGTTCGAAGCCGTCCGCGTCGGACCGGGCAGCGCCTTCGCGACCGGATATTACGAGCCCGAGATCGCCGGCGTGCGGCAGAGGCAGCCGGGTTTCGACGTGCCGGTCTACGCTGTCCCCGCCGACCTGGCGCAGGCGCGGACGGAACACGCGGCGCCGACCGATCGCGGCACCCAGCCATGGGGGCGTTACGACGCCGAGGGCAGCTTCGTGAGCTATTTCGACCGCGCCGGGATCGAGGACGGGGCGCTGGCGGGCAAGGGACTGGAAATCGCCTGGGTGGCGGACCGGGTCGAGCTGTTCTTCCTCCAGGTCCAGGGCTCAGGCCGGCTGCGCGCGCCTGACGGCAGCGTGATCCGGATCGGCTATGCCGGGCGCAACGGCCATCCCTATACCGGGATTGGCAAGCTGCTGAACCAGCGCGGGCTGCTGGGCAGCGCGCCCGGGCAATATCCCGGATCGATGCAGGGGCTGAAGCGCTACCTGCGCGACAATCCCGAGGCCGGCCGCGCGCTGATGCGCGAGAACCGCAGTTACGTGTTCTTCCGAGAGGTGATCGGCGACGGCCCCCTCGGCTCGCTGGGCGTGCCGGTGCGCCCGCGCGCAAGCGTGGCGGCCGATCCCGCCTTCGTGCCGCTGGGCGCGCCGGTCTGGCTGGCGCTCGACCGGGCCGAGGCAAGCGGGCTATGGATCGCGCAGGACACCGGCGGCGCGATCCGCGGCGCCAACCGCTTTGACACCTTCTGGGGCGCGGGCGAAGATGCCGCGATCATTGCCGGTGGCATGGCGGCGCGCGGGCAGGCCATGATCCTGCTGCCGCGCGGTGCGCTTGAGCGGCTGAAGGGCCACTGATGCGCCGGCAGCGCGGCCTGACGCCCGAGGAGGTGGACCTGTGGACGCGCGTCGCCCGCACGGTGCGCCCGCTCCATCCTCAGCCCAAGTCCGCGCCGGCGGCGGTGCCTGCCGCCGCCGTCCTCGCTCCGCCGCCGGCGCCGCGTCCGAAG
Source organism: uncultured Novosphingobium sp. (assembly GCA_937864195.1). Lineage (GTDB taxonomy): Bacteria > Pseudomonadota > Alphaproteobacteria > Sphingomonadales > Sphingomonadaceae > Novosphingobium. The sequence goes on from CALMJG010000159.1 coordinate 4,834, forward strand.
GGGCGGGTGCCCGTGCCGCTTCCGCCTCCGGTCCCGCGCCCGGCCGATCCGCGCGCGCTTGACCGGCACGGGCTCGATGCCTCGTGGGAAAAGAAACTGACGCGTACCGGGATCGATCCGGATTTCACACTGGACCTCCACGGCCACAGTCTGGCCGCCGCGCATTCGCGGCTGGATCACGGACTGTCACTGGCGATGGCCCAGCGGGCGCGGGTGGTGCTGGTCATCACCGGACTGCCCCGGGCGGCAGAGGCCGCCGATCGCGGCGACCGGCGCGGCGCGATTCGCGCCAAGCTGATCGACTGGCTGGCCGCCGGCCCCCACGCCTCGCGCATCGCCGCCGTGCGCGGCGCCCACCGCCGCCACGGCGGGGCAGGGGCGGTTTACGTGATCCTGAAGCGGCTGAAGTAGGGGATTTTTTCGCCTCGCGGCGGTGCGGGAAGCCCATCCGGGCCTTCCTTGCCACACCAGCCTGCTCCCCCGGCGAGTCTTTTGTCGGGTGCGCTTTCGACATCCGTCGAAAGCTTGGCCTTGCCGGCCCACTCCCCCGGCCCGACCACCCACAGAGTACCATGAATGGGTGGTCGGGCCGGGGGAGTGGGCCGGCAAGGCCAGGGAAGCCCGGACGGGCTTCCCGCACCGCCATAAGGCGGACAAAAAGACGCCCCCGCACCGGGTGGTGCGGGGGCGGCAGGGAGGAAGAGGGAAGAGTGCTTAGAAGTTGATCGTGCCGGTCACGAAGATCTGGCGCGGGTTGCCGTAGAACGCGGTCAGCACGCCTTCCTTACCCAGCGCCGGAACCAGTGCCCCGGTCGAGGTGGTGGTCAGCGCACCGGTGGTCGCGTTGGCGGCCATGAAGGTGTAGCCCGAGGTCTTGTAGCGCTTGTCGGTCAGGTTCTTGCCGAACACGCCCAGCGACCAGCGATTATCCGGTGCGCGATAAACGATGCTGGCGTCGAACAGCTGGTAGGCCGGCTGGTCGAGGTAGGGGTTGGGCACCTCGAACTGGTAGGTCTTGCTCTTGAACGACATCCCGCCGTTGAGGTTCAGCGTGCCGCCCGCCAGATCCATCGCGTAATCCAGGCTGGCGCTGCCCGACCAGGCCGGGGTGTTTTGCACCTTGCGGAACGCGGCAACGTCGGTCGGCACGTTGCCGATGTTGGTGATGTACTTGGTGTATTCGGCATCGATGTAGCCCAGCGAACCGGTGAAGGTCAGCGTGCCGGTATCGGTCTGGAGCAGCTTGGCGCGGGTTTCGAGTTCGAAGCCCTTCATGCGCGCCTTGCCCGCGTTGGAGACCACGCCGCAGAAGGTGGCGACGCCGCCGGCGTTGCAGGCGACCGAGCCAGGGATCTGGACGTCGGTGTAGTCCATGTAGAACGCGGCCAGCGCGATGTAGACGCGGCGGTCGAACAGGTCCGCCTTGTAGCCCACTTCGTAGCTGTCGACCGTTTCGGGGCGGAAGCTGAGGAAGCTGGCGATTTCCGCCTGCGACTTCACACCGTCGTTGTTGAGGTCGACCGCGTTGATGCCCACACCGCGCGGATCGAACCCGCCGCCCTTGAACCCTTGCGTGAACGAGGCGTAGATGTTGCTGTCAGGCGTCGGCTGGTAGTTGACCGCGATCTTCGGGGTGAACTTGCGGAACTCGCTCTGCCCGCGGAAGTCGGTCTGCGCGGCGCCGAACAGCACTTCGGTGCTGCCGAACACCGACGAACCACCGCCGATGTAGTTCTGCCGCAGGATGTAGGCGCTGCGCTGGTCATAGGTGTAGCGTCCGCCGATCGACAGCTTCAGCTGGTCCGTCACGTCGACCGTGAAGTCGGCGAAGGCGGCGAAGGTGTCGGTCTTGATGTCGGCGTTGGTATAGGCGGCAAAGCCCGGCGCCGTGGTGTAGAGTCGCGATTCGAACTGGGTCAGCGCATTGGCGTGGAGGTAGTAGATGCCGACCAGGCCGTTGATCCGGTCAGAGCTGAACAGCGCCTGGACTTCCTGGCTGAACTGGTCGTTCCTGTAGATCCCCGGCACGTCGAGGTCGGCGCTGGGCAGCGCGTCGAAGTCGATCGGGCTGGTCGAGTCGTCCTTGCGGTAGGACGTGATCGAGCGCATCGTCAGCCAGTCGGCCGGCTGGCCTTCCATGAACAGCGAGGTGCCCCAGGCCTTCACTTCCTGCTTGGGCGTGTTGAGCGCGCCGCGGGTGTCATAGACATCCGCCAGCACCGGGGCGACCGACTGCTGCGCCGGGATCAGGCGGTGGCCGCCGCGCGGCAGCGAGTTGTCCTTGGTGTAGTCGCCCGACACGCGCGCGAAGAAATCGGTCGCGTGGACTTCCAGGGTGCCGCGCGCGGCCCAGACGTCCTTGTTGTAGTTTTCCTGGCCAGTGGTCAGGTTGGTGCCGAACCCGCCGCGCGAAAGCCGCGCGACCGATCCGCCGACGCGGATCACGCCCGAACCGATCGGGGCGCTGGCGGTGATCACGCCGTCCGCCTGGTCATAGCTGCCATAGGTGGCGCGGGCGGAAACGTGGGCCACGTCGTCCAGGCGCTTGGTCACGTACTTGACCGCGCCGCCGACCGTGTTGCGGCCATAGAGCGTGCCCTGCGGGCCGCGCAGCACTTCGATGCGCTGGACGTCATAGATGTCGAGCACGGCAGCCTGCGGGCGGTTGAGGTAGACGTCGTCAAGGTAGATGCCGACGCCCTGTTCGAAGCCCGAGACAGGATCCTGCTGGCCGACGCCGCGGATGAAGGCGGACAGGGTGGAGTTGGTGGCGCGGCTGGCTTCCAGCGTCACGTTGGGAACGGTCTCGGCCAGGGCGGTGATGTCCATCGCACCCTTGGCGGCGAGCTGATCGCCCGAGATCGCCGAGATCGCGATCGGCACGTCGACCAGGTTTTCCTCGCGGCGGCGGGCGGTCACGACGATCGCGCCCTCGTCCTCGCTGGCGGTGGTGCCGGCGCTGTCCTGCGCAAAGGCGGGAACGGCGGTAAGGCTGATAATGGCGCTGGCGATCAGCGACGTACGGCTGAGAAGTGCGTGGGCACGCATGGCAGAGACCCTCCCTGGAAAACGTTATTCCCGGAAGCCTCCTCGCTCCCGGTCGTGGAATGCCTCTATTAAAAGTTGAACCAACTTTCAACTCCGCTATGCTGGTCGAGGGATTGGGGAGCGACAAAAGTGACTGAACGTGGCAGGGCGGCAACAGTCGCCCGGCAGCAGCCGGGGCGAAGCAAGGGGAAACCCATGGACGGAAGCGCAGCGCCACGCGTGCCGCGCGTGCCGCGCGTGCCGCGCACCGAGCGTGGGCGGCGGACCCAGCGCGCGATTCTCGATGCAGCCGCCGCGGAGTTCGGCGAGAAGGGCTTTCACGAAAGCTCGATCGTATCGATCACGATCCGCGCCGGCGTGGCGCTGGGCAGCTTCTACACCTATTTCGAATCCAAGGAGGCGCTGTTCAAGGCGCTGGTGGCCGATATGTCGGGCAAGGTCCGCGATCATGTCGGCCCGGTGCTGCGCGAACACCTGGAGGAACAGCGCGGGGCGGTGGAGGGTGAAGGCGCCGCGCTCCACGCCTTTCTCGACTTTGCCCGCCACAACAAGGAAATCTACCGGATCATCGACGAAGCCGAATTCGTCGCCCCGGAAGACTGGCGCGCCCACTATGTCACCACCGCCACCCGCATCCTCGAACGGCTCCAGGCGGCCCGCGCGCGGGGCGAACTGGCGGTGGAGCCGGACGAGGTCCACGCCTGGGCGATCATGGGGATGAACGTGTTCCTGGGGCTGCGCTTCGGAGTGATGGACGGCGAGGCGGACCTTGAGCGGGTCGCCGCCATCGCCAATGCCCTGCTGCGCGACGGGCTGGGCTGACCTCTCCACCTGCGTCGTCCCGGAGTCGATCCGGGTCGACATCGCGCCCTCGCCCTTATCCGCTTGGCCTTGCCAGCCCGCCCGGCTATGCGCGCGCTCCATGTCCAATCGCCGCACCTTCGCCATCATCTCGCACCCTGACGCGGGCAAGACCACGCTGACCGAAAAGCTGCTGCTGCAGGGCGGGGCGATCCACCTTGCGGGCGAGGTCAAGGCACGCGGCGCGGCGCGGCGGGCGCGTTCGGACTGGATGAAGATCGAGCAGCAGCGCGGGATCTCTGTCACCTCGTCGGTGATGACCTTCGAAAAGGACGGAATCACCTTCAACCTGCTCGACACCCCTGGGCACGAGGACTTTTCCGAAGACACCTACCGCACGCTGACGGCGGTCGATTCCGCGATCATGGTGATCGACGCGGCCAAGGGCATCGAGCCGCAGACCCGCAAGCTGTTCGAGGTCTGCCGCCTGCGCTC
>CALMJG010000160.1 GCA_937864195.1 uncultured Novosphingobium sp.
CCCCGTCCATCAGGATGCGGCCCGAATCCGGCCGGACCAGCCCCATGATCGAATAGAAGCAGGTGGTCTTGCCCGCGCCGTTGGGGCCAAGCAGGCCCAGCACTTCGCCCTTGCCGATCGACAGCGAGATATCGGTCAGCACCGCGCGCTTGTCATAGCTCTTGGCGATCGAGATCACTTCCAGCCCGCCTTGCGGGATCGGCTGGACGGCGGCGGTGCGCGCTTCGGCAAGGCTTGCAGTATCGGGCATGGCCCGGGATTTAGGCGGGTTCGGCGCGCTCGGCAAGCGGGCGCGGAGGAACTGGCAGGTTTCGTGCATGGTGCGGGCCAGCGCATCGCCCCTTCCCTTACGGTAAACGGGGCTTGCCTGCCCGCCGCATCGGTGATTTACTCCGATTCGGGATTAGAGGGGACGCAGACCATGGCAAAAGCCTGGGACAATTTTGTTTCACACGCACAGCCTTCGCAGGTCAGGCCGCGCGACTGGCGCAAGCGGATGAGCGACAACATCGCCTATGCGCTGCTGGTCTATACCGCGCTGCAGATTTTCATGACCATGGGCGCGCTCCACGGCAAGGGCGGCTCGATCCTGCCCTATTTCGCGCTGGTCGTGCTGGTCGCCGCGATCATCCCGGCCTGCCGCCGCTTTGAAAAGCGCTGGAACCGGCTGAACGACGAACAGGCCGCCGATCCCGAATTCGCCGCCTGCTATCGCCGCGACCGGATGTGGCTGTGGGCACTGGCCATCGGCCTGCCGTTCCTGCTGACCGGCGTGTTCAAGCTGCTGGCCCTGGCCTTCGGCTGACGATCCGCACCGGGCCAGCTCCGGCCACCCTCGCCTCACCCTCATGCCGAATGCACCGGCCTGATTGCCCTTTCGCATCCGGCTCCCTAAGTCGGCACTCCCTGATCCGGAGTGCCTGACGCAATGCTTTCCCCCGACCAAGCCCTCGACCGCGCCCAGGCCCTGGTCGAACGCGCCCGCCGTGCCGGTGCCGATGCCGCCGATGCGGTCTATTCCGGCGGCGCATCGGAAAGCGTCTCGATCCGCCTCGGCCTGCTGGAAGATGTCGAGCGGTCGGAAAGCGAACACCTTGACCTGCGCGTCTTCGTCGGCAGCCGTTCGGCCTCGATCGGATCGAGCGACCTGTCGGACGCGGCGCTGGGCGAACTGGCGGAGCGCGCCGTGGCCATGGCCCGCGCCGCGCCGGAAGACCCCTATGCCGGCCTTGCCGCCGAGGAACTGCTGAGCCGGGGGCCCTTCCCCGATCTCGACCTCAGCGACCCGCACGAGCCGACCCCGGAGGAGTTGCGCGAGCAGGCACTGGCCGCCGAGGATGCCGCGCGCGCCGTGGCGGGCGTGACCAACAGCGAAGGCGGCAGCGCCAGCGCCAGCAAGCGCGCCTTCGCGCTCGCCACCAGCCACGGCTTCGCGGGTGCCTATGGCGGCACCGGGCGGGCGCTGTCCGCATCGGTGATCGCCGGCGAAGGCGCGGGGATGCAGCGCGACTATGCCTGGCGCAGCGCGCATCACGGCGAAGACCTGATCTCGCCCGACGAAATCGGCAAGCTGGCGGGGGAACGCACCGTCGCCCGCCTCAATCCCGGCCGCCTGAAAAGCGGATCGATGCCGGTGGTGTTCGATCCACGCGTCGGCGGCTCGCTGGTCGGCCATTTCGCGGGCGCGATCTCGGGCAGCGCGATCGCGCGGCGCTCCAGCTTCCTGCTGGACAAGGAAGGCGAGCAGATCTTCGCCCCCGGCATCACCATCACCGACGATCCGCTGCGCCCGCGCGGGCTGATCTCGCGCCCGTTCGATGGCGAGGGCCTGCCAACCGCCAGGCGCAACCTGGTCGAGGACGGACGGATCACCGGTTGGCTGATGGACAGCGCCGCCGCCCGCCAGCTGGGCCGCGCGCCCACCGGCCACGCGGTGCGCGGCCATGGCGGCGCGCCGGGCGTATCGCCCAGCAACCTGCATCTGGCGGCCGGCAGCGTGACCGTGGCAGAGCTGATCGCGGACATCGAGGACGGGGTGCTGGTGACCGAACTGATCGGCCACGGCGTCAACGGCGTGACCGGCGACTACAGCCGGGGCGCCTCGGGCTTCCGGATCGTCAGGGGCGAGATCGCCGGGCCGGTGGCGGAGTTCACCGTGGCGGGCAACCTGATCGAGATGTTCGCGCACCTTTCGGTCGCGAACGATCTGGAATGGCACCGCAGCGTCAACGTGCCGACGATTCGGATCGATGGAATGACGGTGGCCGGAGATTAAAATGAAAAGCCGCGCGAAAGCGCGGCTCGTCAATTCCCCTCCCGCTTGCGGGAGGGGGGAAAACGGACGAAGGCGGCCTCAGGCCTCCTTCGACTTCTTGTAGCGCTCGATGCATTCCAGCACGACGCGCTTGGCATCGGCGGCATCGCCCCACTTGCCGATCCGCACCCACTTTTCGGCTTCGAGATCCTTGTAGTGGGTGAAGAAGTGCTCGATCTGCTGGAGCACGATCGAGGGCAGATCCTTGCGCTCGCCGACATCGGAATAATAGGGGAAGGTCGAATCGACCGGCACGCAGATCAGCTTCTCGTCGCCGCCGTGTTCGTCTTCAAGGTTCAGGACGCCAACCGGGCGGGCCCGCACCACGCAGCCCGGGACGAAGGGCGAGCGGGCGATGACCAGCGCGTCGAGCGGGTCGCCGTCGTCCGACAGCGTGTGGGGCACAAAGCCATAATTCGCCGGATAGCGCATGGGGGTGTGCAGGATGCGGTCGACGAACAAGGCCCCCGATTCCTTGTCGAATTCGTACTTCACCGGCTCGCCGCCGACGGGCACTTCGATGATGACGTTGAGGCTGTCGGGCGGATTATCGCCAACGGGGATCATGTCGATACGCATGGGCAGCGCCCTTAGCGGGCGCAGTGCTGCGCCGCAACATGGTTTGGAGAGGAATTTGCGGGGGATGCGCGGCTATGCGTCGTCCCGGGCCTGACCCGGGACCGGTGGCAGTCTGCGACAGGCCGCCGCGAGTCCTTGCCTGGTGCGCTATCGACGTCCGTCGATAGCTTGGCCTGGTCGGGCCGGGGGAGCGGGCTGGTGTTGCAAGGACAGGCCGGACGGCCTGTCCGCACCGCTGGCAGGCGGATTACAACGCTCCGCCTGCCAGCACGTTGATGCTGAAGGCCAGCACGCCGATGTTGAACACGAACGACAGCAGCGAATGCGCCACCACGATCTGGCGCACCGCACCGCGTGTCACGTCGACGTCCGAGGCGGCGAAGCTCATGCCTGCGGTGAAGGCGAAGTACAGGAAATCGCGGTAGTCCGGCTCTGCCGTGCCCGGAAACTCGAACCCCTTCGCATCGCGACCGCTCGCCGGGTCGGGCGAATAGTGCATGTGCGCATAGTGGAGCATGAACACCAGGTTGGTGAAGCACCAGGCCAGCCCCAGGGTCACGATCAGCTTGGCCAGCGCCAGCCCATCGCCCTGCCGCGCCGCCGGCAGTTCGGCGGCGATCGCGGCCAGCAGGGTCAGGCTGACCAGCGCGGTGATCGCCAGCACCCAGCCGCGATTGGCATCGTTGCGCGCGGCATGGCGGCGCATTTCCGCCGCCGTGTGGTCGCGCCGCAGCGGCAGCAGGGCGGCGATGAACACCAGCGCGCCGGCGTCGAACCCGGTCACCAACGCGTCGGCCAGCGGGGCGGCGTACAGGGCGTGCCACGCCCCGGCCACCAGCGCGGTCACCGCGACGAACAGGACAAAGCGGGGCGGAGCCATCCGCGCGACCGCGCCGGCCCCGCCCGGCCCGCTCATTTCGCCGGCTTCGCGGGCGCGGCGGCGCGCAGCGGCAGCAGCAGGCGATCGAGGCCCGTCGGCGCGGTTCCCGGCGCGGCGCGTTCCACCCACGGCCAGCGCAGGCCGCCGCGATAGTCCACCTTCACGGTCTGGAAGCGGTCGCCGCGCTGGACCAGCAGCTCGATCCCGCCGCCTGCCTTGGCGGCAGTGATCGCCTTGCGAAGCCCGTCCGCATCATAAGCCGTGCCGCCCACCGCGACGATCTTCGATCCCGTCACGATCCCGGCGTTGAAGGCCGGGCTGTCCCACTGCACCGCCGTCACCTTGCCGTCCTTGTCCAGGGTGGTGCCCAGCGAATAGGTCAGGACCAGGTTCTTGGCATCGGCCATGCGGGCCTTGTCATAGGGATTAGGCTCTTCCTTCCAGGCCAGGCGGTAACCGCCCGCCTCGATGCCCCGCACGGGCGCGGGCTGGCCGGGCTGGTTGAAGCGTTCGTCCAGGAAGCTTTCCCAGTCGCGCGGGAGGACGCTGTTGAGCGTGGCAACCACGTCCTTCTGCTCGAAGGTCAGCTGCCCCCAGTCGCCATCGCGCATCCCGAAGAAGGCACGGGCGAAATCGTCGATGCTCTTTTTGCCGCCGGTTTCGCGGCGGATGATCTGGTCGATTTCCAGCCAGACCAGCGCGCCTTCGGTATAATAGTCCTCGCTGCGGGCCAGCGAGGCATAGGGCTTGGCCTTGCGCGCGGCGAAGACCGGATCGAAGCCGGTATCCTCGACCGACCGCCAGCGGCGGCCCGGCTGTTCGGAGAAATTGCCCGCCCAGTTGGCCAGCATCCCCAGCACCATGTCCTTGCCCTGCAGGCCGGAGCGCGCGGCCAGCACCAGTCCCCAGAACTGGTCCTGCCCTTCATAGGCCCAGAGCAGATCCCCCTGCATCGGCTGGCGGTAATCCGGCGTCCACAGCCGCGCCGGGCGGCGGAACTTGCCCGACCAGGAATGGGCATATTCGTGGGGCAGCAGGTTGCGGTCCCATTCGTACTTGTCCCACTCGGTAAAGGCGCCGGGTTCCAGCTGGTTCTCGCTGGAACGATGGTGCTCCAGCCCGATCGACCCCATGCGGTCGGTCAGCGCGAGCAGGAATTCGTAGTGGTCGAAATGGTTGGCGCCGAAGGCCAGCCGCGCCTCGGTGACAAGGTTGCGGTGCAGCTCGATCTGAGCGGGCGTGGCGTCCAGCTGCTCGGGCTTGTCGGCCACGACGTTGAGCGTGACCTTCTGGCCCAGATCCCACTTGCGGAAATACTTGCCCGCGAAGATCGGCGAATCGACCAGCACCTCGTAATTGGTTTCGGCCCAGGACCAGCGGTTGCCCGAACGGGTAACGCCGTCCAGCGCGGTCGCCGCCGTCCAGCCATCGGGCAGGGTCACGGTGGGCCTGACCTTGATCTGCCGCACGTAATGGCCGGCGGGGTACAGGCTCATCTTCTCCCACTGCAGGTTCAGCATTTCGGGCGTCATGGTGATCCGCCCCTCGCTGGTCTGCAGCGGTGAGGTGTGGAGGAAGCGCGCGGTCACCTGCTTCGCCCCCTGCGGCAGGGCCACGTGAAAGGCGTTCACTTCCACCCGGTCGCGTTTCCAGTTCAGCTTCTGCCCGTTCGCCTCGAAACTGATGTCGACCAGTTCGGCCAGCGGCCCGCGCGGGCCGTGGTTGCCGGGCAGCCACTGCGGGAACAGCAGGATCAGCTTGTCGGTGCCGGGCGCAACCGGGATGGTCTGGACCACGCGGTAGACGCCGCGCTGGGTATCGCTGGCATCGATCTCCAGCCCCATGGTGCCGCCGGGGTACGGCACATCGGCGGCATCGGGCACCTCGCGCGACAGCGGCACGGCCACCGGCGCGGACAGCTGGCTCTGGGCGTGGACGGGAAGGACGGTGATCGGCAGCGCGATCAGGCTCGCGGCGCCGAGGATCAGGGTCTTGTATTTGCTCATGCCAGCTTCATGCCGCCACCTCCCCGCCCCTGCAATCCCGGGCGCGGGCTTTTCGACGAAGGACAGACCCGCGTCCTTGAGCGACCGCGATTTCCGAGTCGCGGAATGTTTCATTCCGCTCGAAATCGCTCTAGGGGCCGATGCCATGAGCACACCGCAAGCGATCAGGGGCACCCAGGACATCTTCGGCGCAGAGGCCGAGGCTTTCGCGCACGTCGTCGAAACCTTCGAGCGGGTGCGCAAGCTCTACCGTTTCCGCCGGATCGAGATGCCGGTGTTCGAAAAGACCGAGGTGTTCAGCCGCTCGATCGGCGAGACCACCGATGTCGTCTCCAAGGAAATGTATTCGTTCGAGGACCGCGGCGGCGAATCGCTGACCCTGC
>CALMJG010000161.1 GCA_937864195.1 uncultured Novosphingobium sp.
AGATCGGCGTAAGGCACCGAACCCGAGATATCCTCGCCCGAGCCGTCCTCGACCGCCACGGTTACCTTCAGCGTCGGGACTTCGCCGCGCACCTCGCGCATGATCGGCGCAAATTCGGCGCCGTGGATCACCGCCGCGCTGTCGGCATTGGCGAAGAGATAGCGCAGCTCTTCCGCGCGGTAGCGGTAATTGACGTTATAGGGCACCGCGCCCAGCTTGCAGGCGGCGATGAAGCCTTCAAGGTATGCCGGGCTGTTGTGGAGATACAGCCCCACCGCATCGCCGCGCCCCACGCCCTGCGCGGCAAGACCTGCGGCCAGCCGGTCGGCGCGCTCGTTCAATTCCGCGAAGGTCAGCCGCGCGCTGTCGCCAATGACGGCAAGCCGGTCCGGCACCGTCCGCGCGACCGTCTCGAACAGGTCGGCAAGGTGGAATTGCTCTGCCATGTCAGTAGACCGCCGCCGGGTTCTTCGGACGCGGGCTGCCGAGCATCTCGCGGTAGGACGGACGTTCGTTGCCCCGGTCGGTCACGCCCAGTTCGCGCGCGATCTCTGCGGCGATCAGGGTCTGGCCGGACAGCTCGTCACGGTTCGGGGCGCGCGAGATGGCATCGACGATGTGGGCGGTGAACTCAGGGTTTTCCGCCGTCTCGATGAAACCCTCGTACTGTTCCGGATTGGTCTCGCGCGCGATCAACGAACGTTCGGTGACCAGCGGCCCCATCCAGATCGACACTGCGATGACCCCGGTGCCGCGCAGGTCATGCTCCATGTCGTGGGCGAACTTGTCGACCCCGGCCTTCTGCGCGCCATAGGCCGGCCCATGCATGTAGCACGAACCGCCGAACGACGATCCGAAGGCGATCGTGCCGAAGCCCTGTTTCACCATCAGCCGCGCCGCGTGCCAGCTGGCGACATAGGCCGAGCGCAGCCCGACATCGAGGATCTTCACCGCGTCGAGATCCTTCTCCCAGAAGGGCTTCTTCTCGATCAGCTGGTGGTGGATATAGGTGGCGTTGTTGACCAGCACGTCGAGGTGGCCCTGCTCGCGCTCGATCTGCTCGAACAGCGCGGCAACCTGCGCGTCGTCGGCATGATCGCACATCACGGCAATGCCCTTGCCCCCGGCGGCGGTCACTTCCGCTGCGGTTTCAGCGACAGTGCCGGGCAGGACCGTGCCGTCCCAGCCCCTGGCATCACCCGGTGTGACAGTGCGGCCGGTGACGTAAACAGTGTAGCCCAGTTCCCCGAAGCCGCGCGCGATCCCGCGCCCCGCGCCCCTGCTCGCCCCGGTAACGAGCGCGACTTTTGCCGCTGCCATATCCTCTCCCTCGATTCGACGCATTAGCGTGCCCATTTCGTCAATAGGCGATGTTTTGCGAATTTCAAACCTTCATTTACTACGCAAATGACGGCGATTGTCGTTCAGCCGCGACAATCCGCGCAGGCGGCCAGCGGGAAGGTGTATTGGCCGGCCGGGGTCACGTCGATAGAGTCAGTCGAAATTCGCCTGCCCGCCATCGAGCGGGATGGTCGCGCCGGTGAGATAGGCCATGTCGCTGGAGCACAGCGCCGCCACGGCGCGGCCGATGTCCTCTTCCAGCTTGCCGATCCGGCCCAGCGGGATGGTGCGGAAGAATGCCTCGGCCTCTTCCGCGTTGTTGGCGATCCACCACTTGAGGCCCGGGCTTTCGGCGTGCGGGGCGATGGACAGCACGCGGATGTTCTGCCGCCCCCATTCCGCCGCCGCCGCGCGGGTCAGCACGCGGGTCGCCTGCTTGACCGCGCCGTAGGCGCCGTATCCGCTCATGTCCCAGCGGATCCCGGCCGAGGATGCAAGGTTGACGATCACGCCCCCGCCGCGCGCCGCCAGCAGCGGACGGGCCAGCTTCATCAGCCGGAAGGTGGCCAGCGGTCCGGATTCGAACCCGGCCAGAAAGGCTTCGTCGCTGACGTCCTCCAGCTTTCCGTTCGGGACTTCCTGCGCGTTGTTGACCAGGATGTCGAGCCCGCCGAAGCGCTCCACCGTGGCCGCAACCATGTCGGCGAGACTGGCCGCATTCTTGACGTTGCCCGCTACTGCCAGCGCCTCGCCCCCGCGCTCCGCAATCAGCGCGCAGGTCTGCTCCAGCTTGGCCAGCGTGCGCCCGGTGACCGCAACCCTTGCACCTGCGGCGGCGAGCGCAAGGGCAATACCCTGCCCCACCCCTTGCCCTGCGCCGGTTACCAGTGCCACCTTGCCGGAAAGATCGGTCATTTCACGCCCTCAACCCACTAGATTCGTAATTTGATCGTTATTGAATTACGCATTAGGTTGACACAGGCGCCATAACTACGTCAATTGCGTTTCGATTCCGGCACTCCATCAGCCGGACCATGCAAAAGGGAATCAGGAGAGGGCATGAGCCAGGATCTCAGCGGCCAGGTCGCCATCGTCACCGGTGGCAGCGACGGCATCGGCCTCGCCACCGCAGCGCTGCTCGCGCGGCGCGGGGCTCAGGTCGTCATCTGCGGGCGGCGGCAGGAACTGCTCGACAGCGCAAAGGCGCAGATCGAAGCAGAGGGCGGCAGGATCGAGGCCGTCCAGCTCGACGTGACCGACTTTCCGGCGTTCGAGGCACTGATCGAAGATGTCGCCGCGCGGCACGGGCGGCTCGACATGCTGGTCAACAACGCCATGTCGACCCACTACGCCCCGATCAGCCGGCTCAAGCTGGACCATTGGCGCAAGGACTTCGCGGTCAATGCCGACGCCGTGTTCGTTGGCACCAAGGCGGCGATGAAGGTGATGGCGGCGCAGGGCAAGGGCTCGATCGTCAACATCTCCTCCACCACCGCGATCCGGGCGATGGCGAACTATTCCAGCTACTCCGCCTCCAAGGCCGCGCTCATTCAGTTCACCGCCGTCGCGGCGATGGAAGGCGCGCGTCAGGGCGTGCGGGTCAACGCGATCGTGCCGGGGCAGGTCAACACCGCCGCCACGCTCGACTTCGCCGAGAAGGCTCCCGAACTCGCCGCCAAGACCGCCGAAGCGATCCCGATGGGGCGCGGCGGGCGGCCCGAGGAACTGGCCGAGGCGATCGTGTTCATGCTCTCCGACGCGGCCAGCTACATCACCGGCGTCGCGCTGCCGGTTGACGGCGGCAAGTCGGTGCAGCTCTACATTCCGTCCTGAGGGGAGACGCAGGGATGAGCGGGAACTGGGACAGGGAAGTCGACGTCCTCGTCGTCGGTTCCGGCGCAGGCGGGATGCTTTCGGCGCTGGTCGCGGCGAAGAACCATGCCGACGTCCTGATCGTCGAGAAGGAAGCGCTGTGGGGCGGAACCTCTGCCACTTCGGGCGCGGGCATCTGGATTCCGGCGAGCGATCAGGCCGCAGAGGCGGGTTTCAACGACAAGGTGGAGGATGCCTTCACCTATGTCCGCGCGCTCTCGGCCGACAACGTGCCGGACGACAACATCCGCGCCTATGTCGAGAACGCGGCGAAGATGCTGCGCTGGATGGGCGCGAATACGCCGCTTGAATACCACGCCTTCCCCTACCCCGATTACCATGCCGAAAATCCGGGCGGATCTCCCACCGGCTATCGCACCCACATGCCGCTGCCGCTCGACGGCAAGCAGCTGGGCGACGACGTGCGCACGCTGCGCTTCGCCTCGCCCGCGGCATCGCTGTTCGGCTATCTCAACTGGCATTTCGACGAGACCTACCTGCTGCTGTTCCGCGGCCCCGGGTGGTTCACGCACCTCGCCAAGAGCCTGCTGCGCTACTGGCTGGACTGGCCGTTCCGCTTCACCTCGCGCAAGGACCGGCGGCTGACGCTGGGCAATGCGCTGGCGGGAGGCCTCAGGCTGGCGCTCAACCAGGCGGGCGTTCCGCTGTGGCTGAAGAGCCCGCTGGAAGGGCTGGTGGAGGAAGACGGCAAGGTCGTCGGCGCGCTGGTGCGGCATCAGGGCAAGGTGCTGCGGATCGCCACGCGCAAGGGCGTGGTCCTCGCCGCCGGCGGGTTCGACAAGAACCAGGCGATGCGCGACGAGCATGCGCCGCTCTATCCCAAGGCGCTCTTTTCGGGCGGGACCAGTGGCAACACCGGCGACGCGATCCGCGCCGGGCAGGCCATTGGCGCGGGCACGATGAACATGCAGTCGGCCTGGGCCGCCCCGGTGTTCTACGTGCCGGGCGAGGACCGGGGCCGCCTCTGCACCATCGAGCGCGCCCTGCCGGGCTGCATGATGGTCAGCCAGTCGGGCACCCGCTATCTCAACGAGGCGGCGTCCTATCACATAGTCGGCCAGCAGATGGCCCGCCGCCAGCGCGAGCATGGCGATGCCAGCCCCAGCTGGTTCGTGTTCGATCACACCTATCGCCACAGCTATCCGGTCGGCCCGGTCTATCCGCTGGTGCCCGACTGGGCGCAGAACGGCATGGTCAAGACGATCCTCAAGAAGGGCCGCACGATCGCCGAACTGGCCGAGGCGATGGGCGTCGATCCAGCCGCGCTGGAAGCCACTGTCAGCCGCTTCAACGACTATGCGGCCAAGGGCGAGGATCCCGATTTCCACCGGGGCGAGGCAGCCTATGACAAGATGTACGGCGATCCGCGCGTGGCCCCCAACCCCTGCCTGCGCCCGCTGAGCAAGGGGCCGTTCTATGCCATGCCGATCTATCCCGGCGACATTGGGACCAATGGCGGCCTGACCACCGATCCCAGGGCGCGGGTGCTGGGCGCGGACGGCAAGCCGATCCCCGGCCTCTACGCCATCGGCAACAGCGCGGCTTCGGCGATGGGCGAAAGCTATCCCGGCGCGGGCGTGACCATCGGCCCGGCGCTGACCTTCGGCTACCTCGCCGCGCAGGACATGACCGGGAGCAACGCGGAATGAGCGGACGGCTGGCGGGACGCGCCGCCATCGTCACCGGCGCGGGTCGCGGCATCGGCGCGGCGATCGTCGCGCGGCTGATGGCCGACGGCGCGCAGGTCGCGGCGGTGGACCTCAGCGCCGAGGCTGCGGCGGAGAGCGGGGCGACGTTGGCGCTGGCCTGCAACGTAGCGGATTCGGCATCGGTCGCCGCGGCGGTCAAGGCCGCGCGAGAGGCCTTCGGGCGGCTCGACATCGCGGTCGCCAATGCCGGGATCGGCCAGGCACCCAATGACGGGTCGGAGCAGTTTTACGGCGCCATGGCCCGGCGTAACGCCGAACTGGCGGAGAGCGGCAAGTCCGAGGTGATCGTCGACCAGCTGATCCACATGGAAGACGCTGGCTGGGCGGCGGTCCTCGCGGTCAATCTCAACGGCACCTTCTACCTCTGCCGCGAATTCGCCCGCGTGCTGGCAGAGGACGGCAATCCCGGTTCGATCGTCGTGCTCAGTTCGACCAGCGCCCAGTCGGGCGAAGGCAGCGCCCACTACTGCGCCAGCAAGGCCGCCGTGATCGGCCTGACGCGTCAGCTGGCGCGCGAGCTGGCCCCGCGCCGGATCCGGATCAATGCCGTCGCGCCGGGGCCGACCAACACCCCGGTGATGCAGGGCATCCCGGCCGAATGGATCGCCTCGATGGAAGCCTCGGTGCCGCTGGGGCGGATGGCCGACCCGGCGGAAATCGCCGCATCGGTCGCCTTCCTCGCCAGCGACGAGGCGAGCTATGTGAACGGCTCGGTACTCGTCGCCAATGGGGCAAGCTACTTCTTCTGAAGTCTCAGTCCGCGCGGACCTTCACCTTGGGCGCCGCCGCGCCCCGGCGCATGGTTTCCAGGAACTTTTCCAGCGGCGCCGGTTCGGCCACCGGGCCGCCGTGGTCGCCTTCGCGCGCCCAGAATTCGGCATAGCTTGGGAACAGCTTGTGGAAGTTGCCTTCCACCCATTCGGTGTCCGGCCAGCGCATCTTGTTCTCGCCCACCGGCGGCTTGTTGAGATCGGTGGCGTACCAGTAGAGCGGCAGGCGGCGGGCAAAGTACCAGCGGCCATCGGCCCGCACGTAATCGTCCGAATACATCATCTGCATGATGACCCATTCGTCGCCGGTTTCGTGCTCGTTCTTGGAATAGACGACGCCGTGGGCGTGATCGGGATCGTCGAACTCGATCACGTGGCCGCCAATGTGGTGCGAGGTGCCGGTGAAGGGCGAGCGCAGCGTACGGTCCATGTAGGCGCGCAGTGCCTGGCGGCCGCTTGCATCCTTGCCCACCCGCACGTCGGCGGGAAACAGGCTGACCATCGCGTCCATGTCGCGCATGTCGAGCGCAAGGGCGTACCTGGCGGGCAGCTGGCGGATCGCGTCGAGCGATTCCAGGCGATCGATGCGGGCTTCAAGTGATGTCATGGTCATGCCTTCATGGTTACGCGCAGCGGCAGGTGCTTGAGCCCGCCGGTGTGATTGGTTTTCACCCATTCGGGTTCGCCCGCCAGTTCGATGGTCTCGACGCGCAGCGCGATTTCCCGGAACAGCGACTCGACCTCCATTTCGGCCAGAATGCGCCCCAGGCAATGGTGCGCGCCATAGCCGAAGCCGAGGTGGCGGTTGGGATTGCGTTCGATCCGGAACTCGTCGGGCGCATCGAACGCGCGTTCGTCGCGATTGGCCGAGAGGTACAGGATCGCGACCTGCTCGCCTTTGGCGATCTTCTGCCCCGCGACCTCGGTATCCTCGGCCGCGGTGCGCATGAAATGGCGCACCGGGGTAGCCCAGCGGAAGATTTCCTGCGCGGCGCTTTCGACCAGGTCCGGATTGGCCTTCAGCTTGGCGAACTCGCCCGGATTGCGGGCCAGTTGCATCATGCCCACGCCGACGCTGGAACTGGTGGTATCGTGCCCGGCGGCGGCCAGCAGCATGCCGTAGGACAGGGTTTCCATGTCCGACAGCGGCTCGCCATGGATCGTCGCGGTGGCGACGACCGACATCAGGTCATCCCTGGGGTCGGCGCGGCGCTGGGCGACCACGCCGCCCAGATAGCCGAAGAACTCCATCGCCGTGGCCAGCCCGAAATCGCCGTTGGCGTTGCGCTCCGGATCGCTGGCGCCGAACAGTTCCTGGGTGAGCCGCAGCACCAGCGGCGCGTCGCTGTCGGGCAGGCCGAGGATCGAGGTAATCATGATCAGCGGATAGGGAATGGCGATTTCCTCGATGAAATCGAATTCCCCCTTGGTCGAAAGGCTCGCCAGCTTGTCGACGTATTCGGCGGCCAGCAGCTTCATCCGCTCGCGCAGGGTGTTCAGGAACTTCGAATTGAACCACGACTGGGTCAGCTTGCGGTGATCGCGGTGATCGGCGCCGTCCATGTCGAGCAGGGTGCGGACCGGCCCGGTGCGCGTGCCGAACTGGGCGATGGTGCGATCCTCGAACCAGTCGGGCAGCAGGGTCAGGCGCGGGGCGTTGAGCCACAGCTTGCCGTTGCGCTCGATATCCATCACGTCCTTGTGGCGCAGCACCGCCCAGAACGGACGGTAGGGTTCCTGCTCCACCCACAGCACATCGCCCTGGGCGCGCATTTCCTTGAACCTGGCGGCGATCGCCGCTTCGTCGGCATAGGCGGCGGCGGAGAAGGCATCGATGCTGGTGGCGGGCCTGATCATGGGTCGATCCTTTCGATGGCGGGCAGGCGGTAGCGCCCATCAAGCGCCTCGGCCTTGGGCAGGTAGAGCCGCATCACGGCATGAAACGCGCCCGGCGGCACGGGCAGCCAGTTGGACGTGCCCTCGCGCGGGCGCGTGCTGGAGAGATGAATAGTGAGCGAGCCGTCCCTGCCGTATTTCAGCCCGCGCGTGCGGTCGCCTATGGCATAGCGGCGGATCGGATTGGCGATCAGCTGCGAGGTCGCGCGGTCATAGGCAGTAAGCGACCAAAAGGCACCGACCGGCGGCAGCGCGCCCTTGGCGAAGCGCAGGCGGTAGCTGCGCTTGCCGTCGAGCATCTCGCCCCGGCCATCGGTGATCGCGGCGGGATAGATCGACTCCTCCGGCGCATTGACATAGCCGCCGCGCGCCACCTCGGCGCGCAGCAGGAAGTCATCACCCGGATCGGCCATGGCGCCGGACCACATCCAGCCGTTGTCGATCCGGCGCGGACGGAAGCCCCGCCTGGCCAGCACTTGCGGCCCGACCTTCAGCGCGCAGCCGAGGCCCAGTTTTTCTGCATCGGACAGCTTGCCCGCATCGAACGCTTTGGCGGGGCCGAACCCGGCGAGGTCGAACTGGGCCATCAGCGCCGTCTCGCCCGGCTTGACGGGAACAGCGCGCAGGGCCTGGTTGAGCAGTTCGAAGTAGGCCAGGCTGTCGAACGGCTGCATCGGCGCGGCATCGGTCACGGGCGCCCCGGGCGCGCCGCTCATCCGGATCGCCTGCGACAGCCGCCGCGCCTCGGCAAGGTCGGCCTCCCCGGTTACCAGCACCCGGCCCAGCATCCAGGCCGTGTCGGTCGGCAGGCGGAACGCGGTGTAGCCTTCGGGCAGCGTCCCGCCTGACGGACCGACCAACGCGTACCGCATGGCCTTGCCGCCATTGGTCCGCGTGCCGAGGTGCCACGGCTTGGCGTAGAGATCCATGAAGGCGAGCGTGTAGTACCGCCCCCCCATCTCCGGCACTTCAAGCAGGACCGGCCCTTTCGACAGGTCCACCCAGGCATTGAGATAGAGCGTGTCGGAATTGGGCGCCCGCAGCTGGCCCTGCGTTTCGGGGGTCAGCAGGTGCGGATAGATGGCGATGGCATTGACCGGCGCCGCGACCGGCTGGCCTGCGCTGACCCGGTGCGTTTCGTTGAACCGCTGCTTGAGCAGGTCGACCATCGGATAGCCGTAGATATAGCCCTGCAGGCCGATCGCCTGCGCCAGTGCCGCCTCAGGCTCCAGCGCGGCGGCCTGACACTGCGATGCTTCGGGGAGGGCGGAAGCCGCCATGGCCAGCGCGAGTGCAAACATACCCCTCCAACTGCGTAAGC
Source organism: uncultured Novosphingobium sp. (assembly GCA_937864195.1). Classification (GTDB taxonomy): domain Bacteria; phylum Pseudomonadota; class Alphaproteobacteria; order Sphingomonadales; family Sphingomonadaceae; genus Novosphingobium. The sequence continues at coordinate 8,931 of CALMJG010000161.1, forward strand.
ATTATTTATAACACCTACGCTATCGGATTTTGATTTGCCATTCAACTATCATTCGCGTAGTGATGATCGCTGGATTCTACGCATTATGTCCGGCCAAGCGAGCCAGACAATGCGCCTGAGGGAGGGTAACATGATTCGCATGCTCGCTACTGCTTCGCTGGCCGCCCTGGCCACCTGCATCGCCGCTCCGGCCCTGGCGCAGGACAGCGCGCAGGACGCTGCCGACGACGGGCTCGGCGCCATCGTCGTGACCGCGCAGAAGCGCTCCGAAAACATCCAGGACGTGCCGATCGCCATCTCGGCAGTGGGCAGCGAATACCTGGAAAGCCGGGGCATCGACTCGATCGACAAGCTGGGCACCATCGCCCCCAACGTGAAGATCGAACGCGCGCCGGGTTCCAAGACGATCTCGCAGGCTTCGATCCGCGGGTCGGTGACGATCAACCCGGCGATCACCTGGGAACCGGCGGTCGGGCTGTACCTTGACGGCGTCTACATCGCCAAGGCGCAGGGTTCGATCTTCGACGTCGCCGATCTGGAGCGCGTGGAACTGCTGCGCGGTCCGCAGGGCACGCTCTATGGCCGCAACGCGCTGGCCGGTGCGATCAACCTCGTCACCCGCAAGCCTTCGGGCCAGCTCGGCGCATCGTTCGAGGCGACCTATGGCAGTTTCAACGACGTGCGCCTGCGCGGCGTGGTGGACCTGCCGCGCATGGGCATCTTCTCGGCCAAGGTATCGGGCCAGTACCGCCGCCGCGACGGCCTGATCAAGCTGTCGCCCAAGTCGCCTTCGGGCGCGGAGCGGACGGATTCGATCAATTCGGGCAGCTTCATGGTCCAGCTGCGGGCCGAACTTTCGGACAGCATCACCGCCGACTATACCTATGACTACACCAAGTCGGACCAGGATCCGCCGTTCTCGCAGCTGCTGCGGGTCAACCGCAACGGCGAGTTCCGCGACATCTTCGATCCCAAGTCGCCCGGTTATGCCTATGGCGGGGCCTATTTCCCGCTCGACAAGTACACCAGCACGACCCGCGTCACTACCGCTGCGATCGATGCCCCGGCCTATGAAAAGTCGCGCAGCTACGGCCACGCGCTGACGCTCACCGCCGACCTTGGTCTTGCCACACTGAAGTCGATCACCGCCTATCGCGACCTCGCCTGGGCGGACGGGCTGGACCTCGATGGCTCGCCGCTGCCGGTCGCCTACACCCAGCGCATCACCGACTACAGCGCCTGGAGCCAGGAACTGCAGCTGACCGGCGCCACCGCCAATGACCGGCTGAGCTATGTCGCGGGTGCGTTCTACTTCAGCGAAAAGGCGGAGACGCTGAACCCGCAGACCTATTTCGGCGGCGGCACAGACCTGCAATCGAACTACGGCTCGCACACCAAGGCCTTCGCGCTCTACGCCCAGCTCGACTACAAGCTGACCGAGGCCTTCAAGGTCAGCGTGGGCGCGCGTTATACGCACGAATCGAAGGACATCAGCCGCTACTTCCGCATCAATTACGATGCGGCGAACGGCGTTCTGAAGCCGACGGTGATTGCCGACCTGCCTTATGGCGCGGTGCCGGACGCGAAGTACAACAACTTCTCGCCCGCGCTGACCCTGGCCTACGAGGTGTCGGACCAGGTCAACGTCTATGCCCGCTTCGCGCGCGGCTTCAAGTCGGGCGGGTTCAACGGCGAAACCAACGTGTTCGTCGCCCCGACCACCGCCTGCCCCAGCGGCGCGCCGGAGCTGTGCAATCCCTATCGCCCGGAAAAGGTCGACAGCTACGAGCTGGGCCTGAAAACGCGCCTGCTCGACAACCGCCTGGTGTTCAACGTCGCCGCCTTCCGCGACGAGCACAAGGACATGCAGCTGTCCGTGTTCACTGCCACGACCGGCGCGGCATCGATCATCACCAATGCCGGCGCGGCGCGCATCCAGGGCCTCGAATTCGAAGCCGTGCTGCGTCCGGTCGACGGCGTGACGCTGAACGGGTCGCTGGCGATCCTCGATTCGAAGTACAAGCGCTTCATTGACGGCGGCAAGGACGTCTCCGGCAACCGCGCCTTCCCGCACGCGCCCAAGACCACGGCCTCGGTCGGGTTCGACTGGCAAGTGATCAAGGGCGACTGGGGCAAGCTGAACCTCTACGGCGATCTCAACTACGTCTCGAAGTACTACACCTTCCCCTATGCGCTGGCCGGCACTTCACCGTCCGACCAGCTGGCGGGGTCGAGCCAGTCGAAGGGCCGCACGATCGTCAACCTGCGCGCCAGCCTGGCCGACGTTCCGCTGGGCGGGGCGCGGGCCGAGCTTTCGGTCTTCGCGCGCAATGTCACCAAGGAAGCCGATCCGTCGAACTTCATCGACTTCGGCCCCGGCTTTGGCGGCATCCTGCTGGGCTACTTCCCCGAACCGCGCACCTTCGGGGTGACGGCCGGGATCAAGTTCTGATCGCGATGACGCTGGAACAACGGCTCCAGCGGCTGGAAGACGACCGCGCGATCCGCGACCTCAAGGCGCGCTACCTGCGCGCCTGCGACGCCAAGGATCCGGAGACGGTCCGCGATTGCCTGCTGCCCGAGGGGGCGGTGATTGCCTATGATGGCTTTCCCGCCTTCGAGGGTCGCGATGCCTTCGTCGCGGTCTATGCGGAAATGGGCTGCGCGGCGGGCGTGTTCGACATCCACCACGGCGCCAACGGAGTGATCGCGTTCGACGGTCCGGACCACGCGCGGGGGCAGTGGTCGCTACTGTTCCACAACATCAACGTTGCCGCCCGCACGCTGACACAGATGGGCGTCGAGTACGAGGACGTCTATCTGCGGCAGGACGGACGCTGGTGGATTGCCGAAACCCGCTCGCGCCGCCAGTCCTGCCTGATCCACGCAGTGGATGCGCAGGGCCAGCCCACGGTAACAGTCATGGGCGAGCCGCCCGCAACATTCGGATAGGGAGACAAGGCCATGCGCTTTGCAGGCAAGAAGGTTCTGGTAACGGGGGCGGCCTCGGGAATCGGACGCGCCACCGCGCAGCTGTTCGCGCGCGAGGGCGCCGTGCTGGCCATCGGCGACATCAACGAGGCCGGCCTTGCCGAAACCTCCGAAATGATCGGCGGCACGGTTAAGGCGGTGCCCTACAACGCCGAGGATCACGCCTCGTGCCGCGCGCTGATCGCGGCGGCGAGCCAGGACGGCCTTGACGTGCTGTGCAACGTCGCCGGAATGCTCAAGTGGGGGCCGACCGCCGACTATGCGGTGGAGGATTTCGAGCGGCTGCTGCGGATCAACACCACCAGTGTCTTCGTGCTGTGCCAGGCTGCGCTGCCGCACCTGCTG
>CALMJG010000162.1 GCA_937864195.1 uncultured Novosphingobium sp.
CGGGCTCGGAAGCCAGGGCGCGGGCGAGGGCGGCGCGGCGGCGCTCGCCCCCGCTTGCGCTGTCGGCCTTGCGGCTCATGTCGATGCCCAGCTGGTCGGCAATCGCCTCAACCTCGTGGCGCGGCGGGGCGTTTTCGCCAGACATCGCGAAGTCCATCAGCGTGTCGAAGCCGGTGAAGAACGGGTCCTGCTCCAGCATAACGATCCGCGTGCCGGGCTGGACCGAGCGCTTGCCCTTGTCCGCGTCAAGCTCGCCGCCGATCAGCTTCAGCAGCGTGGTCTTGCCCGCGCCATTGCGCCCGATCAGCGCCAGCCGGTCGCGCGGGCCGATGTTGATGTCGAGATCGCGGAACAGCCAGCCGGAGCCTTGCTGAAGTGAGAGCTTTTCCCAGGAGAGGATCGGTGCGGCTGCCATGATGGTGCGGCCCCTAGCCCATGTGCCGCGCGATGACGAGGGGGAGGTGGGCCATTCCGCCCGCTTTGCCCATATCCACCCGTTCGTCATTGCTTCGCGCAATGACGAGGGATTTGCGCGGCAGACCGTGCGAGGCCCGACACGGCATTTGACAGCGCCGCAGCCATGGGGAAAGACGCCTACCATGCGTACTGTCTGGCTAAACGGCGAGTTCCTTCCCGAGGATCAAGCCAAGGTTTCCGTCTTCGACCGCGGCTTGCTGTTCGCGCAAGGGGTCTATGAAGTATCCCCGGTGCTGGACGGAAAATTCCGCAACTGGCCCCACCACGCCGCGCGGCTGGAGCGGTCGAAGGCGCTCGCCCGCATTACCGACGATACGGACTGGCCCGCCGTCCTGGCCGAGCTGATCGCGCGCAATGGCCTGACCGAAGGGCGCGTCTATCTCCAGATCACCGGCGGCGCTCCGGCCGACCGCGATTTCCTTTCGCCAGTGGAAGGCGTGCCTGCCACCCGCTTCGCCTTCACCCAGGATGCACCGCTGGTCGATCTGCCCAAGGCGGAGACGGGCCTGAAGGTCATGCTCCACCCTGAAGGGCGCTGGTCGATCCGTTCGGCCAAGACCACGCAGCTGCTCTATGCCGTGCTGGCCAAGGAAGCGGCGCGCGATGCGGGCTATGACGATGCCTGGCTGGTCGATAACGGGATGGTGACCGAACAGACGAGCGCCAACGCCCATATCATCGATGCGCGCGGCGTCCTCGTCTCGCACCCGGTCGATCATGGCGTGCTGCCGGGCGTCACCCGCATCTGCGTGCTGGAAATCGCGCGCGACCTGGGGATCACGGTGGAGGAGCGCGCCTTTTCCACCGAGGAACTGTTCGCCGCGCGGGAAGCCTTTGTCTCCGCAGCGGGCTCGCTGGTCCTGCCGGTGAGCGAAGTGGAGGGGCGGCCGATCGGCAACGGCGGCCCCGGCGTGCTGACCGCCGAAATCCGCCGCCGCTACATCGCCCGGCTGCGTTCCAGCTGAATCATTCACGGGTCGTTCAATTGCCGCGCCCTAGGCCTGTCGCCATGATGCGTAGTCTACTGGTTCTTGCCGCATTCTCGCTCGCGATCCCTGTGCTTCCCGCCGTGGCTGGTCCCGGCGACGCGCAGGGCCAGGTCCGCAAGGAACTGCGCGCGGGCAACGTGCGATCGCTGCGCGAGATCGAGCAGCGCGTGCTGCCGACCATGCCGGGCGCGCAATACCTGGGGCCGGAATATGATCCGGCCGCGCTGGCCTATCGGCTCAAGTTCCTGCGCGACGGACGGGTGATCTTCGTCGATGTCGACGCCCGTTCAGGCCAGGTCCTGCGCCAGTCGCGGTAAGGCGCGGCGCTTGACCTGCGGCAAGGCACACCGCAAAGCTTCGAAAAGGCGCGGAATTGCCGCGCACAGCCCATTCATCGTCTACGGGGGAATCTGGCCATGCGTATCCTGATCGTCGAGGACGAGCCCACTCTCGGCAAGCAGCTCAAGTCCACGCTTGAGGCAACCGGCTATGCGGTCGACCTGTCGGTCGATGGCGAGGACGGGCATTTCATGGGCTCGACCGAGGAATACGACGCGGTGATCCTCGACCTTGGTCTGCCGGAAATCGACGGACTGACCGTGCTGGGGATGTGGCGCAGGGAAGGCCGCAAGTTCCCCGTGCTGGTCCTGACCGCGCGCGACAGCTGGTCCGACAAGGTGGCGGGGCTGGATGCGGGGGCCGACGATTACCTCGCCAAGCCGTTCCAGACCGAGGAACTGATCGCCCGCCTGCGCGCGCTGATCCGCCGCGCATCGGGCAATACCAGCAGCGAACTGATCGCCGGCGACGTGCGGCTGGACACCCGTTCGGGCCGGGTCACGCTGAACGGCGAGCCGGTGAAGCTGACCGCGCAGGAATACAAGCTGCTGTCCTACCTGCTGCACCACAAGGGCA
>CALMJG010000163.1 GCA_937864195.1 uncultured Novosphingobium sp.
CCGGCTGCTCGATCGGTTCGGGCATCGGCGGCCTGCCGGGGATCGAAAGCGAATCGATCGTCCTGCACGAAAAGGGCCCGGCCCGCGTCTCGCCGCATTTCGTCCACGGCCGCCTGATCAACCTGATTTCCGGCCAGGTCTCGATCAAGTACGGCCTGATGGGGCCGAACCACGCGGTCGTCACGGCCTGTTCCACCGGCGCGCACTCGATCGGCGATGCCGCGCGGATGATCAAGGACGGCGATGCCGACGTGATGCTGGCTGGCGGCGCCGAAGGCACGATCAACCCGCTGGGCGTGGCTGGCTTCGCCCAGGCCCGCGCGCTCAACTGCAGCTTCAACGACCGGCCGGAACAGGCCAGCCGCCCCTATGACAAGGACCGTGACGGCTTCGTCATGGGCGAGGGCGCGGGCGTGGTCGTGCTGGAAGAGTACGAGCATGCCAAGGCGCGCGGCGCGAAGATCTATGCCGAAGTGGTCGGCTATGGCCTGTCGGGCGATGCCTATCACGTCACCGCGCCGCATCCGGAAGGCAAGGGCGCCGAACTGTCGATGCGGATGGCGCTGCGCAAGGCCGGCCTCGCGCCGGGCGACATCGACTATGTCAACGCCCACGGCACTTCGACCATGGCCGACACGATCGAACTTGCCGCGGTCAAGCGCGTGCTGGGCGATGACCTGTCGGGCGCCTCGATGAGCAGCACCAAGTCCGCCATCGGCCACCTGCTGGGCGGCGCGGGTGCGGTCGAGACGATCTTCTGCATCCTCGCGATCCGCGATCAGGTGGTGCCGCCCACCCTCAACCTCGACAATCCGGACGAAGGCACCGAAGGCGTCGACCTGGTGCCGCTCCAGGCGCGCAAGCGCACCGTGCGCGCCGCGCTCAACAACTCGTTCGGCTTCGGCGGGACCAATGCCAGCCTGGTGGTCAAGGCGGTCGAAGACTGATGACCATGCGGCGGGGGTGTCTGCCGGCCCTCGTGGCCGGTCTGCTGATGCTGGGCGCGCTGGGCTGGCTGCTGGGCGGCTGGTTCATGTCCGGCCCGCTGAAGACCCCCACCGCCTTCGTCGTGCCCGACGGGTCGAGCCTGGGCAGCGTCGCGGCCAAGCTGGAAGGCGAAGGCGCGATCGATTCCGCCTCGGCTTTCCGCTGGCGGGCGCGGCTGTTCGGCGGCGGCGCTCCGATCAAGGCGGGTGAATTCATGTTGCCCAAGGGCGCCAGCCCTTCGCGGATTCTCTCGATCATCCAGGGCGACGAGATCCTGCGCCGCTTCGTGACCGTGCCTGAAGGCATGCCTTCGATCATGGTCTACGAACGGCTGATGGCGCACTCGGGCCTGACGGGCAGCATCGCGGTGCCGCCCGAAGGCTCGATCCTGCCCGATACCTACGAAATCCAGCGCGGCGAGAGCCGCCAGGCCGTGCTGCTGCGGATGCAGGCAGCGATGCAGCGCACCTTGGCCGAGGCCTGGGAAAAGCGCGGCCCGAACATCGCCGTGAAGACCCCGCAGGAAGCCCTCGCGCTCGCCGCGATCGTCGAGAAGGAGACAGGCAAGCCGGAGGAGCGGCGGATCGTCGCCGGGCTCTATTCCAACCGGCTGCGCCAGGGGATCATGCTCCAGGCCGATCCGACGATCATCTACCCGATCACCAAGGGCAAGCCGCTGGGCCGCCGCATCCGCCAGAGCGAGATCCAGGCGGTCAACGATTACAACACCTATTCGATGGTCGGCCTGCCCAGGGGACCGATCACCAATCCCGGCAAGGCCTCGATCGAGGCGGTGCTGAACCCGGCGCAGACCAATGTGCTCTACATGGTTGCCGACGGCACCGGCGGGCACCAGTTCGCGACGACGCTGGAGCAGCACAACGCCAACGTCGAGCGCTGGTACACGATCCGAAAGCAGCGCGGCGACTTCTGATCGCAGCGGCGTCCGGGAGCTGATCTGGCACGACATTGCCTATTCTCGTCGCCCCGGACCCGATCCGGGACCGGTGACGGCTAGGCTCTTCCGCCGCGTCCGGCGGCCAGCGGTCCCGGGTCTAGCCCGGGACAACGCTTCCTCAAGGCTCGACGATCGGGAAACCTGCCGGCACCGGATCGAGCGCGTTCAGCCAGCTTTCCACGGCCGCGCGGTCGCCCTCGACCTTCAGTCCCGCCATTTCCAGCTGTTCCAGCGGCAGCTTCATGAACAATAGCCCCAGCAGGAGGCGGCGAGGGCCGGTCAGCGTGGCCTGGGGCGAGGGCAGGGGCGTCATCCGCCCGATCATCGTCGTCTCGGTCAGCTCGACGCTGGCCTGTTCCTTGCGGTCGGTCAGGACCAGGTTGATCCCCAGCTTGCGTCCGCCCGCCTTGGCCGGATCGAACCGGGTCGAGGCCGTGTCCAGCAGTTCGCGGGTCGGCACGGCGGCGATCATGTCAGTTCCCTGGCCAGAGATGGCCCCGCCCTTGTAGCCCTCGCGCAGTTCCTTCGCAGCCATCAGGAACTGGTTGCGCCAGATCGCGCTTTCCGCCTGGTAGCCCTGTTGCTCAAGGCTGTCGGCCAGCAGCGCGCGGGCCTGCTTGTTGGCGGGATCGCTGAACACCAGCTGGCTGAGCAGGTCTGAAGACCAGCGATAATCGCCAGTTGCCATGGCTTTGCGGGCGGTGGCCAGGGTCTTCCCGGCCCCGCCCAGCGCCGCCACGAGGCGTTTCGCCCGCTCGACCGGAGGGTGCGGCTGGAGATTGGCCGGGTTGCCATCGTACCAGCCAAGGTAGAACTGGTAGACCGCCTTCGAATTGTGGCTGTAGGTGCCGTAATAGCCGTGGTTGAACCACTCTTTCGCCAGCGCGGGGGGCTGGACCAGGGCCTCGGCGATCTCGGCCTGGGTCGCGCCCTGGTTCATCAACCGCACGGTCTGGTCGTGCAGGTAGCGATAGTTGTCGCGCTGCGCGGTTAGCGATCCGACCACTTCGCCCGTGCCGAAGCGCGGCCAGCAGTGGCTGGAAATCAGCGTGTCGCTCTTCGGTGCCCAGGTCCGCGCGGCTTCATCCAGAAATCCCGCCCAGGCCCGCGTGTCGCGCACCTTGGCCCCGCGCGGGGTCAGGATATTGTGGAGCGAGCAGGTCGACATCTCGGCCGAGAGGAAGCTGCGCGCGGGCACGATGTAGACGTTGAGTTCGGACGGGGCCTCGCTGCCCGAAACAATCTGGAATTCCAGCGGTACGCCATCGATCGTGCGCGTCTCGCCGGTGCGGGCGATGGTGTCGGTGGGAGTGATCAGCGTGATCTCGCCGGCAGCGAGCGCCGGGCCGATCCCGCTGCCCATCTGGCCCTGCGGCCCCGGCGTCAGCGCGCCGCCGAACTGGTAGCCCGCGCGGCGGCCCATGGCGGCGCCCGCAATCACGCTTTCCGAGACGGTTTCTTCCATGAAATGGGCCGGGGCGATGATCGCCACCTTGCCCGCCGCAACGTCCGCCTCGTTCACCACCCCGCGCACGCCGCCGTAATGGTCGCCATGGCTATGGCTGTAGATCACCGCCGTCACCGGGCGGGGCCCGAGCTGCTGGTTGACCAGTTCCAGCGCGGCGGCGGCGGTTTCCTTCGCCGTCAGCGGGTCGACCAGGATCCAGCCGGTCTGGCCGCGGATGATCGTCATGTTCGACACGTCGAACCCGCGCACTTGCCACACGCCTTCGCTGACCTTGAACAGCCCGTGCTTGCGCAGCAGGCCGGTGTGGCGCCACAGCGAGGGATTGACGGTATCGGGGGCTGCCCCGCCCATGAAATTGTACGATGCCAGGTTCCACACCAGTTTGCCGGCGGCATTCCGGATCACGGGATCGGCACGCGTGGCGATGAACCCGCGCGCCGCGAAATCGGCGTCGCGCCCGTCCTCTGCGGGGAGCCGCGCCGCAACCGCGCGCTGGGCTGCAACCGTTGCGGCGCTGGCGGGTTTGGGATCGAGCGACGGAGCGCCTGGCGCCGCGATTGCGGAAGTGGCGGCAAGCAGCGCCGCGCTGGTTCCAAGGAATAGTGCAGTGGACTTCATGGTGTGTTCCCTCCCGCCGCAAAGGTTAGTCGTCCGCCCAGCGCTGACAAGCGTGCTAATTGAGCGAGTGAGAGGGAAATGCGATTACAGTGACGCATTATCGCCGCTTCCCCGATCAGGCGATCCCGGCTAATACCCCGCTCGACCAAAGGAGATTTCACAATGCTTGGACGTACCATCCCCGACGTGACCCTCAAGACCCGCGTGCGCGACGAATCAATCGGCGGGCCGAACCCGTTCCGCTGGCAGGATCTTGCCGTGCGCGAGGAATTCGCCGGCAAGAAGGTCGTGGTCTTCTCGCTTCCCGGCGCTTTCACCCCCACCTGCAGCAACGAGCAGTGCCCCAACTATGAACGCCTCTACGATGTGTTCAGGGCGGCGGGCGTCGACGAGGTCTACTGCCTGTCGGTCAACGATGCCTTCGTCATGTACCAGTGGGGCAAGAACCTGGGCCTCGAAAAGGTCAAGCTGCTGCCCGACGGTTCGGGGCACTTCACCCGCCGCATGGGCATGCTGATTGACAAGGATCACCTCGGCTTCGGCATGCGCAGCTGGCGTTATGCGATGATCGTGGACGACAACACGATCACCCATTGGTTCGAGGAACCGGGCATCAACGACACCGGCGCGGACAGCGATCCCTATGGCGAGACCGCGCCCGAGCGGCTGCTGGGTGCGCTGACCGACGAACCCGTGGCGGCCTGAGGCTGAACGGGCTAGGTGCGGGCGGTGGATTCCGATACCCCCTCTTCGCCGTCCGCACCGTCCTTTCCGGGCGAGCCGCTGCCCGATTCCGCCGCGCCGTTCATCGTCACGGCGGAATTGCCGGCAGACGTGCTCGCCTGGTCCGATGCCCTGCGCCGCGTGCACTTCCCGCCGGAGCGCAACTGGCTGAAAGCCCACGTCACCCTGTTCCACGCCTTCGCGCCCAGCCTGCGCGAGGAACTGCTGGGAGTGCTGGGGCGTTTCGCGGCGGAGTTCGCTCCTCCAGCGGCGCGGATCGAGGGGTTGATGGACCTGGGCGGCGGCACGGCCCTCGCGATCCGCAGCCCGGGGATGCTGGCGATCCGCGCAGCCATTGCCGATCACTTCCACGGCGCGCTCACCGCCCAGGATCAGGGTACGCCGCGGCTGCACATCACCATCCAGAACAAGGTCCAGCGCGCCTCCGCCAAGGCGCTTCAGGCGGAGCTTGGCCCCCAGCTCAGCCAGCGCGATTTCGTCTTCCCCGGGCTAGGCCTGCACATCTATCGCCGCCCCCACTGGGAAGACCTGCGCATCTGGCGCCTGCGCGGCAAAGAGGGTGGTTGACCCCGGCGAACTTGCCGCCTATGTGCGCCGCCTGCCCGGCGCCTTCGCGGCCCGGTTGCCTCTCGGGGCGGAGTAGCTCAGCTGGTTAGAGCAGCGGAATCATAATCCGCGTGTCGGGG
>CALMJG010000164.1 GCA_937864195.1 uncultured Novosphingobium sp.
GGAGCCGGACGAGACGCGCCCCGCGCCATGCCGCCTGGCTGCACGAGGATCCGGCCGAGCGCGGCGACGCGTGACGCTCAGACCGGGCGGGGCAGGGCCGTGGTGTGCTTCATCCGCTCCATCGAGAAGCTGGAACTGACGTCCGCCAGGTCCGGCACGGCGGCGATCAGCTTGCGGTAGATGCGGTCGTAGTGGGCGATGTCGCGCACCACCAGCTTGAGCAAGTAATCGACATCGCCCGCCATGCGATGGCATTCGATCACCTCGTCGATGCTGGCCACGCCGCGCGCGAAGGCTTCCAGCCATTCGGGATCGTGGCGGCTGGTCCTGACCGCGACGAACACGGTGGTCGCAAGACCGATCTTCGCGGGATCGAGCAGGGCGACACGGCGGGCGATCACGCCGCTGTCTTCCAGCCGCCTGATCCGCCGCCAGCAGGCGTTGTGCGACAGGCCGACCCGCTCACCAATTTCGTGAACCGCCAGCGAGGCATCGGCCTGCAGCTGGGCGAGGATCGACCAGTCGAGTGAATCGAGTTGGGCTTCGGCGCTCATGATGGGATGAACTTACCGCAATTTCGCAAAATTGCCATAAGAACGGTGAAGAAATTGGCCGTTACATTGGATAGGATTGCGCCATCAACCCGAAAGGACGCCGCCCATGGAACCCGCCCGCCTGTTTACCGACCATCCCGCCAGTGTCGGTGAGACCTATGGCGAGCATCTGGCCATGGCCTCGGGCTTCGGGCTGAGAATGATCGCGGGCGGGCTGGCCTGCCTGGTCCACGGCCTGCTGCCGTTCCTGTTCGTGCGCACCGGCAGCGCGCAGATCGCCCAGTTGCACGACACGATGGTCGCCAACCGCCGGCGCAAGCCCTTTCCGGCGCCGATGCCGGCGGTGCTGGACTTCGTCATCTAGGGCCCGCACCCTCCCTGCGCTCGACACGAACGGAGGCGGTGGGGCGCTTGACCTAGCCGATCAGCAGCACCGCGAAGGCAAGCGCGGTCGCAAAACTCGCCAGACTGGCGACTGCCACCGGCACGGTCGCGCGCCAGCCCATCTGCAGCAGCAGGTCCATCCGGCTGCGCATCGCCGTGGCCGTCACCGCCAGCAGCAGCAGGGCCTTGGATGCGGTGAGGCAGACCCTGGTCACCTGGTCGGGCAGGCCGACCATGCTGTTGAGCGTCACCACCCCCAGGAAGGCGAGGATGAACCAGGGCAGGGCAAGCCGCTTCCATACCGGCAGGCCCTCGCCGCCGCTGCGCCCGATCGCCAGACTGACCAGCGCGACGACCGGGGCAAGCAGCGCCACGCGGGTCAGCTTGACGATCGTTGCCTGGCTGCCCGCCGCGTCGGAAAAGGCGTAGCCGCCGCCGATCGCCTGGGCGACATCGTGGATCGAGGCGCCGATCAGGAACCCGGCCTGGGCATCGCTGAGCGCAAGCTGCGCCGCGATCACTGGATAGACGGTCATCGCCATGGCGCTCGCCAGCGAGATGCCGACCAGGCTCAACGCGAACTGCGCCTGGCTAACCCGGTCCTTGCCGATCACGCCGTAGAGCGCCAGCGCAGCGCTGGCTCCGCAGATCGCGGTCGCGCCGCCCGCGAGAATGCCTGCGTGGGTCGATTGCCCGGCAAAGCGGGCGCCGAACACCCCGGCGAAGAAGGTGACGACCATCACCACCGCCAGCGCGGCAAAGGGCGCGGCCCCCAGCGCGCCGATCTGGGCGAAGGTCACCTGCACCCCCAGCACCACGATCCCCCAGCGCAGGCAGGTGCGCGAGGCGAAATCGAGCCCCGGATGGGTGCGCGGATCGGCTGAAATGAAGTTCAGCGCCAGGCCCACCAGCAGGCCGAGCAGGATGATCGGGAAGCCATAATGATCGGACAGCCAGGCCGCCGCCGCCGCCGCGACACCGCACAGCGCCAGGCCGGGGAACAGGCCGGGCCTGGCCCGATCGGGCGCGGGCGCGCTTTCGGCCAGGTGCAGTTCGCCGAACAGGTCGCCGCCATAGGGAAGTGCGTCCCAGTCGGGCGCGCCGCCTGTCTGCTTGCCTGGTGCCATGTTCATCCCCCTTGCCCCCCTGAATGCTCGCCGCAGGCCGCCAAGTCAAAGGGCGTGGACCCGGCTGGATCCACGCCCTTTCTTGCCGCTTGCGAGTGGCGGTATCACTCCGCCACTCACGCGCAGGATCATTTCATGCCCAGCGCCTTGTCCTCCTGGGCGCGCTTGATCACGTACTGGCGGAGATTTTCCGCCTGCTGGTCGTTCAGCTCTTCCTTCCAGCTGATCATGCCGTTTTGGGCCAGGGCCCCGCCGATCACGATCTGGTTCCACAGCTTGGCATCGCCCAGCGATCCGGCGCGGCGCAGGTCGCGCGTGACGCCCGAACCGATGGCCGAATCCCCGTGGCACACGCCGCAGAACTGGCCGAAGTTCTTTGCGCCGTCGGCCACCTGCTCGGGCGTGCCGGTCAGCGCCGGGGGATCGAGCGGCGGCAGGTTGAGCGGGCCGGGTTCGGGCAGCTTGGCAGTACCGCCCAGCTTGAACACCAGCAGGCGCGAATGGTTGCGCACCGGACCCTGCGGCTCACCCACGATCCCGCCGGAGATCGGCCAGGCGCCGCCCCAACCGGCCAGCACCGCGACATACTGTTCGCCTTTCACGCGGAAGGTGGAGGCAGGCGCGACCACGCCGGTCTGGGCCTGGAACGACCACAGCTTCTTGCCGTTCGAGCTGTCGAGCGCGGCGAATTCGCCCCCTGCGTTGCCCTGGAACAGCAGGCCCCCCGCAGTGGCGAGCAGGCCGCCGTTCCAAGCGACGGGATACTTGATCTTCCAACGCGGCTTCTGCGCCACCGGGTCCCAGGCGATCAGTTCGCCCGTGGTTGCGGCAATCGCCCCGGCACGGGCCTTGGCATCGGCAGGCATTGCGCCCGAGGCCAGGTCCAGCCCGACGTTGAAGCCGTGCTTGTTCGCTTTCCAGTCAGGCTTGTGGATGAAGGGGAAGGCCGAATTGATCGCCGGGATATAGACCAGCCCTTCCTTTGGATCGAAGGCCATCGGGTGCCAGTTGTGCGCGCCGATCGGGCCGGGCGAGCCCAGCCACAGCTTGCCCGTGCGGTAATAGCGCGAATCCGGGTTCTCGATCGGCCGTCCGGTCTTGAGGTCGAACCCGGTCGCCCAGTTCACCGGCACGTAGTTGTTGGCCGAGATCAGCTTGCCGTCGGCGCGGTCCAGCACGAAGAAAAAGCCGTTCTTGGGCGCCTGCATCAGCACCTTGCGCTTGGCTCCGCCGATCGTCAGGTCGGCCAGCATGATGTGCTGGGTGGCGGTATAGTCCCAGGTTTCGCCCGGGGTGGTCTGGAAGTGCCAGACATATTCACCGGTCTTGGGGCGCAGCGCGACGATCGAGGAGAGGTAAAGGTTGTCCCCTTCGCCCTGGCTGCGGAAATGCTGATTCCACGGGCTGCCGTTGCCAACCCCGACATAGAGCAGGTCAAGCTCAGGGTCATAGGCCATGGCATCCCACATGGTGCCGCCGCCGCCCAGCTTCCACCATTCGCCCTTCCAGGTGGATTCGGCCTTCTTGAGGTATTCCTCCTTGTTGGTGCCGGGTTCGCCAGGCACCGAATAGAACCGCCACAGTTCCTTGCCGCTGTCCGCGTCATAGGCGGTCAGGAAACCGCGCACGCCCATTTCCGCGCCGCCGTTGCCGATCAGCACCATGCCATTGATGACGCGCGGCGCGCCGGTAATGGTGTAGGGCTTAGACTGGTCGAGCGTAACGACGCTCCACACTTCCTTGCCGGTTTTGCGGTCGAGCGCGACCAGGCGCCCATCGAGCGTACCCAGGAACAGCTTGTCGCCCCAGGCGGCCATGCCCCGGTTGACCACGTCGCAGCAGGCCGCGACGCCGCGCTCACCCGGCACCTTGGGATCGTATTCCCATTCCAGCTTGCCGGTCAGCGCGTCATAGGCCTTGGCCTTGGACCAGGCGGTAGTGATGTAGATCTTGCCGTCGATCGCCAGCGGGGTCGCCTCCTGCCCGCGCGCGGTGTCCATATCCGCATACCAGGCCAGGCCCAGGTCCTTGACCGTGTTCTTGTTGATCTGGTCGAGCGGGCTGTGGCGCTGCTCGTCATAGGTGCGGCCATAGGACAGCCAGTCATCCGGGTTGGCGGCAATGATCCGCTGGGCGTTGACCGCCCCGGGCAGTTCGGAACTGGACTGCTGCTTGCACCCGGCCAGCGCCAGCATGACGGCAAGCGTCATCAACTTGAATCGCATTTTCAGACCCCTCCACACGTTTCCGCCCCGCTTGCTTCGAGTGCGGATCAGTTCACAATGCGAGTCGCATCGCCATCTTGCGCGGCGCAGCGCCCATCACAGGTACCTTGTCTGCAACAGACTGCGGAATCGAGTCCGGAAAAGCAACTGATCCTTGTGGCAGGTCGTCTCGCCCGGACGCCGCGCGTGCTAAAGGATGAAGTGGTCCCCCGCCGCGCGCACGGTGATGTCGCCGATCGACACGCCCCACGGCTGGTCAATCGCGTGGATCACCGCGTCGGCGATGTGTTCCGGCGCCAGGCTGGCATAGTCGATGTTCGCGGGGTCGAGCCGCTCCGCCGGGAAGGTGCCGGCCTGCATCCCTTCGACCATCGCCATGAAGTCTGGCGTATTCTGCCCCAGGATGCCGACGCTCGCTGCCGGGTTGATCACGCTGGCCGACAGGCCGGTGGCGGGCACCCCGGTCGGCTTGACGATGGTCACCTTGATCTTGCCCCGCGTCTCCACCCGGAAGCTTTCCGACAGGAAGTTCACCGCCGTTTTCGACGCGCCATAGACCGCCGCGCCGATCACCGGGAAATTGCCGTAGATCGAGGACAGGTTGATCACGTGGCCGCGCCCTTGCTCAATCATCGGATCGTGGGCTGCGACCATGCCGTTGAGCGTGCCCTTGATGTTGATGTCGATGCAGCGTTCCCACGCGGCGTGGGCGGCCTCGTGGTCGGCAATGAAGGCCAGCGGCATGATCCCGGCGTTGTTGATCATCACGTCGATCCGCCCGAAGGCATCGACCGCGCGGGCGACCAGCGCCTTGACCTCGGCCAGCTGGCGCACGTCGACCGCTACCGCCTGGGCCTGCCCGCCCGCCGCGCGCACTTCCTGCGCTGCCGCTTCCGCCGCCGCCAGATCGATGTCGCCCAGCGTCACCATGGCCCCCCGCGCGGCGGCCTTGAGCGCGACGAGCCGGCCAAAGCCGCCGCCCGCGCCGGTGATGACGATGGACTTGCCGGAAACGTGATCGGTCATGCGGATTCCTCTCTGGATGGATGGCTCTGGCGGCCAGTGAACCGGCAATAAGGCATGGGCAGGCAGCAGGAGCAAGTGTCCGTTGAGGCCGTCTGGACAGGCCGCGCGGTGCAGCTAATCTCCTCATCCAAGGAGAACAGCCATGTGCGATGATCTGACCGCCCGGGAAGAAGAACAGGCGCTGGCCCGCAAGGGAATCGGCCGGCGCGATTTCGCCGCGCTGAGCGCCGCCACGGTGATTGCCGCCTGCACCGCCGGGGATGGCGAGGCCAAGGCCAAGCGCGCGCTGACCGAACGCAGCGTGACTTTCGCCACGCCGGACGGCACGGCTGACGGCTTTTTCGTCCACCCGGCCAAGGGCAGGCACCCCGCCGTGCTGCTCTGGCCCGACATCGCGGGCCTGCGCGAGGCCTATCAGGTGATGGCGCGGCGGCTGGCGGGGGAGGGCTATGCCGTGCTGGTGCTCAACCACTATTACCGCAATGCGCCCGCGCCGATCATGCAGAGCATGGCCGAATGGCGCACGCCCGAGGGGCAGGCGAAGCTCAAGCCGATGATCGCCGCGATCAATCCGGAGGCGACGATGCGCGATGCCAAGGCGGCGATTGCCTGGCTCGACGCGCAAAAGGCGGTGGATACAAGGCGCGGCGTGGGCACGCAGGGCTATTGCATGGGCGGACCCTATACCGTGCGCACCGCCTTTGCCGTGTCGGAGCGGGTGCGGGCCGCTGCCTCGTTCCATGGCGGGGGGCTGGTGACGGACAAGCCGGACAGTCCGCACCGGCTGTTTGGCCAGACGAAGGCCAGTTACCTCATCGCCATCGCCCGCAACGACGATGCGCGCGCGCCGGCCGAGAAGGACACGCTGCGCGAGGCGGCGAAGGCGGCGGGCCGCCCGGCCGAGATCGAGGTCTACAACGCCGACCACGGCTGGTGCACGCTGGACGCGCCGATCTATGACAAGGCTGAGGCCGAGCGCGCCTGGGCGCGGCTGCTGGCGCTGTACAAGGGCGCGCTCTAG
>CALMJG010000165.1 GCA_937864195.1 uncultured Novosphingobium sp.
TGAAATCGTACATGTTGGCCGGCGGCGAGACCGAGATGAAGCCGCGGATTTCCGGACGGCGCATCAGCAGCTGCATGCCGATCAGCGCACCGAACGAATAGCCCGCGATCCAGGTGGTGCTGGCTTCCGGGTGGATCGACTGGACCCAGTCGAGCGCGGCGGCGGCATCGCTGAGTTCGCCAATTCCGTTGTCGAAGCTGCCCTGGCTGCGACCGACGCCGCGGAAGTTGAAGCGCAGGGTGGCAAAGCCGCGCGCCTGGAAGGTGCGGTACAGCGCCTGGGTGATCCGGTCGTTCATCGTGCCGCCCGCCTGCGGGTGCGGGTGCAGGATCATGGCCACCGGCGCGCGCGGGCGGCTGGCAGGCTGGAAGCGGCCTTCGAGGCGGCCTTCGGGGCCGGGGAAAATCACTGAGGGCATATTCTGGCACCTGCTCTGCAAGAGGCTCCACCCGCGGCGCTGGGTTTTCAGCGAGCCGGACCGGTAGGGGCTATGATCGGGAAGCCAGCGCTATATAGAAACGTGGGTCCGAAAAGCAATGATTTGCGAGCATGACCGCGCCTCCGCTCTATCTTGACCACGCCGCCACCAC
Source organism: uncultured Novosphingobium sp. (assembly GCA_937864195.1). Classification (GTDB taxonomy): domain Bacteria; phylum Pseudomonadota; class Alphaproteobacteria; order Sphingomonadales; family Sphingomonadaceae; genus Novosphingobium. The sequence goes on from CALMJG010000165.1 coordinate 591, forward strand.
GCCGCTGCTGCCCGCCGCGCAGGTCGCGATGCTTGAAGGCTTCGCGATCTGGGCCAATCCGTCCAGCCCCCACGCCCCCGGCCGGCGCGCCCGCGCCGCGCTGGAGGATGCCCGCGGGCGGATCAGGGCGGCGCTCGGCTGGGAGGGCGAGGTGATCCTGACCAGCGGGGCGAGCGAGGCGATCGCGATCGCCATCCAGCGCTGCGTCCAGCCGCTGGTCGCGGTGAGCGCGGTGGAGCACGAGGCCGTTCTGCGCCATGCGGGCGAGGCGCGGCGCCTGCCGGTCGATGCCTGCGGGCTGGTGCTGCGCGGTGACTGCGCGCTGCCGGGGCTGGTCGCGGTGCAGCAGGCGAACAGCGAAACCGGCGTGATGCAGCCGCTTGAGCGGGTGGCGGATGAAGTGCACCAGGCGGGCGGCCTGCTGCTGGCCGACTGCGCGCAAGGGGCGGGGAAGCTCTATACGCCGGGAGCGGACCTGATCGCGCTGTCCGCGCACAAGTTCGGCGGACCCATCGGGATCGGTGCGCTGCTGGTGCGCGACTGGGCGCTGCTGAGGCCCACCGGCGGACAGGAGCGCGGCTATCGCGGCGGCACGGAGAACCTGCCCGGCGCCATGGCCATGGCTGCTGCGCTGGAGGCAGAGCGCGGCTGGCTGGAGATGGCACTGGCCCTGCGCGACCGGCTGGATACGGCGATCACGGCGGCAGGCGGCCTTTCCATCGCCGAGGAAACCGCGCGGGTGCCGAGCATTGCCGCCTACCGGATGCCCGGCAAATCCGCGAACGCGCAGCTGATCCGTTTCGACGCCATGGGCATCGCGGTGTCCGCCGGCAGCGCCTGTTCTTCGGGCTCGCTCAGGACCAGCCATGTCCTCTCCGCGATGGGCGTCGAGGGTGCGAACGAGGTGATCCGGGTCAGCATCGGACGAGAGACCACCGCTGAGGGGATCGACCGCTTCATCGCCGCCTGGCGCGAGGTCGCGGGCCGATGATCTACCTCGATTACCAGGCGACCACGCCGCTGGCTCCGCAAGCGCGCGAGGCCATGCTGCCGTGGCTCGCCGGACCGGAGAATCCCGCCGGGTTCGCCAATCCGCACAGCCCCCACCGCGCCGGGCGCGGCGCGGCGGCGGCGGTTGAGCTGGCGCGCGAGCAGGTGGCGGCGCTGCTGCCGCCGGGCGGGCGGGTGGTGTTTACTGGCAGCGCGACCGAGGCGCTCAACCTAGCGATCATCGGCAGCGGCGCGCGGGTTGCGGCGGTATCTGCAATCGAACACGCGGCGGTGCTCGATACGGCGCAGGCTCGGTGCGACGTGGCGGAGGTTCTGCCGGTCCGCAGCGACGGCACGGTCGATCCCGATGCGATCTTCGCTGAAGATACGCGGCTGGTCGCGGTGATGCAGGTCAACAACGAGATCGGCACGGTCCAGCCGGTCGAGCGGCTGGCCGAGCGGGCGCGCGCGGCGGGCGCGCTGTTCCTGTGCGATGCGGTGCAGGGCGCGGGCAAGCTGGCTCCTCCGCATGGCGCGGACCTGATCGCCCTGTCGGCGCACAAGCTTTACGGCCCCAAGGGGATCGGCGCGCTGTGGGTGCGCGATGGAGTGAGCCTTGATCCGCTGATCCACGGCGGCGGGCAGGAAGCGGGCCTGCGCTCCGGCACGCTCAGCCCCGCGCTCTGCGCCGGGTTTGGCGCGGCGGCCAAGCTGGCAGCGGCGCGCGCGGAGGAGGACGGCGCCCATGTTGCCGCGTTGTGGGATGCGGCGCGCGATGTGCTGGCGCGCTGGACTCTCAACGGCAGCGCCGAGGCGCGCTGGAAAGGCAATCTCAACCTGCGGCTGGACGGGCTCGACGTCGCCCGCTTGATGAGCGAATGCCGCAATGTCCTGTTCTCGGCCGGGTCTGCCTGTGCCAGCGGGTCAGGGCGACCCAGCCATGTGCTGCGCGCCATCGGGCTTTCGGACGCGCAGGCGAAGAACTCGATCCGCTTGGGTTTCGGGCGCTATACGACTAGGGAGGACCTGGTCGAAGCCTGCCGCGTGCTTGAAGCCGCGGCCAAAGCGCAGGGTGTGTGATGGTTCGCGTGGTGTTCGTGACCGCCGAAGGCAACAAGGTCGAGGCAAGTGCCGAGGCAGGCCAGCGCCTGCTCGAAGTCGCGCAGAATGCGGACATGCCGCTGGAGGGAACTTGCGAAGGGCAGATGGCCTGTTCCACCTGCCACGTCATCGTGGCGCCCGACTGGTTCGGCAAGCTGCCCCGCGCCAGCGAGGATGAAGAGGACATGCTCGACCTTGCCGCCGGTGTCGCGCGCACCAGCCGCCTGTCCTGCCAGATCGTGCTGGATGAGGGGCTGGACGGGCTGGAAGTGCGGATTCCGGGGGAAAGCCGGGACATGCAGCGGCGCTGACCCTTGGCGCGCGGACTCTGCGGCTGCTAGGGCGGGCAGGCAATGGTAACCGAGACGACCGAACCCGATCCCTTCGACGCCATCGTCGATGCGCCGTTCGATTCCGCGCTGTCGGAACGCTACCTGGTCTATGCGCTCTCGACGATCACCGCCCGCTCGCTGCCCGATCTGCGCGATGGGCTGAAGCCGGTCCATCGCCGCCTGCTGTGGGCGATGCGGCAGCTGAAGCTCGATCCGGGGCAGGCCTTCAAGAAGTCGGCGCGCGTCGTCGGCGACGTGATCGGCAAGTACCATCCGCACGGCGACGCCTCGGTCTATGACGCTATGGTCCGCCTCGCGCAGGACTTCTCGCTGCGCTATCCGCTGGTCGAGGGGCAGGGGAACTTCGGCAACATCGACGGCGATAACGCCGCCGCCTATCGCTACACCGAAGCCCGCCTGACCAAGACCGCGATCCAGCTGATGGCCGGGCTGGACGAAGGCACGGTCAATTTCATCCCGACCTACAACGGCGAAGAGGAAGAGCCGGAGATTTTCCCCGGCCTGTTCCCCAACCTGCTCGCCAACGGCTCCAGCGGGATCGCGGTGGGCATGGCGACCAACATCCCCAGCCACAACGTGGCCGAGATCATCGACGCCACCCTGCTGCTGATCGACAATCCGCATGCGGAGCACGAGCAGTTGATGCAGGTGTTCCACGGCCCGGACTTCCCGACCGGCGGGATCGTGGTCGATAGTCCGGCGGCCATTTCCGCCGCCTATGCCAGCGGCAAGGGCGCGCTGCGGGTGCGGGGGCGCTTTTCCACCGGGCGAAACGAGGACGGCAGCTGGGAAGAGACCGGGATCGAAAAGCTGGGCGGCGGCCAGTGGCAGCTGGTGATCAGCGAGATCCCCTACATGCTCCAGAAGGGCAAGCTGATCGAGCAGGTCGCGCAGCTGATCGCCGACAAGAAGCTGCCGATCCTGGAGGACGTGCGCGACGAAAGCGACGAGCAGATCCGCATCGTCTTCGTGCCGAAAAGCCGCAACGTCGATCCCGAACTGCTGAAGGAATCGCTCTACCGTCTGACCGACCTGGAGGGCCGCTTCGGGCTCAACCTCAACGTGCTGGACGAGAACCGCACCCCCGGCGTGCTCAGCCTCAAGCTGATGCTGCAGGAATGGGTGAAGAGCCAGATCGACATCCTGGTGCGGCGCAGCCAGCACCGGCTGGAAAAGATTGCCAATCGGCTGGAACTGCTGGGCGGCTACATCATCGCCTACCTCAACCTCGACCGGATCATCGAGATCATCCGCACCG
>CALMJG010000166.1 GCA_937864195.1 uncultured Novosphingobium sp.
TCGCACCCGCGATAGGCGTTGATCGAACGGTCGAAGGGGATGTCGGGCGAGGTGTTGCGGGCGATGATCGTCCGGGGGCGCTCCTCGATCACCGTGGTGCGCAGTTTCGGAAGCGGCCCGTCCACCCCCTCGCGCTCATCCAGCCAGTCGCCATCCGCTGCGCGCGCGGCAAGGCCGAAGCGCTGCGGGACTGCGGCCGACTGCGCGCCGCGTCCCCGGATGGGAATCGGAGCCATCCACGCATTAGAACATAATAAGAACAAGTCCGCAAGCCGAGGGGGCGACCGGACCCGCGCGTCAATCGCGGCGCACGATCGCTCCGTTCGCGGCCATGCGCACGGCCTGCGATCCGCTGAGGCCGGGGAAGGTCGGCCACAGACCCTGGGCGAGCGCCACGCGGCTTTCCGAAGGGCCACCCGCCTGCCGCTCGTACATCCAGTAATTGCGCATCACGATGTTCACGTAGCCGCGCGTCTCCCAATAGGGCACGCTTTCGATCCACAGCAGCGGATCGCCCTTGTCGCGGATTTCGGCATTCCAGCGCGTCACCGGGTTGAGGCCCGCATTATAGGCCGCCATCACCTTGGGCAGCAGCCCCTGGGTGCCGGGCGCGTTCTTCAGCATCTGCATGTGACGCTGGCCGAAGGCGAGGTTGATCTCCGGCTGCGAGAGGTCGGACTGGCTGCCGGACACGCCCAGCGCGGCGGCATGGTCGCGCGCGGCGGCGGGCATGATCTGCATCAGCCCCTTGGCCCCTGCCGGACTGGTCACGCTGGTGCGGAACACCGATTCCTGCAGGGCATGGGCATAGACCAGCGCCGGATCGACCTGCCAGCCGTTGGCGGGCGTCCACTTGGGCGTCGGGAAGCGGGCGGCAGGTTCGGACTTGCCGCCGCGCGGGGCGTTGTAGGCCATCCACAGCTGGGTGGAGGGCAGGCCGAGATCCCGCGCCAGGCGCGACAGCGGCTGGTATTCGCCGGCATCGCCCAGCCGCGCCTCGTACCGCAGAATCTCGTCGGCCAGGCCGTCGCGGCCGATCTCGGCGAGTTGCACGGCGGTGCGGATATTGTCGCGGTCGCGCAGCGCCTGCCAGTCGTCCTGGCTGAAGTCCGGCGCTTCGTGCGTACGGGGCAGCGCCAGGCCCAGCTGCTCGGCGGCGAGCATGCCATAGAGCGTCTCGTCCATCCGCGCGGCGGCCTTCAGCGGGGCGCTGGCCTTTTCCGGCTGGCGGCAGCGCACCAGCGCGCGGGCCTGCCAGTACCAGGCGGCGGCGGTCAGTTCGCTGTTTTCCGAAGCGCTGGCGGTGCGGGCGAAGGCATCGGCGGCCCCGGTGCAATCGTCGAGCCGCCAGGCGGCAAGGCCTGCTGTCCACCAGCCTTCCGCCACCCACGGCCCCGCGCCGTCATTGGCGGTCTGGGCCAGGGCATAGGCATTGGCGTCGTCATTCTCGATGTAGAAGCTCCACGCCACCTTGGCGCGCCATTCGGCCCGCGCCTGGGGGGAAAGCTGGGTGTCGATCCCGTCGAGCAGGGCCTTGGCCCCGGCGGGATCGTCGGCCTTGATCTTCGCCTGGATGCCGGCGGACACGGTGGCCGGCATGGTGCTGTCATTGGTGTCGCGCGGGCGGATGCGCTTGGCGCGGCTGGGCATCGAAACCAGCGGATTGGCCGAAGGGCGGGCCGGCACCACGCTGGCGCCGCGCTTCAGCGCCAGGGCGCCGATCTGCTCGGACTGGGGCAGCGCTGCGCCGCTTTCCAGCCACTTGCTCAGCGCGTCGAGTTCGATGCGCGGGGAAGTGGGGGCAAGGTAATATTCGGCCAGCGCGACCTTGTGCAGCGGGCCATCGCTTTTCTGCGCGAACAGGGACTGGACGCGGGTCCAGTCGCCCTTGTCGATCGCGCCGAACAGGTCGCGGTAGTAAGCGCGCTCGTCCTGGGTCAGCAGGCTGGGCACGGCGGTGCGCGCCGCCCGGTTGCGGAAATAGTCGACCGCCGCGCTGTTGGCGGCGGCAACGCCGGGAAAGGCAGCGGCCGCGCTGCAAACTGCCGCGGCGGCGAGCCAGGCCTTTGCTTTGATCGTCACGTCTGTTCAGTCCCCGTCCAGTCGGGCCCGAGCCACTCCAGAAGCGCCCGCCACAGGGCGGCCTTTCCTCGTGGCCGCCCGGCAAGGGAACCCAGCGCGGGCACGGCCAATGCCGACAGTCCTCGCTCTTCATGGTAAATTTTTGATAAAGTCTTCCCGCTATTCGCTGGCCCGTGGCCAAGAAGCGACGAGGCGTTCCCGCCGAACACCAGCAGCCGCCCGGGTGCCACCAGCCGCACGTGATGGTCCAGCACTTCGCCCAGACCCATCACGGCGAGCGCCTGCCAGTCCGCCGCCGGGGTGTGGCGGGGCAGGGCGCTGGCAAGGTAGACCTGATCGCGCGCAAGGCCGATCGCGGCAAGAATCGCGCCCAGCAGCTTGCCTTCCGGCCCGGACAGCAGGCTGTCGGCATCACCCGCTTCGGGTTCTTCCACCAGCACCATCAGCGCGGCGCCGGGCATCCCGGACGGAGCGATTCGGCCCGTGGCTGCGCCATCGCCAAAGTCGGCTTCGGCCAGCCACCAGGCAGTGAAGGCGGCCAGGTCGGCAGGCAGGGAGTCCTTTTCTGCAATCCGGTGCTGCGCGGGCGCGGCGGGGCGCGGCGGTTCCCATGCGGGGCGGGGCGCTTCGGCCTCGGTTTGCGCAGGGTCTGCGGGCGGTTTGGCCAGCCAGTCGGCGGCCTCGTCCACGAAGTCGAGATCGACGCCCGCATCGCGCCACCACGCCAGGGCGGCCCGCAGGTCGTGCGCCAGGGTGCGCCCAGCGCCGCCGGTTTCGCCAGAGAAAGTCACAATGCGGTCTTGACCTGCCGCGACGCTGCAATCAAGGCACAAGCGGTAATTCATTAGAGCATCACCGGGGTGGAACAGGCCATGAGCGAACGCGAATCGATGCCGTATGACGTCGTGATCGTCGGGGGAGGGCCGGCCGGCCTTGCCGCCGCGATCCGGCTCAAGCAGATCAATGCCGATCTTTCGGTCTGCATCCTTGAAAAAGGCTCGGAAGTGGGCGCGCACATCCTTTCGGGTGCGGTGGTCGATCCCAAGGCGCTGGACGAACTGCTGCCGGATTGGCGCGACCAGGGCTGCCCGATGGCGGAAACGCCCGTCACCGACAACTGGCACTGGGTGCTGACCCGCGGCAAGCATATGTCGGTCCCGCACTGGCCGATGCCTCCGTTCATGTCGAACGACGGCAACTACACCGGCAGCCTTGGCAGCCTGTGCCGCTGGCTGGCGGGCCAGGCAGAATCGCTTGGCGTGGAAATCTTCCCCGGCTTCCCGGCCAGCGAAGTGCTTTATAACGAGGACGGCTCGGTCAAGGGCGTCGCCACGCAGGACATGGGCATTGCCCGCGATGGCAGCCGCAAGGGCGATTACCAGCCGGGCATGGAACTCCACGCCAAGTACACCTTCTTTGCCGAAGGCGCGCGCGGGCACCTGACCAAGCAGCTCAAGGCGCACTATGACCTTGAGGCGAACTGCGAGCCGCAGGTCTACGGCATCGGCATCAAGGAACTGTGGGACATCGATCCCGCCAAGCACGTGCCAGGCCGGGTGATCCACACCCAGGGCTGGCCGCTGAGCGAGAGCGACACCTGGGGCGGCGGGTTCCTGTACCATCAGGCCAACAACCAGGTCGCGCTCGGCTTCGTCACCGCGCTCGACTACAAGAACCCTTATGTCTTCCCGTTCGAGGAATTCCAGCGCTGGAAGCAGCACCCGGAAATCCGCGCGATCCTGGAAGGGGGGCGCCGCGTCTCCTATGGCGCGCGTGCGATCAACGAGGGCGGCTGGCAGTCGGTGCCCAGGCTCGACTTCCCGGGCGGCGCGCTGATCGGCTGCTCGGCCGGCTTCGTCAACGTGCCGCGCATCAAGGGCAGCCACACCGCGATGAAGAGCGGGATGCTCGCCGCCGAGGCGATCGCCGCGGCCGTGGCCGCCGGCCGCGGGGGCGATAGCCTGGCCGAATACGATGCCGCCGTGCGCGACAGCTGGATCGCCAAGGAGCTCAAGCTGGTCCAGAATGCCGAGCCCCTGCTCGCCAAATGGGGCGGCGATCTCGGCACGATCCTGGCGGGCGCGGACATGTGGCTGCGCACCCTGTTCGGCTTCGGCATCGCCAAGCCGATGAAGCACCACCGCGACTGCGAGGCGATCCAGCGCGCCGACCTCTACCAGCCGATCCAGTATCCCAAGCCCGATGGGGTGATCAGCTTCGACCGGCTGTCCAGCGTGTTCCTGTCGAACACCAACCACGAGGAAGACCAGCCCTGCCACCTCCAGCTCAAGGATCCCTCGATCCCGGTGGAGGTCAACCTCAAGCACTATGCCGGGCCGGAAGCGCGCTATTGCCCGGCGGGGGTCTATGAATTCGTCGGCATCGAGGAGGGCGAACCGCGCCTCCAGATCAACGCCCAGAACTGCGTCCACTGCAAGACCTGCGACATCAAGGACATGACCCAGAACATCAACTGGGTCACGCCGGAGGGCGGCGGTGGCCCGAACTACCCCAATATGTAACCCCAGGCTCCTCCCCCCGGCGGGGAGGGCCTGATGCGGGAAACCGCCTACGCCAAGCTGAACCTCGCGCTGCACGTCCGGCGGCGGCGCGAGGACGGCTATCATGAGCTTGAGACGCTGTTCGCCTTCGTCGACGCGGGCGACCGGCTGGAAGCCGTGCCTGCGCCGCGCGACGAGCTGCGGACGGTTGGCGAGTTTGGCGGCGAACTGCTTGATCCGTTTGGAAATATCGTCGCCAGGGCGTTGGCCGGTCTGCCGCATGGGCAGGGCTGGAGCGTCACGCTGGAAAAGAACCTGCCGGTAGCGGCGGGCCTGGGTGGCGGCTCGGCGGATGCCGGGGCGGTGTTCCGGATGGTCGAGGCGGCGCATGGCCTGCCGGATGGCTGGCAGCATCGCGCCTCTGCTTTGGGAGCAGATGTTCCCGCCTGCGTGCGCAGCGAGGCCTGCATCGGGCTCGGCACCGGGACCGAGCTCGAACCGATCCCGAACACGATGGCGGGAACCCCGGTCCTGCTGGTCAACCCGCGCCTGCCGCTGGCCACCGGGCCGGTCTATGCGGCCTGGGACGGGGTGGATCGCGGGCCCATGCCGCAAGGCGACATGCGCACCATCGCGCTGGAAGGGCGCAACGATCTGGAAGCGGGCGCAGTCGGCCTGTGCCCGGCGATTGCCGATGTCCTGACCGCCCTCGGGGAAACCGCGCCGCTGCTGGCCCGCATGTCCGGATCGGGCGCAACCTGCTTCGCGCTCTACGAGGACATGGCGCAGGCCGAGGCGGCGAACGTGCGGATTGCCGAAGCGCACCCTGGTTGGTGGCGCCTGCTGGGGCGGCTGCGATGATTTCCCAACTCAATCTCCCGTTCGTGTCGAGCGTAGTCGAGACACGTGGGCGCCAGCGTGTCTCGACTGCGCTCGACACGAACGGGAAGGGAGTGTGTTGTGGCTGGTGAGGCATACCGCCTGCTCGGCACGCCGCGCTTCGGGGGCGTGCTGGTGGTGTCCGACCATGCCTCCTACCACGTTCCCGCCGACATCGATCTCGGCATCGCGCCCGAATTGCTCGGCCAGCACATCGCGGTCGACATCGGCGTGGCGCAGGTCGGCGCGCTGATGGCCGCTCGACCGGGGATTGCGGCCTTTCAGGGCGGGGTCAGTCGCCTGGTGTGCGATTTCAACCGCGAGGAACACGCCCCCGCCGTGATCCCGATCGCCAGTGATGGCCATGCTATCCCCGGCAACCTGCTCGATCACCAAGCGCATCAGGCGCGGCTGGAGCGGTTCTACCACCCCTATCACCAGGCCCTCGCGGCGCTGCTGGACGATTGCCCGCCGGCGCTGATCCTCTCCCTCCACAGCTTCACCCCGTGCCTCGAAAGCCACCCCGACGAGCCGCGCCCGTGGCATTGCGGCGTGCTCTACAACGAGGACGCGCGCGCGGCGAAGCTCGCCCTGCGCCTGTTGGCTGAGGAGCCGGGGCTGATCGTGGGGGACCAGCAGCCCTATTCCGGCCGCCTGCTCAACGCGACGATGAACCGCCATGCCGAGGCGGAGGGCCGCCCCTATGTCGGGATCGAGGTGCGCCAGGACCTGATCGCCGATGCGGCAGGACAGGCCCAATGGGCCGAACGGCTGGCGCGGCTGTGCAACAGGATTGCGCTCGAACTGGCCTGAACCAGTCCCGGCACTGATGCTTTTCGCGCGTTTTTGCCCTGCGCGGCGCAATTTTCCGTGTAATAGGGCGCGAAACCGCCGAATCCCGTTACCGGAGAAGCCCGATGCCTGCCTATCGATCCCGCACATCCACCCACGGCCGCAACATGGCGGGCGCGCGCGGCCTGTGGCGCGCGACGGGGATGAAGGACAGCGATTTCGGCAAGCCGATCATCGCCGTGGTCAACAGCTTCACTCAGTTCGTGCCGGGCCACGTCCACCTCAAGGACCTGGGCCAGATGGTCGCGCGCGAGATCGAGGCGGCGGGCGGCGT
>CALMJG010000167.1 GCA_937864195.1 uncultured Novosphingobium sp.
TAAAGGTCAGACCTCACCGATCGCCTGGAAGATGCGGCCGATCGCCTCGCGGTCGGCCGCATCGATTTCAGGGCGCCAGATTTCGAACAGCAGGATCACCCGCTCCTGCGGCCCGTCATTCTTGGCCTCGTGCTCGATCGAATCATCGAACACCAGGGGGACGCCGTCGATCCACTCGCGCCGCTCGCTGCCCACCCGCAGCCAGCAGTCGGGCGCGGTGAGGATCGGGATGTGGCAGATCAGCCGGGTGTTGAGCATGCCCACATGCGGCGCGATGTGCGCGCCGGTCAACAAGCGTGACCAGTGCGCGTTGGGGCTGCGGCCCTCGATCCGTACCAGTGGCGCATGGCCGAGCGCCTCCATCGTCGCCGGACAACGCGCCGCGTTTTCCTGCTGCACTTCCCCATCGCGCCAGAAATGGAACGCGGTCCATTCCTCGCTGTCGAGCAGCGGACTGTTCGGCGCGGGGCGATGGGGCCGGCGGTGGACATAGGGGGAGAAGCCCTCCGCTCCGACGGAAAGAACCTCGGCCAATTCGGCCTGCATGGCCGGCACCATTGCCAGCATGGGTTCGAACCACGGAAAGTCCGCCGGGTCGTAGAACCGCTTCTGCGGCAGTCCCGGATAATAGAACACCGAAGGCTGCTGGAAATAGAGCTCGCGCTTGCCGGTCAGCAATTCGACCGCCTCGGCCATGGTCGGGGACAGATCGTTGCCGAGATGCTCAAGCAGGTGCGCTTCGAACTCACCATTGCTGCTGACCATGAAGGCGCGCGCATGATTGAACAGCCCGACCAGAGGGGCGGGCACATCGCCACTGACCGCAGCCTGGTTGGTCGCGGCCTGGTAAAAGCTGCTGGCGGCGCGCGGATCGCCGGCCTGTTCGCGTATCAGGCCTTTCATCAGCAGCGTGCCGATGTCGCGCGGAGCCAGTTCCAGCTGCCTGTCCAGCGCCGCCTCGGCCGCATCGCGATTGCCAAGCGCCATTTCGGCATTCGACAGCGCAATCCAGTTCATTGCCTCACGCGGAAGGGCGCTGGCCGCCTCGCGCAGCAGGCTGGCGGCACGCGCGGGATCACGTTGCTGCAGGGCCTGCAGGCCGGCGGCAAGGGTTGCGCGGGGATCGCTGGTCATGGCGTTGTTCATAAGCTGGAATTCGCCTCCAAGCCAAGGCATGGTGGCGGCAACGTCAGGAGAGGACCCGCATGAGCCAAGACCCCCGCATCGCCCGTTGGCACGCCTACATGCAGGGCGGCAGCGACCTGCAATTGCTGTCCGACATGCTGGCCGACGATGCCGTGTTCCACTCCCCGGTGGTCCACACGCCGCAGGAGGGCAAGGCCAAGGTCATGGCCTATCTTGGCGCGGCGGCGGTCGTGCTGGGCAACGATACGTTCTGCTACGTCCGCGAACTGGTCGACGGCGACGATGCCATGCTTGAATTTACCGCGACCATCGACGGAATCCACGTCAACGGGATCGACCTGATCCACTTCGGACCTGACGGAAAGATCAAGGATTTCAAGGTTATGGTTCGCCCGATGAAGGCGATGAACAAACTTTGGGAGATGATGGCCGCACAGCTGAAGGCAGCTTCCTGAGCCGCTTCTCCGGGTGACTTTCGAAACGGCTGCCCGCCCCACGCTGGCCCCAGGGCCGAACGCGAGGCGGACAAAGCCGATTACTGGTTCATGGTCGCGAAGAAGTCTTCGTTGGTCTTGGAATCCTTCATCTTGTCGAGGAGGAATTCCATCGCGTCGATCGTGCCCATCTGCATCAGGATGCGGCGCAGGACCCACATCTTGCTGAGCTTGTCCTTGGCGACCAGCAGTTCTTCCTTGCGGGTGCCGGACTTGCCGACATCCAGCGCCGGGAAGATGCGCTTGTCCGCAACCTTGCGGTCGAGCACGATTTCCGAGTTACCGGTGCCCTTGAATTCTTCGAAGATCACTTCGTCCATGCGGCTACCGGTGTCGATCAGCGCGGTCGCGATGATCGACAGGCTGCCGCCTTCCTCGATGTTGCGCGCCGCGCCGAAGAAGCGCTTGGGGCGCTGCAGGGCGTTGGCATCGACACCGCCGGTCAGCACCTTGCCGGAGCTGGGCACCACGGTGTTGTAGGCGCGGCCCAGGCGGGTGATGGAGTCCAGCAGGATCACCACGTCACGCTTGTGCTCGACCAGGCGCTTGGCCTTTTCGATCACCATTTCGGCAACCTGGACGTGGCGGCTGGCGGGCTCGTCGAAGGTCGAGGAGATGACCTCGCCCTTCACGCTGCGCTGCATGTCGGTGACTTCCTCGGGGCGTTCGTCGACCAGCAGGACGAGCAGGAACACTTCCGGATGGTTGTCAGTAATCGCCTTGGCGATGTTCTGCAGCAGCACGGTCTTGCCGGTGCGCGGCGGGGCGA
>CALMJG010000168.1 GCA_937864195.1 uncultured Novosphingobium sp.
GCGCCCCGCCACCTCGACGCGCTGACCGGCATCCGCGGGATCGCGGCCTGGGGAGTGGTGCTTTACCATATCCGGCTCTCGCTCACCGCGCTGCTGCCCGAGCCGGTGATCGCGGCGCTGGGCAAGGGCTATCTCGCGGTCGACCTGTTCTTCATCCTCTCGGGCTTCGTGATCTGGTACAATTACGCCGCGCGCCTGCGGGATGGCGGCTGGCACGAGGCACGTCTGTTCCTGTGGCGGCGTTTCGCGCGGGTCTGGCCGCTCCACGGCGCGATCCTGGCGGTGTTCGCGGTCTTTGCCGGCCTGCTGCTGGTGACGGGGCGTGACGCTTCGGGCTATCCGCTGGGCGAACTGCCACTGCACGTCCTGCTGATCCAGAACTGGGGGCTGACGGGTGAACTGGCGTGGAACCACCCGGCGTGGTCGATCAGCACCGAATTCGCCGCCTACCTGCTGTTCCCGCTGCTGGTCTTTGCCGCGCCGTGGGAGCGGATGCCCGCGCCCGTACTGCTGCTGCTGGCCGGGCTGCTCGCGATCGTTCTCTACCTGTTGTTCGCCCTGACCGGGCGCGACAACCTTGGCGCGGACATCCCGCAAATGGGTCTCTGGCGCTGTCTTGCGGGCTTCGCGATGGGCATGATCCTCTGCCTGCTGTGGGGCCGCTGGCGGGATGCGCCGCTTGGCGGAGCTTTCGCCGCGCTCGCCTGCGCCGGGATCGTGGCGATCGCCTGGACCTTCGACCTGCCGGAAACCGCCTGGGTTCCCGCAGCCTTCTTTGCGGGCCTTCTGGCGCTCGCGCTGGGTAAGGGGCCGGTCGTGAGGCTGCTCGGCGGCAAGGCGCTGACCTGGCTTGGGGAGGTCAGCTATTCGACCTACCTCGGGCATTTCCTGCTGTTCATCCTCTACAAGATCGCCTTCGTCAATGCCTCGCTCCAGCTCGGCTGGGCGGGCCTGACCGGCTATCTGGCGTTGGTCCTCGCTGCCTCGGCAGGGCTCTATTATGGGCTGGAAAAGCCGGCGCAGCGCTGGCTGAACCGGCGCCCCCCGCGCTGGGCGCAGGCCCCCCAACCGCTAGCAGCCGAGTGATTCGCGCTTCCTCATCAAGGCAGGGATGACCTTGCCGTAGCGGCACGCCGGACCACGTTGCACTGGCGCGCGGCTTGGGCCATGACTGCGCCTTTCCAGCCATGAGAGGAGAGGCGCATGACTCCGCAGGAACTGCAGGCCAAGGTTGGCCAGGATATCGGGACTTCGGACTGGTTCGAGGTGACCCAGGAACGCATCAACAAGTTCGCCGAGGCGACCGGCGACTTCCAGTTCATTCACATCGACGAGGAAAAGGCCAAGCTGACCCCGTTCGGCGGGACCATTGCCCACGGCTTTCTGACCCTGTCGCTGATCCCGGTGCTGGCCGCGATGACCGAAGGCGCGCGCGTTACCGACGTCAAGATGGGCGTCAATTACGGCGGCAACAAGACTCGTTTCATCTCGCCGGTCCGCTCGGGCAAGCGGGTTCGCGCCCACATCAAGCTGCTCGACCTGGTCGAGAAGCGCCCCGGCCAGTGGCAGCAGACCAATGAATACACCATCGAGATCGAGGGCGAGGAAAAGCCCGCGCTGATCGCCGAATGGGTGATGCAGTTCTTCGTCTGATCCGGTTCCTCCCCGGGATGGATTCGACATCAGCAAACCAAGGAATTTCCTATGTCACGTGACGCAGTCATCGTCGCCGCAGCCCGCACCCCCATCGGCCGGGCCTATCGCGGCGCCTTCAATGCCACCCCGGGCGCCACGCTCGGCGCGCTCAGCCTGGAAGCGGCGATTGCCCGCGCCGGGATCGAAGGCGCGGAAGTCGACGACGTGGTTTGGGGCTCGGCGCTCCAGCAGGGTGCGCAGAGCGGCAACATCGGTCGCCAGGTCGCCCTGCGCGCGGGCCTGCCGGTCACCGTTTCGGCCATGAGCATGGACCGCCAGTGCTCCTCGGGCCTGATGTCGATCGCCACGGCCAGCAAGCAGGTTGTGTTCGACCGGATGGACGTGGTTGCCGCCGGCGGCCAGGAATCGATCAGCCTGGTCCAGACCAAGGACATGCGCGTCCAGCCCGACCCCTCGCTGATGGCGATGCACCAGGCGATCTACATGCCGATGCTCCAGACTGCCGAGATCGTCGGCAAGCGCTATGGCATCGGCCGCGACGCCTGCGACGAATATGCCCTGCAGTCGCAGCAGCGCACCGCCGCCGCCCAGGCCGCAAACCTGTTCGCGGACGAGATCGTCCCCTGCACCGCGACCATGGCCGTGACCAACAAGGAAACCGGCGAAGTCACGATGAAGGAAGTGACGCTGGCGAAGGACGAGGGCAACCGCCCCGAGACCACGCTTGAGGGTCTCAAGTCGCTCGGCCCGGTGCTGCCCGACGGGATCGTTACCGCCGGCAACGCCAGCCAGCTGTCGGACGGTTCGGCCGCCGTGGTGGTGATGGAAGCCGCGCTCGCCGCCAAGAAGGGCCTCGCCCCGCTTGGCCGTTATGTCGGCATGGCGGTCGCTGGCACGGAGCCCGACGAAATGGGTATCGGCCCGGTCTTCGCGATCCCCAAGCTGCTGAGCCGCTTTGGCGTCAGCATGGACGATGTGGGCGTCTGGGAACTCAACGAGGCCTTCGCCGTCCAGGTGCTCTACTGCCGCGACCGGCTGGGCATTCCCGATGACCGTCTCAACGTCAACGGCGGCTCGATCGCCATCGGCCACCCCTATGGCATGACTGGCGCGCGCTGCACGATCCATGCCCTGATGGAAGGCAAGCGCCGCGGCGCGAAGTACGTCGTCGTGACGATGTGCGTCGGCGGCGGCATGGGCGCAGCCGGGCTGTTCGAAGTCCTCTGACAAGGCTTCCCGCGCCGCCGGATCGATCCGGCGGCGCGGGAAGTGCGTTTTCGGCGCTATCTCTCGCGGCGCACGGCTTTCCCGGTCCGGCGCCGACCCTGAACCCCTCCTTGCCAAATTCCCGCCCCGCGCTCATCCTGATGGTGCTGGCTGCATCAGGGAAAAGGCGCCATGACCGGGCAATTGAGCATCGCCGAAATCCTGGGCCTTGCGGCCAGCGTCAGCCTGCTGTCCGGCTGGCGGCTCTACCTCTGCGTGCTGGCAACTGGCCTCGCCATGCATTTCGACCTGTTGCCGCTGCCCGAACATCTCGCGGCGCTGAAAGTGCTGGCCAGTCCCTGGGTGATGGGGGCGGCGGGGCTTGCCGCGGTGGTCGAATTCCTGGCCGACAAGATCGCCTGGCTCGATAGCGCCTGGGATACGCTCCACACCGTGATCCGGCCGCTGGGCGGGGCGCTGCTGGCGCTGGCGGTGATCGATCCGGCCGATCCGGCGACGCAGGCGATCGCCTTCATCCTGGGCGGCGGGGCAAGCCTGCTGGCCCACGGCGGCAAGGCCAGTGCGCGGGCGGCGGTCAACACCAGCCCGGAGCCGTTCAGCAACATGGCCGTTTCCACCGCCGAAGACATCCTGACGGGCGGCCTGCTCGTCCTCGCCTATGCCTACCCCGTTGTCGCCGGGGGCGTGGCCCTGATGCTGCTGGCTCTCACCATCTGGCTGCTGCTGCTCGCCCGCAAGGTGCTGAAGCGGCTGTTCGCCGGCGGGAGGCCTGTGCCCTAGGCGACCACCTTGAGCGCCGGGCGGTCGTGCCGGGCGATCCATTCCTCCAGCACAGGGGCGATCTGCTCGCGCCACTTGCTGCCATTGAAGATGCCGTAGTGGCCGACTTCCGGGGCGAGGTGATACTTCTTCTTCGCCGCCGCGAGCCCGGTGGAGAGGTGGAGCGCGGCCCGGGTCTGGCCGATCCCGGAAATGTCGTCGCGCTCACCCTCCACGGCCAGCAGCGCGGTGTCCCTGATCTTGCCGAGGTCGACCGTCTTGCCGCGATGCACGAAGGTGCCGTTGGGCAGCGAATGCTTCTGGAATACTTCCTCCACGGTCTGGAGGTAGTAGGCCGCGTTGAGATCGCAGACCGCGCGGTATTCGTCGTAGAAGGTCTTGGTGGCATCGGCACTTTCGCCGTCGCCGTCCACCAGGTGCTTGAACATGTGGTAGTGGCTGAGCATGTGGTTGCCCAGGTTCATGCTCATGAACCCGGCCAGCTGCATGAAGCCCGGATAGACCTGCCGGCCCGCGCCGGGATATTGGAGAGGCACGGTGCCGATCACCGTATGGCGGAACCATTCGATCGGGCGCTGCATGGCCAGGTCGTTGACCGTGGTCGGTGCCTCGCGCGTGTCGATCGGCCCGCCCATCATGGTCAGGCTGGCCGGGCGGCAGGGATGATTGGCCTCGTTCAGGATCGCCGTGGCGGCGAGCGCCGGGACCGACGGCTGGCACACCGCCAGCATGTGGGCGCCCGGGCCGACGTGCTCGATGAAGCCGATCACGTAGTCGATGTAGTCGTCCAGATCGAACTCGCCTTCCTTCAGCGGCACCATCTTGGCGTCGGCCCAGTCGGTGATGAACACCTCGCAGCGTTCGATCATCCGCGCGACCGTGCCGCGCAGCAGGGTGGCGAAGTGGCCGCTCATCGGGGCGACGATCAGCAGGCGCGGCGCGTTTTCGGGCAGGCCCGGGTGGGTGAAGCGCAGCAGGTTGCCCCACGGGCGGTGGACGACGATCGCCTCGGTCACGGGGTGGACCGTCCCGTCCACTTCCACCGTCTCGATGTCGAAAGCCGGCTTGCCATAGGCGGCGCTGGCATGGGCGAAGACTTCCAGCGCGGAGGCCATGACCGGCGCGAGGCCGGTGTAACCGAACGGCAGGGCCGGATTATTGAGCATTTGCGCCCCGACCGAGGCCCAGGTGCTGGCGGCGTTCATCCATGAACGCTGGAGTTCGTAAGCGGTGTAAAGCACGGATAAGTCCCCTGCTGTCCGGCCATTGCCGGAAATCCTGGCGTCACCGTGCCGTCAAATCGCCTATTGTGCAATGCACAATTTCGCACCGCACTGCACAAGCGGCTGCGCGCATTTCCCGCTTACGCGCCTTCGTGAAAGTGCTAGGGCGCGGCAATGAGTTCCGAACCGGATGGCGCAGAAACCGCGCTGAGCCCTGCCAGCGAACCCGAAGCAAAGCCGGCGCGGACGCTCGGCCCGCTGCGCATGATCTGGCGCGAGACGGCAAAGTATCCCAGGCAGGTGGGCATCGCCCTGCTGGCGCTGCTGACCACGTCCACTGCGACCATCGCCATCCCGGCCCGCTTCAAGGTCATCGTCGACCAGGCCTTCGGGCCGGGCGCCAATGCCCAGACCATCGCCACTTCGTTCCATTACCTGCTGATGATCGTGGTGGTGCTGGGCCTGGCTACTGCGCTGCGCTTCTACTTCGTGTCCTGGCTGGGTGAACGGGTGGTGGGCGATATCCGCTTCCGGGTGCAGTCCAACCTGCTGCGCCTGCCCCCCAGCTTCTTCGAGGCTAACAGTCCCAAGGAAATCTCGTCGCGGATGACTTCCGATACGGCGGTGATCGAACAGGTTGTGGGAACCACCGTATCGGTGGCGCTGCGCAATCTCATCACCGGGATTGGCGGGATAACCTACCTGTTCTTCCTGGCGCCCAAGCTGACGGCGATCCTGGTGCTGGGCATTCCACTGGTGATCCTGCCGATCACCTGGTTCGGGCGGCGGCTGCGCAATGTCTCGCGCACCAGCCAGGACCGGGTGGCCGATATCGGCGCGCGCACTGCCGAAGTGCTGGGCGCGATGCGGGTGGTCCAGGCCTTCAACCAGGAGGAGCATGAACGCTCCGCCTTCAGCCGGGTGGTGGAGCAGACCTTTGCCACGGCCAAGCGCCGCATCCTGATCCGCGCGGTGATGACCGCCGTGGTCATCCTGCTGGTGTTCGGCGGGATCACCATGCTGATGTGGGAAGGCGCGCTGAGCGTGGCCGAGGGCAAGGTTTCCGGCGGCACGATCGCCGCCTTCGTCTTCACCGGCGGGATCGTCGCCGGGGCCTTTGGTGCGCTGACCGAGGTTTACGGCGACCTGCTGCGCGGCGCAGGCGCCGCCAGCCGCCTCAACGAATTGCTGAACGAGCGCCCCCTGATCGCTGCGCCCTCCCGTCCGCAGACCCTGCCCGAACCGGCGCGGGGCAAGCTGGCGTTCGAGAATGTCAGCTTCCGCTATCCCACGCGGCTTGAAATGGCCGCGCTGGCCGATTTCACCCTGACCGTGGAACCGGGCGAGACGGTGGCGATCGTCGGCCCCTCGGGCGCGGGCAAGTCGACCCTGTTCCAGCTGGCCGAGCGGTTCTACGATCCGCAGGCGGGAACCATCAAGCTCGACGGGGTGCCGCTGACCGCGGTCGATCCGGCCGAGGTCCGCCGCCGCATGGCGCTGGTCCCGCAGGAAGGCGTGCTGTTTGCCGCCAACGCGCGCGACAACCTGCGCTATGGCAACTGGGCGGCAAGCGACGAGCAGATCTGGGAAGCGGCCCGCGCCGCCAACGCGGAAGCCTTCCTGCGCGAACTGCCCGAGGGGCTGGACACGTTCCTGGGCGAAGGCGGGGCGCGCCTCTCCGGCGGACAGCGTCAACGCATCGCCATTGCCCGCGCCGTGCTGCGCGAGGCGCCGATCCTGTTGCTCGACGAAGCCACCAGCGCGCTCGACGCCGAAAGCGAGCGGCTGGTCCAGGACGCGCTCGACCGGCTGATGCAGAGCCGCACCACGCTGGTCATCGCCCACCGCCTTGCCACCGTGCGCGGGGCGGACCGGATCGTGGTTATGGACAAGGGCCGGATCGTCGAACAGGGCACCCATGACGAACTGACCCGCGCTGGCGGGCTCTATGCGCGCCTCGCCGCGCTGCAATTCGATGAACGCGCCTTCGCGGCGGCGGGAGACCAATAGTGGACACCATAGTTACCGCGATCCTGCTCGGCATCGTCGAGGGGGTGACCGAGTTCATCCCGGTGTCCTCCACTGGCCACCTGGTGCTCGCTTCCGAAGTCTTCGGCTATGATGCCAAGACCTGGGCGGTGTTCAACGTGGTGATCCAGCTTGGCGCGATCCTGGCCGTGGTGGTGCAGTATTGGCGCACTTTCTGGGCGGTCGGCATGGGCCTGCTGCGGCTGGAGCCGATGAGCATTGCCTTCGTGCGCAACATCCTGCTCGCTTTTCTGCCCTCGGCGGTGTTGGGCCTGCTGCTCAAGGACTATATCCACATGCTGCTCGCCAGCCCGCTGGTGGTGGCCTGGGCGCTGATTCTGGGCGGCATCGCGATTCTCGCCATCGAACGCTGGGCCAAGCCTGGCGGCCCCAGCGGCGTGGCGCAACTGCCTGCCCGGCAGGCTCTTGGCGTGGGGTTGTTCCAGTGCATTGCGATGATTCCGGGCGTCAGCCGGTCGGGCGCGACGATCATGGGCGCTCTTTCCATGGGGATCGAGCGGCGCACGGCGGCGGAGTTCAGCTTCTTCCTGGCCATCCCGACCATGCTGGGGGCAACCACGCTGGAACTGATCGATAACCGCGCCGAGCTGATGGCCGGCACCGGCCCGGTCGGCTGGACCGAGATCGCAGTGGGCTTTGCCGTGTCGTTCGTGGTCGCCCTGGCGGTGATCCGGATGTTCGTCGCCTATGTCAGCCGGGCGGGCTTTGCGCCGTTCGCTTGGTACCGGATCGTGGCAGGTGCGCTGGCTGTGTTCCTGTTGATGCGGTGAGGCGGATCAGACCGGTTTCGCCCCGCTGCCCCGTCCGCCGCGCAGGAGATATTCCTGCGTGCCGCGGTGGAGCACGTCGTCGACATCGATCACGGCCGTGTTGGCATAGGTGAAGCCGGGGCCGAGGCTGCGGTAGAGCCGGTCGAAATCCCGCTCGACCGTATCGTGGTAAAGCTCGGCAAAGCTCTCGATCACGAAATAGGTCGGTTGCAGGTCGTCGATCACGTAGTCGGTGCGCATTACCCGGTCGACGTTCAGCATGATCCGGTTCGGGCTCTCCGCCTCCAGGCAATAGACCGCCTCGGTCGGCCCCGAGAGGATCCCCGCACCATAGGCGCGCAGACCGTCCGCCTCCTGAATCAGCCCGAATTCCACCGTGTACCAGTAGAGCGCGCCGAGCGCCTTCAGCCGGTTGTATCGCATCGCTTTCCAGCCGGCGCGGCCATATTCCTGCATGTAGTTGGCGAAGGTCGAATCGGTCAGCATCGGCACGTGCCCGAACACATCGTGGAACACATCCGGTTCCTGGATGTAGTCGAAGCATTCCCGGCTGCGGATGAAATTGCCCGCCGGGAAGCGCCGGTTGGCGAGGTGCCAGAAGAATACGTGGTCAGGGATCAGCATTGGCACTGGCACCACGCTCCACCCGGTCAGCGCGCCCAGCTCTGCCGAAAGGCGGGCGAAGTCCGGAACTCCGCCGCGTCCGAGGTCGAGCTTGTCGAGACCGCGAAGGAAGGCGCTGGCGGCGCGGCCCGGCAGGACTTCGAGCTGGCGGGCGTAGAGGTCGTCCCACACGCCGTGCTCCTCGGTGGTGTAGGCGTGCTGCGCGGGCTCCAGCCAGTCTTCGCCGACCTGCGCGGGCCGCTGCAGCGGAGCGGTGAACACGTCCGGACCGGGATCGGGCAGGTGGGCGAAGGTTGCGTCCGACATGGTTGCAATTGTAACTTTACGGGATCGGGACGGCAACGCCGAATCGCTGGTGTTGCGGACCGGGCCAAGGCGGCGCAAGCTCGATACGAAAAGGGAGTCCCAGCCCATGAAGCGCGAGAAATTCGAAAAGCACTATGCCCCGCTCGAGGAGGAACTGGTCGCCATGGCCCGCTGGGCGGCGAAGACCGGCGCGCGCGTGCTCGTCCTGTTCGAAGGGCGCGACACCGCCGGCAAGGGCGGGGCGATCCAGGCCGTCGCGCGCCCGCTCAACCCGCGTCAGTGCCGGATCGCGGCACTGGCAAAGCCGTCCGAGCGCGAGCGGAGCGAGTGGTATTTCCAGCGCTATGTTCCGCATCTCCCGGCGGCCGGGGAAATCGTGCTGTTCGACCGTTCGTGGTACAACCGCGCGGGGGTGGAAAAGGTCATGGGCTATGCCAGCGAGGCGCAGGTTGCCGCCTTTCTGCAACAGGCCCCGGTGTTTGAACGGCAGCTTGTCGAGGACGGGATCCTATTGTTCAAATACTGGCTGACGACCGATCAGGCCCGCCAGGAAGAACGCTTTGCCGAACGGCTGGCGGACCCGCTCAAGCGCTGGAAGCTCTCGCCGGTCGATCTGGCCGCGCGGACGAAATATGCCAACTACACCGCCGCGCGCGAGGCGATGCTGGCGGCGACTCACACATCCCACGCCCCCTGGACCCTGGTCGATTTCAACGACCAGCGGCGGGGACGCCTGACCCTGATTCGCGATCTGCTCGACCGATTGCCGGATATGCAGGTCGAGCCAGACGAGATCGAATGGCAGCCGCTGGGTCACGATCCGCTGGTGGAGAGCTACGGCGTGCTCCAGCCGATCGAACCATTCGGGGGCAAAGCTGCGCGGCCTTGACTTTGGCGCCCTACTGCCGCATTGGCGCGGGCCTTCGGGGCGGCCTTTTGCGCCGCCTCGCGTGTTTTTGTGCGGCTTCGGCTGCGATTCGGAAAGTTCAGGACAAACGCCATGGCGAAGCCCGCAACCGTCAAGATCCGGCTGGTTTCCACTGCCGACACCGGTTTCTTCTATGTCACCAAGAAGAACCCGCGCAACACGACCGAAAAGATGACCTTCCGCAAGTACGATCCCGTCGTGCGCAAGCATGTCGAGTTCAAGGAAGCCAAGATCAAGTAAGTTCAGCGCGAGTTCAAACCCCGTCTGACAGGACGCGTGGCATGAACCGTATGAATCTTACCCGCTCGATAGCAGGTGCCGCCGTTTCGGCGGCGCTTGTCGTTTCCGCGCCGCTGGCGTCTCCGGCCCTGGCCCAGGCGCCTGCCGCCGCTGCCCAGGGCGATCTTGCCGGCGCCGTTGCCGCGCTGCGAGCGATCGGCACGATGCGGGCCGATTTCGTCCAGACCGATCGCAATGGCCAGCGCCTGCGCGGCGTGCTGACGCTCAAGCGCCCCGGCAAGATCCGCTTCCAGTACGAAAAGGGCGTGCCGATCCTGATCGTCTCGGACGGCAGCGCGCTCAGCTTCGTCGATTACGAGGTGCGCCAGGTCCAGCGCTGGCCGATCAGGAACAGCCCGCTTGGTGCGCTGCTCGATCCCAATCGCGACGTGATGCGCTTTGGCAAGCTGGTGCCTTCGGGCCAGCCGGGCGTGGTCAGCGTGGAAGTACGCGACAAGGCTCATCCCGAATACGGGGTCATCACCCTCGTCTTCATCCGCAAGCCTGGCGCGCCCGGTGGGATGGAGCTGTCGAGTTGGGCCTCGCTCGATTCGCAGAACACCCGCACGATCGTCAGCCTGTCGAATCAGCAGTATGGCGTGGCGGTGCCGGACAACACATTCCGCTTCAACGACCCGCGCGGCGCCACTCGTCGATGACAGCCAACGGCCCGGCGCGGGTTGTGCGGGGCCTGCGACAAACTGCGACAATTCCGGGCTGATTGTTCATGGGCCAGCAAGCGAAAATGCCCTAGAACCGATTTCGACGGCGCGGCTTGAGGCGGGTTTCCCCCCTGTTGCCCGAGCCTCCTTACAGGTCGCTCCGTCAGCGTGACGAACGCAAAAGGAACCCTCGGTCCAATGCCCCCGGACCGGGGGTTTTCCTTTGCTGCAGCCAGTCAGGCGCTGAGCGGGCCGGGAAAGGGGTTCGCTGCAAGGCGAAGGCGGTTGCGGCGCCGCGAAACCGCTCTAAAGCCTCAGCCATGGTTTCGATCGCTACCTGGAACATCAATTCCGTCCGCCTGCGCATCGATCAGGTCGCTCGCTTCCTGACCGAGCAGGGCCCCGACGTGCTCTGCCTGCAGGAAATCAAGTGCGCCGAGCACCTGTTTCCGCACGAAGCGTTCGAGCAGCTGGGTTACGTCCACCGCGCGGTCCACGGGCAGAAAGGCTACCACGGCGTCGCCACGGTCAGCCGCATCCCGCTGCGCGAACTGACCCGCAATGACTGGCAGGCGAATGGAGAGGCACGCCACGTTGGCGTGGAACTGCTGGGGCCGGGCCAGGGGCTGGTGCTGGAAAACGTCTACATCCCGGCGGGCGGCGACGTGGCCGACCGCGAGGTGAACCCCAAGTTCGGCCAGAAGCTGGACTTCCTTGAGCGGATGACGCGCTGGGCGGATGCGCTTGACCGGCCGACGCTTCTGGTGGGCGATTTCAACATCGCCCCGCTGGAATGCGACGTCTATGACCACAAGGCGCTGCTCAAGGTCGTCAGTCACACGCCAATTGAGATCGAGGCGCTGGGCCGCCTGACCGACGCGCATGGCTGGGTGGACCTGGGCCGCAAGCATATCCCCGCGCCCCAGCGCAACTGGACCTGGTGGTCCTACCGCACCTTCTGGCAGGAGAAGGACCGGGGACGCCGGCTCGACCATATGTGGGCCTCGCCCGAGCTTGCCGTGCAATCGGTCAGCCACCGCTTCGTCGAGGAAACCCGCCGCTGGGAGCAGCCGAGCGACCATGTGCCGCTGATCACGGAATTCGCGCTGTGAGCGAAAGCCGCCGGGTTGCCCTGGCGCTTGACGCCCTGCGCCACGGCTGGCCCCTGTGCGTCGATGGTGTGCTGACCCTGCTTCCGGCGGAGACCGGGTTTGCGCCGGGCGCCACTGCCCCGCGGATGCTGATTTCGGCGGCGCGGGCCGTGACCTTGAAGCTTGCCAACCAGCGCGAGGCGGCAGTGCCCGAAGCCCCGGTGCAGATTCGCGGCGCCGAGCCGTTTGATCTGGACCTCGCCCGCGCGGTGGCCGATCCCGCGCTCGATCTGGCACGGCCGATGAAGGGGCCGTTCCTGGCCGAAACGCTGGACGCGCCCGAAGCGTCGGTGACCGCGCTGGAGCTGGCGCGGCTGGCCGGGATCCTGCCCGCCTTCCTGCTTGGCCCGGCGCCGATTGGCGAAGCGCAGGCGGTATCCAGCGCGGACCTGGCCGATTGGAAGGACGCCCGCCATCTCGCCATCGCCAGCCGCGCCCGCCTGCCGGTTTCGGCGGCGGAGCAGGCGGAGATCGTCGCGTTCCGTTCGGCGGATGACCTGCGCGAACACGTCGCGCTGGTGATCGGGCAGCAACAGGCGGAATGCCCGCCGCTGGTCCGGCTTCACTCGGAGTGCCTGACCGGCGACGTGCTGGGCAGTCTGAAATGCGATTGCGGACCGCAGCTTGACGCAGCACTGGAAGCGATGGCCGAAGAAGCGCGCGGCGGTGGCTGGGGCGTGCTGCTCTACCTGCGCCAGGAAGGGCGCGGGATCGGCCTTATCAACAAGCTGCGTGCCTATCAGTTGCAGGACCAGGGCTTCGATACGGTTGATGCCAACACCCGGCTCGGCCTGCCGAACGAGGCTCGCGATTTCCCCATCGCCGCGCGGATGCTCCAACTGCTTGGCGTGGCGGAGATCCGGTTGATGACCAACAACCCCGCCAAGGTCGAGGCGCTGGGCGAGGCAGGGGTGCACATCACCGAGCGGGTGCCGCACGAACTGCCGGCCAATCCGCACAACGAGCGCTATCTGGCGACCAAGCGCGACCGTTCAGGCCACCTGCTGAAGTAGGCTCAGCGGCGGTCGTCGCGCTTGAGTTTCGGTGCCAGCCGGTTCTGCCCGATCTGCACCGGATCGTCGGTCCAGTTGGCGACGAAGGTGCTGGGCCATTCGACACCTGGCGCAAAGCGCGCGTCGTTGCCCTCGATCACCAGCCCGGCGGAGCTGTGCTGGCGACCCTCGGGCGCCACGGTGATGAAGGCCGAATGGTTTTCCTTGTTGGTCCCCTGCACGAACCAGTTGTTGGCGATCCGGCCCGAGGCGCCCCCCGGCAGGTCGATCATGTAATTGGTGCCGCGCCCGGACGTGTCGTCGAAGCTGCAGCCCAGCACCGCGATCTGGGCCGCACGGCTCTTCACATAGTGCCCGCCGCGTCCCGCCTCGAACCGGCTGCGGGTGATGGTGACGCTGCCGTAATCGCCCAGGTAGAGCGAATGAGCGCAGCCGCCCGGCCCCTCGCAGGTGCCCAGGCGGGTGAAGGTCGACTTGTCGACAGTGATCGAGGCCGCCGGATCGTTGGCGGAGAGGATGCCCTGCTGGCTGTCACGGAACCACGATTGGCTGACGACCAGATTGCCCTGCTCCAAGCGGATGCCGGCGCCGTTCCAGTCCGGTACGCGGATATTGGCGAAGACCAGCCCCTCTACCCGCGCTTCGCGGCCGCGCAGCACCAGCGCGGCCTTGCCCTCGCAGGCGACCCCGTCGAGCACGCTCTGGCCGGGAACCTCGGCGATGTAGGCGATGGTCCCACCGCTCTGCACCGCGCAATCGGCGTGTCGACCAGCGGGAATGACGATGGTGCCGCTGCCGTTGCCGATCGCGTTGACCGCTTCCTGAAGCCGCCAGAAGGTCTGGTTCGTCCCGGCGATCTGATAGGCGGCGCGGGGCTGCGCGGGTGCGGATGCAGCGGCAACGAGCGCCGCAGCAAGTCCGGCGGCAGCGACGAGAGGAAAGCGGATCGAACGGTTCATGCCTGGCTGCTAACATCTGGCGGTCAACAAGCGGTGAAGCATTACGGGGCTGTCCCGCCGGAGGACAGGTCGCTTGCGAGAGGTTTCAGTCTTTCCTGTTCCATCGCCAGCGCCACCCACCGTGCGTGCGTTGCTTCACGATGGACAGGAAAGTGGCTGTTCCGCCGATTAGCAGTACGAATGCGGTGATTCGCGGTCCGCCGCCCGGCAGCCGGTCAAGGAAGCTGACGAAGCCCACCAGAGAGAGGTAGCTTCCTAGCACCGCCCAGCCCTGCCAAGCGATCGGCAGGCCCGCACCATAGCCATGGCGGCGGGCTGCGAACCAGGGCTGCATCTCCTTCGTATCAGGCATCGGTATTTCCCTTCGGCGGGCGGCCCCGGCGGGGCGGCTCGGCCGTGGCCAGCTTGATCCCGCGGCGGGCAAGGGCTTCGCGAAGTAGCACTTCAACCTCTGCGTTGACCGACCGCAAATCAGCCGCCGCGACCCGTTCCAGCGCCGCGTAGAGCGCCGGATCGAGCCGCAACGGGAAGGATTTCTTGGCCGGAGGGGACATGGTTCGCGCTTAGTAGAGCGAACCCGCGTTGACCACCGGCTGAGTGTCACGCTCGCCGCACAGCACGACCATCAGGTTCGATACCATCGCCGCCTTTCGCTCGTCATCGAGGTGGACCACGTCCTTCTCGCTGAGTTGCTGCAGTGCCATCTCCACCATGGTCACCGCGCCTTCGACCAGTTTCTTGCGGGCGCTGATCACGGCTTCGGCCTGCTGGCGGCGCAGCATGGCGCCCGCAATCTCAGGTGCATAGGCGAGGTGGGTGAGGCCGCATTCGTCGACCGTCAGGCCAGCGATCCGCAGCCGCTCGTTGAGCTCGGCGCGCAGTTCCTCGTTCACCTCGCCGTGGTTCGAACGCAGGGTCGTTTCGTGATGCTCGATATCGTCGTAGGGATAGCGCGAGCCGATCGAGCGCACCGCCGCCTCGATCTGCACTTCGACGAAGGCCTTGTAGTCGTCGACATCGTAGAGCGCCTGGGCGGTATCGGCAACGCGCCAGACTACGTTGGTCGCGATCTCGATCGGATTGCCGCGCAGGTCGTTGATCTTGAGCTTTTCCGACACGACGTTGTTGGCGCGCACCGAAATCTTGGTCTTGCCCATCCACGGCCAGACCCAGCGCAGGCCCGGCGACCGGTCGGTGCCGCGGTAGGATCCGAACAGGGTGATCGCGGCGGCCTGGTTGGGCTGGATCATGTAGAACCCGCTCGACAGGATGATCAGCGCGATCAGGGCAATGCCGGACGAGACGACGAAGCCGAAGATCTCGGCCTTCTCGGGATTGCTGCCGGCGAAGGCGATGATGCGCCAGGTGGTCAGCACCAGCAGGGCGATGAAAGCCACGAAGATCAGGTAGCCGCTGGTGCTCCAGGCGCGCTTCTCGCGGCTGAGGTTCATGGCGGGATGGTTGTCGGTCATTGGCAGGCTCCCCTGTAAATATGATATCATATTAATATCGGATCGAACGACGCTGTCAACCGCACTTGCCTGCGAGGCGCAAATCCGGCCAGATGTGCGGCGGACGCGCCTGCGCCGCACGGGAGTTACGGTCATGACCAGTCCTGCCAGTCCCGTCCCCTCTGCCGCGATGAATGGCGCACCATTGACCGGCCTGTCGCCTTCCCAGGCGCGTGAACTGCTGGAGCGAGAGGGGCCGAACGAACTGCCCCGGACGGGGCGCCGCACGCCGCTGCGGATCGCGCTGGAGGTGCTTCGCGAGCCGATGCTGGCCATGCTGCTTGCCGCCGGCGCGATCTACCTGACGCTGGGCGACACGACCGAGGCGCTGGTCCTGCTGCTGTTCG
The DNA here is from genome assembly GCA_937864195.1 of uncultured Novosphingobium sp. Taxonomy (GTDB): domain Bacteria; phylum Pseudomonadota; class Alphaproteobacteria; order Sphingomonadales; family Sphingomonadaceae; genus Novosphingobium. The sequence goes on from CALMJG010000168.1 coordinate 15,486, forward strand.
CGTTGCTCTCGATCGTCATCACCATCGTCCAGGAGGCGCGGACGGAGAACGTGCTTGAGGCGCTGCGCGATCTCTCCGCGCCGCGCGCGCTGGTGATCCGCGATGGCGAGACGGTGCGGATTCCGGGACGGGAAGTCGTGACCGGCGACATCCTGGTGCTGGAACAGGGCGACCGGGTGGCGGCGGATGCCTGCCTGCTCGAAGCGCGGGAGCTTGAGGCCGACGAATCGCTCCTCACCGGCGAATCGGTTCCTGTGCGCAAGCGGGCGCTCCAGCCGGGCGAGGAAGCCGGGGGAGAGCCCGGCGGCGATGATCTGCCGCAGGTGTTCTCGGGCTCGATCGTTACCAGAGGGGGCGGAATTGCGCTGACCTCGGCCACGGGACAGCGCAGCCGGATCGGCCGGATCGGTCAGTCGCTCGCCACGCTCGAGCGCGAAAACCCGCGTCTTCAGGCGGAAACCTCGCGCATCGTCGCCATCTGCGCGGCTGGAGGGCTGGCCATCGCGGCGGTGGTCGTGCTGCTCTACGGCATCTTGCGGGGCACCTGGCTGGATGCACTGCTGGCCGGCATCGCGACCGCGATGTCGCTGCTGCCGGAGGAGTTCCCGGTGGTGCTGACGATCTTCCTGGCCATGGGGGCTTGGCGGATCGCACAGGTCGGCGTGCTGACCCGGCGGACCTCGGCGATCGAGGCGATGGGGGCCGCGACCGTGCTGTGCACCGACAAGACCGGCACGCTGACGCAAAACCGGATGAGGGTGGCCGAACTCTGGCTGCCCGGTGCGCAGCCCCGCCCGGTCGGCGAAAGCCTTGGAGACGCCCGTGCAGCCACGCTGCTCGAGACGACGGCGCTTGCCAGTGCGCCGGTTCCGGTGGACCCGATGGAAGTGGCCTTCCACGAAGCCGCCCGCGAAGCCGGGACCAGCGCCGGGACGGGGCGGGAACTGGTCCACAGCTATGGCATCACTCCCGAACTGCTGGCGGTGTCCAACATCTGGCAGCACGGGACCGACGGATCGCTCAGCGTCGCGACCAAGGGCGCTCCCGAAGCCATCGCGCAGCTCTGCGGGCTTGAAGGAAGTGAGTTGTCCGCTCTTGAAGCCGCTGCGCAGGACATGGCCGCGCGCGGGATGCGAGTGCTTGGCGTAGCCTGCGCGGCCGCAGCCTCTGGCGACCATGCCAAAGCCCACGGCGACCATGACTTCCGCCTCCTCGGCCTTGCCGGGCTGGCCGACCCGCTGCGGGCCGGGGTGCCAGGAGCGGTGGCGCAGTGCCAGAGGGCGGGGATCCGCGTGGTGATGATCACCGGGGATCATGCCGCGACGGCTCGCGCGATTGCCGCGGAGGCGGGGATCCCGGCAGACGAGGTGATGCTGGGCGCGGAGGTGGCCGCGCTCGGCGATGCCGAACTTGTCGCCCGCGCACCCAAGGTCGGCGTCTTCGCGCGGACCCAGCCCGACCAGAAGCTGCGGATCGTGAACGCGCTCAAGGCTGCCGGAGAGATCGTCGCGATGACCGGTGACGGGGTCAATGATGCCCCTGCGCTCAAGGCCGCCCACATCGGCATCGCCATGGGCAAGCGCGGCACCGATGTGGCCCGCGAGGCGGCTTCGATCGTGCTGGTCGAGGACGACTTCGGCGCCATAGTCGGCGCGATCCGGGTCGGGCGACGGATCTACGACAATATCCGCAAGGCGCTCGGCTTCATCTTCGGGGTCCACGTGCCGATCGCCGGCCTGGCGATCCTGCCGCTGGCCTTCGGGCTGCCGGTCATTCTCGGGCCGCTCCAGATCGCGCTGCTGGAAATGGTGATCGACCCGGTCTGCGCGCTGGTCTTCGAAGCGGAGCGCGAGGAGAGCAAGGCGATGGAGCGGCCGCCCCGCGATCCGGCCAAGCGGCTGTTCTCGGCCGAACTGGTGGGGCGATCGGTGATGCAGGGCGGCCTGGCACTGGCCGTCGTCTCGGCGGTGACTTTCGGGGCACATTCGCTGGCCCTGTCGGCGGAACTGGTGCGGACCCTGGCATTCTACGCGCTGCTGGCGGCGATCCTGGCGCTGGTTCTGGCCAATCGCTCGTTCAGCACGGCGCTTGGCCATGCTCTCTTTCGCGGCAACCGGGTGTTTCGCTATGTGATGGCCTTCGTTGTGGCGGGAGCGGCGGCCATCGCCGCGCTGCCCGCCGCGCAGCGCGTGCTGGGGTTTTCCCCGCTCGGGCTGGTCCATGTCGCCGTCGTGGCTGCCGCAGGCTTGGCCCTGCTGCTCGGGCTGGAATTGACCAAGCGCGTTGGCGCGCGGGCAGCCGGAAACCGCGATTGAGCGGATTTTCCGCAATTCGCAAACTCATGGCTTGAAACAGGAGCGAATCACTCGTATTAAGGACGGGCGGGACCGGGCCCCTCTGGCGCCGCGCTCTGGCTTTCCCTCCGCCAGGCGCAGCGTGATGTCGGACCGCATCGGATGTTGCCGATGCCAGTGGTCCGGGGTTCCCCCCTTCCTTCCCCCATGCCTCTGGCTCGGCGCATCCGATCGTACGTCACAACGTAACGAAAGGGTGCTTTGCCATGTCTGACAGAGTCTATCGCTTGCTGAGCCGCCACCAGAAGCTCGACGAGCAGCTGCGCCGGGCCAAATCCCGGCTGTGGGCCGATCCGTTCGAGATCGCGCGGCTCAAGAAGCTGAAGCTGGCGGTCAAGGACCGCCTCGCGCGTCTTGCGGGGCCGCGTACCGCCTGATCGGCGGTTAGCCAGCACCGGCGCATCGGCCTTTCCGGCCGGGGCGCCGGTGCATCTTTTTTGCCAACAGGGGCTTTAATCCATGGAATTCTTCCTCGCCGACTGGCTGGGTACGCCGGTCTGGTTCTGGCTGGCCTTTGCCGGCCTCGTCCTCGCGCTCACCGCTTTCGACCTTGGCATCCTCCACAAGGAGGACCGGGAAATGGGCATCGCCGAATCGCTCAAGCTCACCGCGTTCTACATCACCATCGCCATGGCCTTTGGCGTATGGGTGTGGATCGAGAAGGGCGCCGATCTTGGCATGAAGTACTACACGGGCTTCTTCATCGAGAAGGCGCTGTCGATCGACAACGTCTTCGTGATCAGCCTGATCTTCACCTTCTTCGCGATCCCGGCCAAGTATCAGTACCGGGCACTGCTGTGGGGCATCCTGGCGGTGATCGTGCTGCGCGGCGGCATGATCGCGGCGGGCGCGGCGCTGGTCGAGCAGGCCTACTGGGTGCTCTATATCTTCGCGGCCTTCCTGGTGTTTACCGGGCTGAAGATGTTCTTTGCGGGCGACCACGATCCCGATATCGCCAGCAACCCGGTGGTGCGCTGGATTTCCAGCCGCATGCGGGTGACGCCGCAGCTGCATGACCAGCACTTCTTCGTGAAGGTGCCGGACGAGAAGACCGGCAAGCTGGTCACGGCGGTTACCCCGCTGTTCGTGGCGCTGGTGGTGATCAACCTGGCGGACCTGGTCTTCGCGGTGGATTCGGTGCCGGCGATCTTCGCGATCACGACCGACACCTTCATCGTCTACACCAGCAACATCATGGCGATCCTGGGCCTGCGCGCGCTCTACTTCGCGCTCTCGGCCATGATCCACCGCTTCTACTACCTGAAGTACGCGCTGGCGTCGGTGCTGGTGTTCATCGGATCGAAGATCTTCGTCTCCGATTTCCTGCTGGGCGGGGACAAGTTCCCGCCGGTGCTGAGCCTTGGCGTGACCTTTGGCCTGATCGCGGCGGGCGTGTTCTACTCGCTGTGGAAGACCCGCCATGGCGAAGACGCGGCGCCGCACCTGCCGCACGATTCGATCCGGCCCTGACCGGTTCTGGCGGGCGGCTTCGGCTGCCCGCCAGTTCAATACTGGCGGATGATGCCCAGGAAGGCGTCGCCATAGGCTTCGAGCTTGCGGGTGCCGACCCCGCCGATCTCGCCCAGCGCGGCAAGGCTGGCAGGGCGGACCTCGGCCATTTCGCGCAGCGTTGAATCGTGGAAGATGACATAGGGCGGCACACCCGCCTCCTGCGCAAGTTCGCGGCGCAGCGCGCGCAGCGCCTCGAACAGCGGATCGCCGACCGGTAGCGGCACGCCGCCACCCCGATCGCGCCGACCTTTGCGAACCTTCTCGCGTTTGGGCTGGAGCGCGATCAGCACCGGCACTTCGCCCTTCAGCACCTCGCGGGCATCGCCGCCCAGTGCCAGCCCGCCATGCTCGGTCGGTACGAGGCTGCCGCGGGCCTGAAGCGCGCGGACAAGCGGTCGCAGCATCGGCGCCTCTTCGGCAGGCACGATGCCAAACACGCTGAGTTGATCGTGCCCGCGCTGGAGGATGCGGTCGTCCGCTATCCCGGTCAGCACCTTCTCGATATGGCCGAAACCAAAGCTCTGCCCGGTGCGGTAGACCGCCGAGAGCAGCTTGCGCGCCAGTTCGCTGACATCGGCGATCCCCGGCGCGTCGAGGCAATTGTCGCAATTGCCGCAGGTCGCGGGCGGATCCTCCCCGAAATGACGCAGCAGCAGCGCGCGGCGGCAGCCGCCGGTCTCGATCAGCGCTGCAAGTGCGTCTAGCCGCTTGCGCTCGCCCTCGCGGCGGCCTTCCTCCACTTCGGCAAGGCGCATCCGGGCGCGGGCAAAGTCGTCCGCGCCCCACAGCATGACTGCCTCGCTCGGCTCGCCGTCGCGGCCCGCACGGCCGGTTTCCTGGTAATAGCCCTCGATCGACTTTGGGATCCCGGCATGGGCAACGAAGCGCACGTCGGGCTTGTCGATCCCCATGCCGAAAGCGACGGTGGCAACCATCACCATGTCTTCCGAGGCAACGAAGGCCGTCTGGTTCGCCGCGCGAACCTCGTTCGGCAGGCCGGCGTGATAGGGCAGCACCGCGCGCCCGGTTGCTTGCGCCAACTTTTCCGCCAGTTCCTCCACCTTGCGCCGGGTCGGAGCATAGACGATCCCGGGACCGGGCTGCTCGGCCATCAGCGTGGTCAACTGGCGCACCGGGTTGTCGCGGTGGCGGATGGCATAGCGGATATTGGGCCGGTCGAACCCGGCGACGATCAGCCCGTCCGCCGGAATGCCGAGCTGGGCGAGCACGTCCGCGCGGGTCTGGGCATCCGCAGTTGCGGTCAGCGCCAGGCGCGGCACCTGCGCAAAGGCGTCCATCAGCGGGCGCAGCAGGCGATAGTCGGGGCGGAAGTCGTGCCCCCATTCGGACACGCAGTGCGCCTCGTCGATGGCGAACAGGCTGATCCGCGCCGTGTGCAGCAGTTCGCGGAAATGCGACTGGCTGGCCCGTTCCGGCGCGACGTAGAGCAGGTCCAGCTCGCCCGAGCGGAAGCGCTCGATGGTCGCCGCGCGGTCGGTGTCGGCGCTGGTCAGGCTGGCGGCGCGAATGCCGTTGGCCTCGGCCGAGCGGAGCTGGTCGTGCATCAGCGCGATCAGCGGGGAGATCACCACACAGGTGCCATTCAGCACCACTGCGGGGAGCTGGTATGTCAGGCTCTTGCCCGCGCCGGTCGGCATCACCGCCAGGGTCGATTGCCCGGCCAGCACCCGCGCGACGACCTGTTCCTGCACGCCGCGAAAGGCGGAGAAGCCGAAAGTCGCGTGCAGGGTCTCGTAAAGCTCGGGCGGCATGGGCTGCGGCCTAGAGCCTATCGCCGCGCTGCGCAAAGACTAGCGCGTTCTCTCCACAACCGTTTCCTCGGCCTGGGTGAAGGCGGTGCGCCCGGTGGGGGCATCGGGTGCGACCTCGGTAGTGAAATAGGCGATGCCCTTGCCGCTCACCGGGTCCCACCATAGGCCGGACTTCAGGCCATAGGCATCGCCCGAATGGCCCAGCCGCGCCGTGCCATCGCCAAACAGGGCATCGCGGCACCGTGCGCCGCCGCTCTCGATGGTTTGCACCGCAAGACCATAGGCGCAAAAGAAGCCGCTGGCCGTGCCGTCCTCGCCCAGGCCATTGCCGCCGTCGAAGCGCCACTGCGGCTTCACCAGTTCGGCAAAGCTTGCCGGTTTCAGGAACCCCTTGCCCTGCCGGGCGAGCATCTGCCCGATCTTCGCCAGATCGCGCATCGAGATGCGCAGGCCGCCCTGCGGGGAGAACAGCGCGCCGTTGCTGCCGAGCGGATAGAGCGCGAGATCGCAGGCGTCGGCAATCGCGCGGGTCGTCACCAGGCAGCCGGGAACCTTGCCCTTGAGATCGTCCTTGGCCACTTCCCCGGTCGAGCGGTAGAGTACGACCGCGCGTGAGACGGCGACGGGCGAGCAGCCGGACCAGTTGTAGCAGGCATCCAGTTTCAGCGGCTTCAGCACCAGTCGGGTCATCAGCCGGTCTAAGCGTTCGCCGCTGACCCGCTCCATCACGCTGGCGACGACCGGGAAGTTGAGATTGGTGTAGTGGAACCACCCGCTCCCGGGCGCGTGGGCGGTGTCCCAGACGCGCGGATCGCCAAGCCGGCGGCGCAGCGTTTCCTCCAGCGGGACGATGTAGAGTTCGCCGCCGTCTACCAGGCTCGACTGGTGGGACAGAAGGAGGCGCAGGGTAATCGGCTTGTCCGGCCAGGCCGGATTGCGCAGTTCCCAGCCGAGGTAATCCGAAACGTCGCGGTCGAGATCGAGCTTGCCCTCGTCCACCAGGCGCATCACGCCGAGCGCGGTAACGAGCTTGGAAATGCTGGCGATCCGCACCGGATCGTCGGCAGTCACGGCGCGCGACGAGGCCTTGTCGGCCACGCCTTCGGCCAGCACCGGGCGGACCTGCTGACGGTCGAAGGATACTGCGACCGTGGCCGGCGCAGCCAGGGCGGGGTTGGCGGCCAGAGCCAGCAGCGGGACAAGAAAACGCTTCATTGCCGCTGGATAGCCGGGGTCTTGCCGATTTGACACCCTGTTGGGGGCGATCAGTCGAGGTTGGGCCTGAGCCAGCGCTCCGCCGTAGCCACGTCCACCCCGGCGCGCGTGGCATAGTCCGCCAGCTGGTCGCGCCCGATCCGCGCCACGCCGAAATACTGGCTTTCGGGGTGGGCGAAGTAGAAGCCGGAAACCGCCGAGGTCGGCAGCATGGCCTGGCTTTCGGTCAGGGTGATTCCGGCGTTCGTGCCCGCATCCAGCAGGCCGAACAGGGTGGGCTTCAGGCTGTGGTCCGGGCAGGCGGGATAGCCCGGGGCGGGGCGGATGCCGCGATATTGCTCGCGGATCAGCGCTTCGTTGGTCAGCTGCTCGCCCGGAGCATAGCCCCACAGCGTGGTGCGCACCTTCTGGTGCAGCCGCTCGGCAAAGGCTTCGGCGAAGCGGTCGGCCAGGGCCTTCAGCAGGATGTCCGAATAGTCGTCGTGGCCCGCGCGGAAGCGTTCGAGGTGCGGCTCGATCCCGTGGATGCCCACCGCGAAGCCGCCGATCCAGTCGCCGTCCGGATCGATGAAGTCGGCCAGGCAGAAGTTCGCGCGGTCGCGGCTCTTGCGGATCTGCTGGCGCAGGAACGGCAGGCGGACATGGCGTTCCTCTTCGGTGAGGTAGATCACCACGTCGTCGCCTTCCCGGGCGCAGGGCCAAAAGCCCGCGACGCCGCGCGCGGTCAGCCACTTTTCGGAGACGATCCGCTCCAGCATGGCCAGGGCATCGGCGTGGAGCGCGCGGGCGCTTTCGCCCACCACTTCATCGTTCAGGATCGCGGGGTAGGTCCCGGCCAGTTCCCAGGCGCGGAAGAACGGGGTCCAGTCGAAGCACTCGACCAGATCGGCAAGGCTCCAGTCCTCGAACACGTGCAGCCCGGGCTGGTCCGGCGGCGGGGCCTTCTCGCTGAGGTCTGCCTTGAACGAATTGGCCCGCGCGTCCTCCAGGCTGAGCAGGATCGAGGCGTCCTTGCCCGAGCGCAGGTCGCGGATGTGCTGGTATTCCCCCGCCGTGGCAGCGATGAAGCCTTCGGCCTGGGTGTCGGACAGCAGCTGGCTGGCCACCCCGACCGCGCGGCTGGCGTCGAGCACGTGGATCACCGGGCCGTTATAGGCCGGGTCGATCCTCAGCGCGGTGTGGACCTTGCTGGTGGTCGCCCCGCCGATCAGCAGCGGGATGGTGAGGCCGGCGCGCTGCATTTCCTCGGCGACGGTCACCATCTCGTCGAGGCTGGGGGTGATCAGGCCCGACAGGCCGATGATGTCCGCATCCTCAGCCTGCGCCGTCTCGATGATCTTCGACCACGGCACCATCACGCCCAGGTCGATCACTTCATAGCCATTGCACTGGAGCACGACGCCGACGATGTTCTTGCCGATGTCGTGGACGTCGCCCTTCACGGTCGCCATCACGATCCGGCCCTTGGGCCTCGCGCCTTCTTCCTTGGCGGCCTCGATGAAGGGGATCAGGTGGGCGACCGCCTTCTTCATCACGCGGGCGGATTTGACCACCTGCGGCAGGAACATCTTGCCCGCGCCGAACAGGTCGCCAACCGTGTTCATCCCCGCCATCAGCGGGCCTTCGATCACCTCGATCGGGCGCGCATGGAGCAGGCGGGCTTCCTCGGTATCCTCGACGATGTGCGCGTCGATGCCCTTGACCAGCGCGTGCTCGATCCGCCGGACGACATCCCAGCCGCGCCATTCCTCGGCTTCCTTCGCGGTCTTCGCGTCGGTGCCCTTGAAGCTTTCGGCCATGGCGATCAGCCGCTCGGTCGCGTCTGCGCGGCGGGCCAGGATCACGTCTTCGCAGGCTTCGCGCAGCGCGGGATCGATGGTGTCGTAGATGTCGATCTGCCCAGCGTTGACGATCGCCATGTCCAGCCCCGCGCGGATCGCGTGGTAGAGGAACACCGAATGCATCGCCCGGCGCACCGGCTCGTTACCCCGGAAGCTGAACGACAGGTTCGACAGGCCGCCCGAGGTGTGGACGTGCGGGCAGCGCGCCTTGATCTCGGCCACGGCCTCGATGAAGTCCAGGCCATAGCGGTCATGCTCTTCCATCCCCGTCGCGACGGCGAAGATGTTGGGATCGAAGATGATGTCTTCGGGCGGAAAGCCGATCCCGGTCAGCAGCTTGTAGGCGCGCTCGCAGATTTCGACCTTGCGTTCCTTGCTATCGGCCTGGCCCTTCTCGTCGAAGGCCATGACGACCACCGCCGCGCCGTAATCCATGCACAGTCGCGCGTGGTGCAGGAAGGCGTCCTCGCCCTCCTTCATCGAGATCGAATTGACAATCGGCTTGCCCGACACGCATTTCAGGCCGGCCTCGATTACTTCCCACTTGGAGCTGTCGATCATCACCGGGACGCGGGCAATGTCCGGTTCGGCGGCGATCAGCTTGAGGAAGGTGGTCATCGCCTCGACGGCGTCGAGCAGCCCCTCGTCCATGTTGACGTCGATGATCTGGGCGCCGTTCTCGACCTGCTGGCGCGCGACCTCGACCGCCTTGGCGTAGTCGCCCGCCAGGATCAGCTTCTTGAAGGCGGCGCTTCCGGTGACATTGGTGCGCTCGCCGACGTTGACGAACGAGGCGATGGCCACAGTCGCCTCGGGTGTGGTTTCTTCGGTCATGTCAGGCAGCCATCACAAAGGGTTCAAGGCCGGCAAGGCGCGTCGCCACCGGGACTTGCGGCAGGGCGCGCGGGGGCAGGGCGGCGGCGGCGCGGGCGATGGCCGCGATGTGGTCCGGGGTGGAGCCGCAGCAGCCGCCCAGAATGTTGACCTGGCCGTGTTCCGCCCATTCGCGCACCAGCGCGGCGGTCGTTTCCGGCATTTCGTCATAGGCGCCCAGTTCGTTGGGCAGCCCGGCGTTGGGATAGACCATGATCAGGGTATCGGCGATCTGGCTCAGCGCGCGCACGTGCGGGCGCAGCTGGCTGGCCCCGAACGAGCAGTTGAGGCCGATGGTCAGCGGCCTGGCGTGGCGCACCGCGTGCCAGAACGCCTCGACCGTGTGGCCGGACAGGTTGCGGCCTGACAGGTCGGTAAGGGTCATCGACAGCATCAGCGGCACTTCGCGGCCCAGCTCGCGCTCCAGCTGCTTCACCGCCATGATTGCGGCCTTGCAATTGAGCGTGTCGAATACGGTTTCAACCAGGATGAAATCCGCCCCGCCCTCGACCAGCGCGGCGGCCTGTTCGTGATAGACATCGACCAGGAAATCCCAGTCGATCTCGCGGTAGCCGGGATCGTTGACGTCGGGGCTGAGCGACAGGGTCTTGTTGGTCGGCCCGATTGCGCCCGCGACGAAGCGGGGGCGGCCGTCCTTCGCGGTGAACTCGTCGGCGATTGCCCGGGCGAGCGCGGCGGAGGCGAGGTTGATCTCGCGCACCAGATGCTCCGCGCCGTAATCGGCCTGGCTGATCCGGTTGGCGGAAAAGGTGTTGGTCTCGGCAATGTCCGCCCCGGCCTCGAAATAGGCGCGGTGAATCGATTCCGGCACTTCCGGCTTGGTCAGGGCCAGGATGTCGTTGTTGCCCTTCTGGTCGCGGGACAGGCCCAGCGTTCCGGCATAGTCCTCTTCCGACAGCTTCCAGCGCTGGATCTCGGTGCCGAAGGCGCCGTCGGTGATCAGTATCCGCTTGGCGGCTTCGGCCAGCAGGGTTTTGCGCGGGGTCATTGTCCGGTTTCCTTGGGGCGCAGGCCGAGCAGGTGGCAGATCGCGTAGGTCTGGTCGGCGCGGTTCAGGGTGTAGAAGTGGAAGTCGCGCACGCCGCCTTGGTAGAGGCGGCGGCACAGGTCGGCGGCGACCGCGGCGGCGATGTGGGAACGCGGCCCGGGCAGGTCGTCCAACCCTTCGAACAGGCTGGTCATCCAGCCGGGAATCGTGGTGTTGCCGCTCATCCGCCGGATCGCGGCGAAGTTCGTTACCGGCATGATCCCGGGCAGGATCGGCGCGGTGATCCCGGCAGCCAGCACCTTGTCGAGGAACCGGAAATAGGCGTCGGTCGAATAGAAGAACTGGGTGATCGCCCGGTCCGCCCCGGCATCGAGCTTGCGCTTGAGGTTGTCGAGATCGGCCTCGGCGCTGGTGGCCTCCGGGTGAACCTCGGGATAGGCTGCGACCGAAATCTCGAAGGGGTGGCGCGACTTCAGCCCGGCGACGAGGTCGGCGGCGCCGGCATAGCCCTGCGGGTGCGGCTCGAACCGCCCGCCCGCTTCCGGCGGCGGATCGCCGCGCAGCGCGACGATGTGGCGCACGCCGGCTTCCCAGTAGCGGTCGGCGACATCTGCGATCTCGTCCTTGCTGGCGGCAACGCAGGTCAGGTGCGCGGCTGCGGTCAGCCCGGTTTCACTGACGATCCGGGCGACGGTGGCGTGGGTGCGCTCACGCGTGGAGCCGCCCGCACCATAGGTCACCGAGACGAAGCTGGGGGCCAGCGGGGCGAGTTCCAGCACCGCGTTCCAGAGCTGCTCTTCCATCTTTTCCGTCTTGGGCGGGAAGAATTCGAAACTGACGCGGAAATCGCCGGGAATGGTGGTGAACAGCGGCCGGTCCTCGACCCCCCGCAGCATGGTATTCATCGCGACTGGTCCTTTGCGGGAATGGCGATTGGCGCACGCGCGGCCTGGTGGGTGCGTGCGGCGATCCAGATCTTGACCGTCAGCGGCTTGCCGGGAAGCGCGACCGGCGCGGCGGCGGCGAACCCGGCCTCGCTCAGCAGGGCGAGCATCTGCTCGTCCGAAAAGCCCAGACGGGCGTGGGCGTGGAGCGTGCGCAGCTCTTCCCGGTCATGCGCGGCGAAATCGACCACGGCCACCGCGCCGCCGGGGCGGGTGACGCGCGCGGCCTCGGCCAGCACGGCGGCGGGCTCCTGCGCATAGTGCAGCACCTGGTGGAACAGCACGGTATCGAAGGCGGCGTCGGCAAAGGGCAGGGCGGTGAAATCGCCCTGGACCAGCTCGACCTGCCCGGCGGGCAGGTGCTGGAGCCGGGCACGGGCGATGCGGAGCATTTCCGGGCTCTTGTCGAAGGCGGTGACGTGGGCGCTGCGGGCTGCGAACAGTTCGGCCATGCGGCCCGTGCCGGTGCCGATGTCGAGCAGTGCGCCGAGCGAGCCCCCGGTGCCGGACACCTTGCCGAGCGCCCTGGCGAGCGCGGCCTCGACCGGCTCGTCGGCGCTGTGCATCACGCGCAGGGTGTCCCATTCGGCGGCGTGGCGGGCGAAATAGGCCTCGGCGCTGGCCTGGCGGGCTGCGCGGATCGCGGCGAGGTGGCGGCGGTCCTCCGCGCAGCGGGCGGCGAAGGCCGCGTCGTCGCTTTCGGCCACGGCCAGCAGGCGGGCGGCGGCGCTGCCCATCGGCGGGGCGCGGTTTTCAGCCACGGCGCTGCGCAGGAATACCCAGCTGCCTTCCTTGCGCCGCTCGGCCAGCCCGGCGTCGCACAGGATGCGGACATGGCGCGATACGCGTGGCTGGCTCTGGCCCAGCACCTGGGCGAGTTCGCCCACGGCCAGTTCCATCGCGTCCAGCAGGCGCATGATCCTCAGCCGGGTCGGATCGGCGAGGGCGCGCAGAGTCGGTTCGATCCGCATGGGGGTTCATATAAAGAAATCTTTATATCCTGCAACCGCCCATTTGCGAACGTCTTGCGGCTTGCGGAATCCGGGCAATTGCCGGTTGGCAGACCGGGGCCGCGCGGCTAGCGTCAAGGCTTGGGGCCGCAATTCAGTACCGCTCAAGGAAGGATTCCGGATGAAGAAGTTCGTCACCATCGCCTTTGCCGCCACCGCCGCGCTGACGCTGGCCGCCTGCGGCAGCTCGGAAAGCGCCAAGGAAGAGGCTCAGGCCGACAACGTCGAGATGCCCGCCGAGGAAGCGGTGCAGGACGTTGACGCGGCCGCCACACCGGTTGCCGACGCTGCTGCCAGCGCCGCGCCGAGCGAGGCCGCCAGCGCCGCCGCCAGCGAAGCGCCGAGCGCCGCTGCGAAGCAGTAATCGCGCCGGTCCGGCCGGAAATGCGGGCGGTTCCCCTTGCCGGGGTGCCGCCCGCTTTGCGTCCGGCGCGCGGCTGGGATAGGATGGGCCATGCGCGCCATTTTCCTTGTCCTCTCCGTCCTCGCCCTTTCCGCCTGCGGCAAGGCGGACAATGAGCCCGGCCCCGGCGGCGTCACGGCGGGCGAGGCCAAGGCGCTCGACGAGGCGGCGCAGATGATCGAGGAAGATCGCTTGCCGCCAGAGGCCATGCCCACAATTTCGCCCACTACCGCGCCGCCAGCCAGCCCGATGGCTCCGCCTACCCCCAAGCCCTGAGGCTCAATCCAGCCGGACCTTGCCGCGCCCGGCCTTCACCGCGCCCCGCTTCTTCTTGCCTTCCAGCCGAGCGGTCTTGCCGACGCGGTTGAGGCGGCTCTTGGCGCGCTGCTCGGGCAGGGCGAAGGCCTCGCGGATCAGCTCGCCCAGCCGCTCGCGCGCGTCCTGGCGGTTGGCTTCCTGGGTGCGGAAGCGCTGTGCGGTGAGCAGCAGTTCGCCCTTCGCCGTCATCCGGCTGCCCGCCAGTTGGCGCAGGCGGTGGAACACCGGCACCGGCAGGCGCAGGGCATAGATATCGAGCCGCAGCTGCACCGCGCTCGCCACCTTGTTGACGTTCTGCCCGCCCGGGCCGGAGGCGGTGATGAAGCTTTCGCTGATCAGGCTCAGCGCGCGGGCAATGGCCTCATCCGCCGCTGGCATGATCGCTGAATCCCAGCGCGGCGAAATCGGCTGGCATGGGTGCGCGCGCCTCGATCGGTGGCTTGCCCTCGCGGTGCACGGTCAGCGCCAGCGCGTGGAGCATGGTGCGTGGCGCACCCCGTCCGTCGCCATAGACCGGATCGCCCAGCAGCGCGTGGCCGAGGCCGGCCAGCGCATGGACGCGGATCTGGTGCGTGCGCCCGGTTTCGGGGCGGAATTCGACCAGGGTACGCCCATCGTGCACCGCCAGCATGCGCCAGTGGGTAACGGCTGGCTTGCCCTTCTTCGCCGGGATCATCCGCCAGCCCTTTTCTGCGCTGGAAATCTTGGCGAGCGACAGCTCGATGGTGCCTTCGTCCTGATCGAGCGTTCCGGCGACCACGCCGAGGTAGACCTTGTCGACTTCGCGCGCTTCGAAGGCCGCGTTGAAGCGCTTGAGCGCCTTGGGATTGCGCGCCAGCAGCAGGCAGCCGGAGGTATCGGTATCGATCCGGTGCACCGGCACCGGCACCCGCTGGAAGCCGAGCTTCAGGTCATCGAGGTGGTCCTCAAGGCTGCGCCCGCCCGCGCGGGGCCGCTCGATCGGCAGGCCGGCGGGCTTGTCGATCACCAGTGCCTCGCCGTCTTCGAAGAGGATCGTGATGTCGGTCATGCCAGTGCTCCCGCGATGCGGCGAAGTGCCTCGTCCAGCTTGGCATCGTCGGCGGCAAAGCTGATGCGGAAGCCGTCCCTGCCGCCAAAGGCCGAAGCTGCGACCAGGGCCACGCCGTGTTCGAGCAGGTGCAGGCACAGGCCTTCGTCATCGCCGAACCGCTCCATCAGCGGTGCGGCATCGACCATGCAGTAGAACGCGCCGTCCGGCACGGGCGCCGACAGCCCCGGCACGGCATTGATCGCCGCGACGACCCGGTCGCGCCGCACCCGGAACTTCTCGCGCCAGTCAATCAGGAACTCCTGCGGCCCGGCAAAGGCGGCCACGGCGGCGGCCTGGCTGATCGAGGCGGCATTGCCTGAGGAGTGCGATTGCAGCTTGCCCATCGCCTTCACCAGCCATTCCGGTCCGGCGGCGACGCCGATGCGGAAACCGGTCATCGCGTGGCTTTTCGATACGCCCGACACGGTCAGAACGCGGCTCGCCAGTTCCGGGCATTCGACGCTGATCGTCGCGTGGGCGCCCGGCGTGTAGCGCAGCGGGGCATAGATGTCGTCCGACATGACCAGCACCTGGGGATGGCGGGCCAGAACCGCGCCCAGCGCGCGCAGTTCCTCTGCGGGATAGGTTGCGCCGGTCGGGTTGCCGGGGCTGTTGAGCAGCAGCCACCGGGTGCGCGGGGTAATCGCCGCTTCCAGCTGATCGGGCGTGATGCGAAAACCGCCCGCCGCCGTGGTCGGCAGGTCGACGACTTCGGCCCCCGCGAAGCGCACGATCTCGGGATAGCTGACCCACCACGGGCTGGGCACGAGCACCTCGTCACCCGGATCGAGCGTGGCAAGCAGGGCGTGGAAGATCGCCTGCTTGCCGCCCGCGCTGACGATCACCTGGCCGGGGGGCACATGGATGCCAAGGTCACGGGCAAAGTGCAGCGCCGCCGCCTCGCGCAGCGCCTGCGTGCCGGACACCGCGGTGTATTTCGTGTCGTCGGCGTCGAGCGCGGCCTTGGCCGCCGCGATGACGTGGGCCGGGGTCGCAAAGTCCGGTTCGCCCACCGACAGCGAGATCACGTCCCTGCCGGCCGCCCGCAGTTCAAAGGCGCGGTCGGTGATCGCGTTGGTGCGCGAAGGGCGGATACGCCCCAGCGCGGCGGAAATCTTCATTACAGGGTCGCTCACAACAATTTCGCTTTTACCAGTCCGCGCAAGGCATTGCCGATCAGGAATCCGTGCCTGAGGTCTTCGAGAGTAAGGTTTGCCTCTTCCGCGCGGCCTGCCTCGATCAGGCTGCGGCGCAGCACGCCCGGCAGCAGGCCCAGCGCGGCGGGCGGGGTGAGCAGCTTGCCATCACGCTCGACGAACAGGTTGGTGAAGCAGCCTTCGGTGACCAGGCCATCGTCGCGCAGCAGCAGCGCCTCCTGCGCCCCGGCCTCTTTCGCGGCACGCAGGCCGACGTCGTAGAATCCCCGGTCGGTGGTCTTGTGGCGCAGCCGCCAGTCGCCCGAGTCCACCGGCAGGCGCAGCACGGCGCAGGGCACCGGCTCCGCCAGCGGCGCGGGCAGCGGCGAAAGTTCCAGCGTGTAGGCGCCCGCGCGCGAGACGACCAGCCGCACCCGCGCGGGCGCATTGGCATCGAAGCACAGCGCCTGGATCGCGTTGCGCACCGCATGGCGATCAAAGGCAAAGCGGAGTTCGGCCGCGCTGGCCTTGAGCCGTTCGAGGTGGAGTTCCAGCAGCGCGATTCCCTCATCGGGAGTGAAACGCATGGTTTCGATCAGATCTGCCCCAGCGGCATGCACGCGCACGAATCCCCCTTTGACCAGGCACTCGCGCCATTCGGTGAGCATTTCCGAATCCGCGACAATCGCCGAGCCGACCCCCAGCACCGCCCGCCCCCGGTTGTTCTCTTCCGGGGTCAGGCGCAGGGTGCGGATTGCCACATTGAATGCCGCATCACCAGCCTCGATTGGGCCATTCCGGTCTGCATCCGGCGGGTCGAACCGCCCGATTGCCCCGCAATAGGGGCCACGCGGATCGCGCTCATGCCGGTTGATCAGTTCCATTGCCCGGATCTTGGGCGCGCCGGTGATCGAACCGCAGGGAAACAGCGCGCGTACCATGTCCGCCGCGCCCTTGCCCGGTTGCAGCGCGGCGCGCACTGTGGTGACCATCTGGTGGACCGTGGGATAGCTTTCCACCGCGAAGGCGTTCTCCACCCGCACGCTGCCCGCCTCCGCCACGCGCGACAGGTCGTTGCGCAGGAGGTCGACGATCATCAGGTTTTCGGCGCGGTCCTTGGCCGATCCGGCGAGTTCGGCGGCAAGCGCGGCGTCCTCTGTCCCGTCCCGCCCGCGCGGCCGAGTGCCCTTCATCGGCTTGACCGTGGCCGCCGCCCCGCGCTGGGCGAAGAACAGTTCGGGCGAGAAGCTCAGCAGCCAGTGCGAGCCATCGTGGACCACGCCGCCATAGCCGGCCCCCGCCGCCGGACGGATCGCGGCGTAAAGCGCCAGAGGATCGCCGCGATAGGACCCGGCGAGGTGGAAGGTGAGGTTGGCCTGGTAGATGTCGCCCGCCGCGATGGCTTCCTGCATGGCGGCGAAGTTCGCCGCATAGCCGCCGGGGGAAATTTGCGGTTCGACCGGGCCGACCTGGGCCAGGCCGCCGCGCTGCTGCTCAAGCCAGGCGGGCACTTCGTCCGCGGCCAGTTCCTGGTAGCCGTCGAACGCGCCGAACCAGACCAGCGGGCCGGCGGCGCCGCTGCGCGCGGCGGCCAGCGGCATGAGTCGGGGTTCGAGCGCAAGACCGGCCTCGTAGGCGAAATATCCGGCCAGGTGCAGGCCCTCAGTCCGCAGCGCCTCGATCCTCTCCAGCGCCGGTGCGACCTCTTCCGGGCGATGGGCCACCACGATTTCGCGCGGGGCCTGGTACAGCCGCGCGGGGCTGGCCGCGTCGGGGCGGGCATCGTCTAGCAGGATGAAGGGATCGGCCATTGCTGGCGCGCCTTCTAGCCGGGCTTTGCGCCGCATGCAAAAACCCACTCGCGCTGGGCGCGGGGGCGGCTTATCTGTTGCCCCTGAACAGTTTGGAGCACGCGATGACCGATATCCTCCTGGGCCTGGGCGCCAATGGCGAACGCCAGACCCTGCGCCTCAGCCGCGCCAACCGCCACGGGCTGATCGCCGGGGCCACCGGCACGGGCAAGACGGTCACCCTGCAGACCATCGCCGAGCAGTTTTCCGCCGCCGGGGTGCCGGTGTTCATGGCCGATGTGAAGGGCGACCTCGCGGGCGTCGCCATGCCGGGCAGCCATGATTTCAAGCACGCCGCCACGCTGGAGGCGCGCGCCGCCGAGATTGGCGTGACCGATTATGCCTATCGCGACAATCCTGCGGTGTTCTGGGACCTCTATGGCGAACAGGGCCACCCGATCCGGACCACGATCTCGGAAATGGGGCCGCTGCTGCTGGCGCGGCTGCTGGGGCTGAACGAGACGCAGGAGGGGGTGCTCAACATCGCTTTCCGCTTCGCCGACGACAACGGCCTGCTGCTGATCGATTTCGAGGATCTGCAACAGGTGCTGATCGCCTGCGCCGAGCAGGCGAGCCAGCTCGCCACCCGCTATGGCAACATTTCCAAGGCCAGCGTGGGGACGATCCAGCGCCAGCTGCTCGCCTTTGAAAGCCAGGGCGCGGCCCATTTCTTTGGCGAGCCGGCCTTCGAGATCAACGATTTCATCCGCTGCGACGAGAACGGCAAGGGCGTGGTCAACGTCCTCGCCGCCGACAAGCTGATGCAGAGCCCCAAGCTCTACGCGACCTTCCTGCTGTGGCTGCTGTCGGAGCTGTTCGAGGCCCTGCCGGAGGTCGGCGATCCGGAAAAGCCCAAGCTGGTGTTCTTCTTCGACGAAGCGCACCTGCTGTTCGACGATGCTCCGCAAGCGCTGTTCGACAAGGTCGAGCAGGTCGTGCGGCTGGTCCGGTCCAAGGGCGTGGGTGTCTATTTCATCACCCAGAACCCGATCGACATTCCCGAAAAGATCGCCGGGCAGCTGGGCAACCGGGTCCAGCACGCGCTGCGCGCTTTCACCCCGCGCGACCAGCGGGCGATCAAGGCGGCGGCGGAGACCTTCCGGATCAATCCCGCTCTCGACGTTGAAACCGCGATTACCGAACTGAAAGTGGGCGAAGCGCTGGTCTCGACGCTCGACGAGGAAGGCGCGCCCAGCGTGGTGCAGCGCACCCTGATCGTGCCGCCGCGTTCGCGGCTGGGACCGCTTACTCCCAAGGAGCGCGCGATCATCCAGTCGATCAGCCCGTTCGAGGGCAAGTACGAGACCCGCGTCGACCGCGATTCCGCCGCCGAAGTGCTGGAACGCAAGGCGCAGGACGCCGCCGCCGCTGCCCAGGTGGTCGAGGAACAGGGTGAGGAAGCCCAGCGCGCGCGCCCCCGCGCCACGACCTCGATGTGGGAAAAGGCCGGCAAGGCCGCGTTCGGGGCGGCTGCGGCTTCGGCCGGAACGATGGTGGCGCGCTCGATGACCGGACGCAAATCAAGCGGCTCGCCGGTCGCTTCAGCCGCCAGTGCGGCGGCCGGAGCGCTCGGTACGGCCCTGGGCGGCGCGGCGCTTGGCCGTTTCGCACGCGGTTTGCTGGGCGGATTGCTGCGGTAGAGAGTGTTGCCGTGTTTCAGTCGGACTGAAACAGGCACTAGGCCAGCGGCAGGGTCAGGGTTGCGGTCAGCCCCGCGACCGATCCGTCAGAATTGCGGCGGTTGGCGAGCACGAGCGCGCCGCCGTGCTGTTCGGCAATCGCGCGGGCGAGAGTCAGGCCCAGCCCGGCCCCGCCGGTGGCGCTGTTGCGCGATGGTTCGCCGCGGGTGAAGGGCTCCATCATCGCGCCGATGCGGCCTTCGGGGATGCCTGGGCCGTCATCCTCCACCCGGATCACGGCCATGGCGCCTTCGCGCTCCAGCGTGATCCGCGCCGCACCGCCACCATAGCGCAGGGCGTTGGAAACCAGGTTGCGCAGGCCGCGCCGCAGCCAGGTTACGCGGACCGGCGCGACGATCCGTTCGCCGGGAGCGAAAGTCACGGGTTCGCCCATGTCCTCGAACTCGTCGGCGACCTGGCCGACCAGCGCCTTCAGCTCCGCCGGTTCGCGCGGATCGCTGGGGCGGCCGACGCGCGCGAGCGAAAGGATGTCGTCAAGGCTGCGGACGATGTCCTCGATCGTCGCGGCCATCTTGTCGCGCTCGGCATCGTCCTCGACACTTTCGATCCGGACCCGAAGCGCGGCCAGCGGGGTCTTGAGATCGTGCCCGATGGCGCCGAGCATCACATCCTTTTCATCCAGCAGGGCGGCGATCCGGTGTTCCATCGCATTGTGGGCGATGATCAGGCGGCGCACGTCGTTCGGGCCCTGCGGAGCCAGCTGACCGGCGGCGTCCCGGGTGCTGGCAAACTGTTCCAGCCGGCCGGTCAGGGCCGCGAGCGGTCGCGTGATCCGCCCGACGATCAGGGCGATGGCGCCGACCAGCAGGCCGTAGAGCAGCAGGGTCTGGCCCAGCAGCGAGATCAGCAGGCCCTCATCAGGGCCGCGCATCGGCATGGCGACAGTGATCCAGCCTCGGTCGGAAGTGTGGATCGCGGCCACCATCTGTTCCCGCGCCCGCGGCGGTGCATGGTCGCCCATGCGCGCGGCGATGCGGGCTTCGCGGCGGATCAGGTCGGCGTTTTCGGTGATCGGGCGGTGAACCACCACCACTTCCTTCAGCTCCACTCCCTGCTCGGCAAAGACTTCCTTCAGTTCGTGTTCGGCATCGTCTTGGCGCGATTCGCCGGTGCGCAGGGGGGAGACTTCCGCGCGCTCGACCCGCAGTCGGCGGGCTTCGGGGGGCAAATCGCGCGAATGGAACTTGCGGCCACCGAACAGGCCTTCCTCGCGCCCTGCGGCGAACAGGCGGATCGCGGCGGCGTGGACCATGGCAGCCTCGCGCCGATCGGACTGGGCGCGCCACAGCAGCGCGGCGCTGATCCCCTGCGCCAGCAAGAGCGCCATGGCGATCGCCAGCAGCAGCTGGCCCTGCAGGCTGCGCGGCATCAGCCGCTGCATCAGGTGGGCACCTTGATGCGCCGCACGTCGGCGGCCAGCATGTAGCCGCCGCCCCAGACGGTCTGGATCAGGGTGGGATTGCGGCTGTCCGCCTCGATCTTGCGGCGCAGGCGGCTGACCTGGTTGTCGACCGCGCGGTCGAACAGGTGCGCCTCGCGGCCCTGGACCATGTCGAGCAGCCGGTCGCGGTCCAGCACCTGGCGGGGATGTTCGACAAAGGCCATCAGCAGGCGAAATTCGACCGAGGAGATCGAGACCATCGCGCCGGAGGGATCGGTCAGCCGCCGCTTGAGCGGATCGAGCCGCCAGCCTTCGAATTCGAACAGCTCTTCCTCGGCGGCGGGCGGCGCGGCCTTTGCCGCGCGGCGCAGCACCGAGCGGATCCGCGCGACCAGTTCGCGCGGCTCGAACGGCTTCACCACGTAATCGTCGGCGCCGATTTCCAGCCCGACGATCCGGTCGGTCGCCTCGCCCCGCGCGGTCAGCAGGATTACGGGTATCGCGCGCGCTTCCGACAGGTGGCGGCACAGCGAAAGCCCGTCCTCGCCCGGCATCATGATGTCGAGCAGGACGAGTTCGGGCGTTTCGTTTTGCAGTATTGTCCGCGCCTGCGCGGCCGAAACAGCCTGGCTGACGGCAAACCCCTGGCGCGAGAGATACTCGGCCAGGGGCTCGCGCAGCGCCGCTTCATCATCGACGAGCAGCAGTCGGACAGTTTCGGTCTCAGGCATGGGCTTCATGCGGTCCTTCAGGGCTTACTGGCCCCTGTGATCCTCATGGCCGGCCTCGCCGCCCTTCATCGCACGCATCTGCTCGCGCATCTTCGCGTGGGCCGCCTTGCGCTCGTCGGGCGTCAGGTTGCCGTCCCTGTTGGCATCGGCCATGTCGAAGTGCCTGCCATGGGCCGTCAGGAATTCGTCGCGGCTGACCGCGCCGTCCTTGTTGGCATCGGCCATTGCGCCCATCATGCCCTTGCCGTGCATGCCGTGGCCGCGCCGGCCCTCGCCCATCAT
>CALMJG010000169.1 GCA_937864195.1 uncultured Novosphingobium sp.
CTTGCGCTGTCCGTTCTGCGCCAATGAAAACAGCCAGGTGAAGGACAGCCGTCCCACCGAGGACAACACCGCGATCCGCCGCCGCCGCCAGTGCGACGGCTGCGGCGCGCGCTTCACCACGTTCGAGCGCATCCAGCTGCGCGAGATCATGGTCGTGAAAAGCGGCGAAAAGCGCGAGGTGTTCGATCGCGCCAAGATCGAACAGTCGGTCGCCCTCGCCTGCCGCAAGCGCGGCATCGCGCAGGAACGGCTCGACCAGCTTGTCTCGGGCGTGCAACGCCAGGTCGAGACTTCGGGCGAAAGCGAAATCCCCGCCAAGGCGATCGGCGAGATGGTGATGGAAGGGCTACGCGGGCTGGATTCGGTCGCCTACATCCGCTTCGCCAGCGTCTACCGTGAATTTACCGAAGCCCGGGATTTCGAGGAATTTGCCAGTTCTGTGCGCGATGCGGCCAAGGGGTGAGCGTACAGTGATTGCAAATCCAGGTTCCGTTCGTCCTGAGGAGCGAGGCGGACTGAGCCTGTCGAAGGCCGCTTCGCATCTCGAAGGACACTGCACCACGCCATGAGCCTGCCCTTCCACACCTACATGCTGCGCTGCGCTGACGGCAGTTTCTACATCGGCCATACGGACGACCTCGAACGGCGCATCGCCGAACATCATCATGGCCAGATACCGGGCTACACCGCTTCGCGCCGCCCGGTCGAGCTGGTCTGGAACGATACCTTCCCCACCCGCATCGAGGCCATGGAAGCCGAACGCAAGCTCAAGGGTTGGTCGCGAGCCAAGAAGCAGGCGCTGATCGACGGGGATTGGGCCTTGATCGGGCAATTGGCGAGCCGGGCCAACAGCCTTCGAGACGGGAAAGAGCCTTCGACAAGCTCAGTCCCTTCCCCTCCTCAGGACGAACGGAAACAGGAACGATTGCTTCCTCCCGTCATTGTCCTGGTCCGCCCGCAGCTGGGCGAGAACATCGGCAAGGCGGCGCGGGCCATGCTCAATTTCGGGCTGACCGAACTGCGCCTCGTCACCCCGCGCGATGGCTGGCCCAACCCCAGCGCGGGTCCGGCGGCGGCAGGTGCGGACGTGGTGCTGGAGCGCGCGCAGGTGTTCGCCAGCCTGGCAGAAGCCGTGGCCGACTGCGCCCATGTCTATGCCACCACCGTGCGCAAGCGCGGCGTGACCAAGCCGGTCCTGACGCCCGAGGAGGCCGCACAGGCCGTCCACCGCGAAACCGGCCGCTCGGCCTTCGTATTCGGACCGGAACGGTCGGGACTGGAAACCGACGACGTGGCCCTCGCCCGCGCGATCGTAACCGTGCCGATCAATCCGGAATTCGGCTCGCTCAACCTCGCCCAGGCGGTGATCCTGTGCGCCTATGAATGGTCCAAGCAGGCCAGCCTTGCCCAGCCCACGGTCGAGGAATTGCTGCCCCCGGCGCCGCAGGAAGAGCTGGAAGGCATGATCGCCCAGCTCGAAACCCTGCTGGAGCCGACCGGCTACTTCCGTCCCGCCAGCCGCGCCGCCGCGACCCGCCGTACGCTGCGCACCATGCTGACCAAGCCGGGCTGGAACCACCTGGAGGTGCGGACGATGCGCGGCGTGCTCTCCGCCCTGCGCAAGGGCCCGCGGCAGGAGCGGCCCAACACGCGCCGCGAGCAGTCCGACACTTGACATTTCCGGCGTTCCCGGCCAAGGGCGCGCCTTCGCAATTGACCAGGCACTCCGGTGAAGCCTCGGTCGCGTCCGGCATCAGGCCGGGCGGTGCGGTTCCGGACCAGAAGCGGGGCGCAGTGCCCTGCATGCAAATTGAAAGGTCGATGCGCCATGTCGAAGCGCAATTCTTCGAAGTACAAGCTTGATCGCCGCATGGGCGAGAACATCTGGGGCCGTCCCAAGAGCTCGGTGAACCGCCGCTCGTACGGTCCGGGCCAGCACGGCCAGCGCCGCAAGAGCAAGATCTCGGACTTCGGCATCCAGCTGCGCGCCAAGCAGAAGCTCAAGGGCTACTACGGCGACGTGACCGAGAAGCAGTTCAAGGCCACCTACCAGGAAGCCGCCCGCATGAAGGGCGACACCGGCCAGAACCTGATCGGCCTGCTCGAACAGCGCCTGGACATGGTCGTGTACCGCGCCAAGTTCGC
>CALMJG010000170.1 GCA_937864195.1 uncultured Novosphingobium sp.
AGCGCGCTCCGGCTCAGGGGTTCGGAGCGGGAGGCGCGGGTTCGCTCAGCGCCAGTGCCTCCAGCCGGTCGAGCGCCTGCTCGACTTGGGCGTGGCGCCTTGCCCGGGCGATCCAGGCGCCGGCCTCGGGGCTGGCGGAGAGGCGGGCGACTTCCTCTGTCGCGGCCATGGTGCGGCCCGAACGCAGCAGCAGGCGCGCCCGGTCGAGGCGCTGGTCGGGGCCGGTGGCGGCGCCGGTGCCCTGGCGGATCACGAACAGCTGTGACACCTCGTGGCTGAGGCGCGCCCACCCGCCCTGCTGCGTGCCGCTGCCGGTGAGCGCGGGGGCCAGTGAATCAAGTTCTGCGGCAAGATCGTCCAGAGTGACCGGCGTAGCGGCGGCCTCGATCACGGTATTCACCGCGCCTGCGTCGCTGGCCGAAAAGCGCTGCTGCAACGGCGCGGCAAGGTAGCCGAGCGGGGTGCCGCGTTCGAACGCGCGGCGCGCGGCGAAGGCGACCAGCAGCCCCCGGGCGCGGGCGGTGTCAGCCTGGGCAGAGCCAAGCTGCCCCTCGATCCGGGTCACCTGCGTTTCCAGCGCGCCGAGCCGTGCCTCAAGCGGAGCGATGGCAGGCACGGGCGAGGGGCTGGGCGTGGGCAGGGCGGCAAGGCGCGGGGCAGGGGCGGCGGGCTGCCTCAGGCCAAGGTCGGCCATCGATACCCGTCCGTCCCAGATCAGCCATCCCGCCAGCACCGTGCCGCCCGCGAAGGCGAGCAACATGGCGAGCAGCAGGCCGCGGCTCGACACGCCGGCGCGGCGCGGCGGAAGCGGTATCGGGCTGGAAAGCAGGTCGTCTGGCATGCGCCGGTGCAGGGTCCTTGTGGCCGGGCGCCTAGCGATTGCGGCCCGGAGGCCCCGGGTCTTGGCACATCTGGCGCGCCAAGGCCAGCAGCGCGGCATCGCTGGGCAGGGCGGCAGTGGCAACCTCGCCCCATCCGTCGCCCGCCGCCGCCGCGATGCGCGGGGCCAGCGCCGCGATCCGCAGCGGCGCGCGGCGGATGCCGTGGGTGACGCACTGCGCGGAAAGATGCCGCGCGGCCTCCGCCGAATGGACCGCGACCACGGCGGGGCTGCGCATCAGATCGGCCATGGCGGGGGGCAGGGGCAGGGCCTCGGTGGCATAGACGACCCGCTCTTCCAGCGTGATCCCGTTGGGGACGCTGAGCGGCACGCGCTCTTCCCCGGCCAGGCGCAGCAGGCGGCGGTGGCTGTCCTGAAGCACGGCGAACAGCGATTGCAGCCCGCCATTGCCGATCGCGGCGACCGTGAAGCCGGCGGCCCGCGCCGCCTGCGCGGTCGCCTCGCCCACCGCATAGACCGGCAGGTGCCGGCACGCGGCCAGCCCGCGCCCGGCATGGCGCAGGGCATTGGCGCTGCCCAGCAGCAGCGCGTCATGGCTGTCGGGGGCAGGGGCCTGCCAGCTGCGCGGGGCCACGGCGAACAGGGGAAAGCCGTGCGCGTCGATCCGTTCCGCCCGGGCCGCTTCCACCGTTGCGCTGCAACCGGGTTCGGGACGGATCACGAGCAGTGGAACCAAGTCGCTACTCCCCCTCGAAATGCTCTTTGATCGCCGGGCTCGCGATGCCCAGCAGGTGCCGGGCGAGAATGACAGGGCCGGAGGAATCGTCCAGCGCAAAGTTGTGGGTCGCCTCCACCCGCTCCCGCCCGTCGAGCGTGAAGATCGCGCCGCGCATGGTCAGGCGGTCCGCATCGTGAGTGGTCAGCACGGCGATCGGGCTGTGGCAATTGCCGCCGAGCGCGCCAAGCAGCGCCCGCTCCGCCATCAGCGCGGCGCGGCTGGGGGCATGGTCGATGCTGGAAAGGAGGCCCAGCGTGGCGGCGTCATCCGCGCGGCATTCGATGGCGATGGCGCCCTGGCCGGGCGCGGGGAGCCAGTCGGCGGGATCGAGCCGCACGCCAAGGTCCGCCTTGCCCAGCCGGTTCAGCCCCGCAGCGGCGAGCAGGGTGACATCCGCCTCGCCCGCCTCAAGCTTGCCGAGCCGGGTCGCGACGTTGCCGCGGAACGAGACGACCGTGCAATCGGGCCGCAGGTGCAGCGCCTGGGCCGCGCGGCGCGGGGCGCTGGTGCCGATCCGCGCGCCGGGGGGCAGGGCGGCAAGGCTGTCCGCCCCCAGCAGCACGTCGCGCACGTCCTCGCGCGGGAGGACGGCGGCAATCGCGATCCAGTCCGGGCGCAAAGTCTCGACGTCCTTGGCCGAATGGACCGCGAAGTCGATCTCCCCGGCATGCAGCCAGGCGTCGAGTTCCTTGGTCCACAGCGCCTTGCCGCCGATCTCCGCCAGCGGCCGGTCGAGCACCTTGTCGCCGCTGGCAATGACGGGGACCAGTTCGACGCGGTCCTCGCTCCAGCCCTGCGCCGCGCAGAGCCGCGCGCGGGCCTCTTCGGCCTGAGCCATGGCGAGCGGTGAATTGCGGGTGCCTAGCTTCAACGGACGGTCAGTCATGGCCGCTTGTGCTAGACGGCAATGTCTCTAAGGGAAAGCCGGGATGGGGATAGTCCTCGGAATTGAATCGTCATGCGACGAAACGGCAGCCGCGCTGGTGGACAGCGAACGGCGCGTACTCGCGCAGCGTATCGCCTCGCAGGACGAGGAGCATCGCCCCTATGGCGGCGTCGTCCCCGAAATCGCCGCCCGCGCCCACGCCGAACGGCTCGCCCCGCTGATCGAGGCGGTGCTGGACGAGGCGGGGCTGGGCTTGGGCGACGTCGATGCGATCGCCGCCACTGCCGGCCCCGGCCTGATCGGCGGGGTGATGGTCGGCCTGGTCACTGCCAAGGCGCTGGCCATGGCATCGGGCAAGCCGCTGATCGCGGTCAACCACCTGGAAGGCCACGCGCTGTCGCCGCGTCTGGCCGATGCCTCGCTGCAATTTCCCTACCTGCTGCTGCTGGTTTCGGGCGGGCATTGCCAGCTGCTGGAAGTACGCGGGGTCGGCCAGTTCCGCCGCCTTGGCACCACGATCGACGATGCGCTGGGCGAGGCGTTTGACAAGACCGCCAAGATCCTTGGCCTCGGCTATCCGGGCGGCCCGGCGGTCGAGCGGCTGGCCCTGCAGGGCGATCCCAAGGCCGTCCCCCTGCCGCGCCCGCTGCTCGGCAGCGCGGAGCCGCATTTCTCCTTCGCCGGCCTCAAGAGCGCCGTGCTGCGCGCGAAAGAGGCCAAGCTCCACGCCGATGCCGATATAGCCGCCGCGTTCCAGCAGGCGGCGATTGACTGCGTGATCGACCGGGCCCGCAAGGCGCTGGCCCTGGCCGAGGAGCCGACCGCGCTGGTCGTGGCGGGCGGGGTCGCGGCCAACAAGGCGGTGCGCGCGGCGCTTGAGCGGCTGGCGGCGCAGCACGGCCTGCCCTTTGTCGCGCCGCCGCTGGCGCTGTGCACCGACAATGCGGCGATGATCGCCTGGGCCGGGGTCGAGCGCCTTGGTCAGAGCGACAGCCTCGATTTCGTGGCGCGGCCGCGCTGGCCGCTCGATCCGGATGCGCCGCCGGTGCGCGGCGCGGGAGTGAAGGCATGATGATCAGGATCGGCGTGATCGGCGCGGGCGCCTGGGGCACCGCGCTGGCGCAGTCGCTGGCCAGCGACGGCAGCGAGGTCCTGCTCTGGGCGCGCGAGGCCGAACTGGTTTCGGAAATCAACGCGCAGCACACCAACAGCCTCTACCTGCCTGGAACCGCGCTTTCGCCGCTGATCCGCGCCACCGGCGAACTTGGCGAAATGGCCGCGCGCGATGCCCTGCTGGTGGTGGTCCCCGCCCAGCACCTCGCCCGCGTGCTGTCCGGCCTGCCCGATGCCCCGCGCGATCTGGTGCTGTGCGCCAAGGGGATCGAGGCGGGCAGCGGCAAGTTGATGGCCGACGTGGCGCAGGAAGCCGCCCCCTCCGCGCGGCTGGCCGTCCTGTCCGGCCCGACTTTCGCGCACGAGGTGGCTGCGGGCCTGCCCACCGCCGTCACGCTCGCCTGTTCGGGCGGGGAAGCGCAGTGGCAGCGGCTCGCCCCGCTGATTTCGCGGCCCATGCTGCGGCCCTATTATTCGGACGACGTCACCGGCGCGGAAATCGGCGGCGCGGTCAAGAACGTGCTCGCCATTGCCTGCGGCGTGGTCGAAGGGCTGAAGCTGGGCCAGAACGCCCGCGCCGCGCTGATCGCGCGCGGCTATGCCGAAATGCTGCGCTTTGGCCTGGCGCGCGGCGCGCGGGCCGAAACGCTGTCGGGCCTGTGCGGGCTGGGCGATCTTGTCCTCACCTGTTCCTCCACCTCCAGCCGCAACTTCTCGCTCGGCAAGGCGCTGGGCGAGGGGATGAGCGCAGGCCAGGCGCTGGCGGGCAAGAACAGCGTGGCCGAAGGCGCCGCGACCGCGCCGATCCTGTCTGAACTGGCGCGCCGCGAAGGCATCGCCATGCCGATCGTCGATGCCGTGTGCCGCCTGCTGGCCGGAGAGGCCGCCGCCGGAGAGGTCGTGACCGACCTGCTGGCGCGCCCGCTGCGCGCCGAACAGGAAGGCGCGCGGTGAGCGAAGCCCAGCGCGACGATATCCAGGCGCTGGCCAAGGGCGGGCGGACCAATTTCTTCGGCTTCCTGCTGCGGCTGGGCGGCACGGCCCCGTTCCTGTTCATCGCCGGGCGGTTCTATGGGGTGGAAGCGCTGGGGCGCTATGCCTCGGCGCTGGTGATCGTCGAACTGATCGCGCAGCTGTGCGTGCTGGGCCAGCGCCGGGGCCTTGCCCAGCGCCTGTCGGAAGACCCGCGCGAGGCGCCGCACGTCATTGCCGATGCCATGACGCTCACGCTGATGCTGTCGGTCGGCGCGGCGGGGCTGCTCTACCTGTTTCCGGCGCCGATGTTTCCCAGCGGCCAGTACAGCGAATGGGACCGGCTGCTACCCCTCGCGCTGGTCGCCAATGCGCTGACCGACATTGCGCTCGCCGCGCTGGCCTATCGCTACAACGTCGGCGCCACGGTGCGCGCCCGCTCGCTGGTCGAACCCTGGGTGCAGACGCTGTCGGCCGTGGCCTTCCTGTTCGTGCTGCCAGAGGCGGGGCTGGCCCTGTCGTTCCTGCTTGCGAAGCTGGCGGCGCTGGCCGTTTCGCTGTGGCCGCTGGTGCGCACTTTCGGCCTGCCGCGCCACTGGCACCCGCATCCGCTGCGGCTGGGGCGGCTGGCCGTGCTGTCGGCGCCGCTGGCCGTGGCGGACATGGTGGAATGGGGATCGCGCAAGCTGGATGTGGCGCTGCTGGGTTTCTTCACCTCGCCCGCCGCGGTCGGGGTCTATTACGCCGCGCAGCAGGTCGCCTCGCTGCCGCAGAAGCTGAAGACCAGCTTCGAGCCGATCCTGGGGCCGGTGATCACCCGCAACCTCAAGGAAAAGAACTACGCCGCGATCGCCCAGCAGGTCAGCCAGGTGGGTTTCTGGATCATAGCCGCCCAGGCGGGCATCGCCATGGCGCTGGTCATTCCGGGCGAGGCGGTAATGGGCCTGGTCGGCCCGCATTTCGTGGGCGGCACCGGCGCGCTGACCTTCCTGCTGGTGGCCGAGGTTGCCGCCGCCACCGCCGTGGTGAGCGAGGCCGCCCTGATCTATGTCGCGCGGCACAAGAACCTGTGGATCTCGCTCTCCACCATCGCCCTGCAGGCGTCGCTGACCGTGGCGGGGATGATGGTGGTGCGGGAAATGGGGCTGGGGCCGAATTACAGCGCCGCCGCCGCCGCCGCCGCGCTGTTCTTCTCGCTGGGCACGGCCTCGCTGGTCAAGGCCTGGC
Source organism: uncultured Novosphingobium sp. (assembly GCA_937864195.1). Lineage (GTDB taxonomy): Bacteria > Pseudomonadota > Alphaproteobacteria > Sphingomonadales > Sphingomonadaceae > Novosphingobium. The sequence goes on from CALMJG010000170.1 coordinate 5,818, forward strand.
TGCTGTCGCGCATTCTCGACCAGCGGATCACGATCTGGCGCTGGGCGCTGGTCTGGGCCGCCGCGCCCGCCGCGCTGGTGGGCTGGGCGGTGACGCGGTTCCTGCCCGAATGGGCGGAGCTGCTGTTCGGCATTCCCGCGATCCTGTTCGTCTACGGCTTCGTCATCTGGCACCGGGGCTTCGGGCCGGAAGACCGGGTGCTGTTCCGCAAGAATGTCGGCGCCTGATTGCGGTTCCGCGCGCGCGCCGCTAACGCGGGGCCAGGCAGGCAGGAGATGCGGCAATGATGGCGACGATTGAGGCGAACTGGCTGATCTACGCGGGGCTGGCAGTGATCGCGTTGCTGATCGCCTGGTGGCTCTACGCCCGCGCCAGTTCTGCGCCCAAACGCCGCGATTACAAGCCCGACGTGCTGAGCGAGGGCGCGGAGCCCGCGCAGCGCAACCAGGCGCTGATCGATGCCCCGCCTGCCGCGCAGATCGTCACCCCCGCACCCCACGGCGGCGTGATGGCCGGGGTGGCCGAGATCGTCGCCGTGACCGCGCAGGACGAGGTCGAGGAGGTAGAGGCCCGCGCCGCCGAAATGGAAGTGGTGCCCGAGGTGGAGGCTGCGCCCGCGCCCGTCGCTGCCAGGGATGACCTGTCGAAGATCAAGGGTTTGGGGCCGAAACTTCAGAAGCTGCTGCCCGAACTGGGCCTCACCACCTACGCCCAGATCGCCGCGCTGACCGACGCCGACCTCGACGCGCTCGACGCCAAACTGGGCGCCTTCGCCGGCCGCCCGCGCCGGGATGCCTGGGTCGATCAGGCAAAGCTGCTCGCCAGCGGCGACGTCGGCGGTTTCGAGGGCAAGTTCGGGAAGCTCTGATCCGTCGTCCCGGGTCAAGCGCGGGACGAAGGTCGAAGGCTGCGTTGCGATGGTCTGGGCCGACCTCCCGTTCGTGTCGTGCGCAGTCGAGACACGCAGGCGCTACCTCCGTTCCATCCCGATATGCGGCCAGGCCGCCAGCACCTGCGCGAACCAGGCATCCCGGTCCTTGCGGGGCAGGACCTCGCCATCGAACCAGAGGCGGATCTCGCCTGCATTGTCGACCAGCTGGATGGTGTCTTCGCCCTCGTCGTGGGCGATGAGGCGGAAGGCGGCGATGTCGCGGGGGTGGATCGACCCGTGGAGGCCGGGATCGTCCGCGCGGCGGTGCTGCCACCAGCGAAGCTCGCCAGTGAGGGAATCGAAGCGCGATCCGCGGCTGGCATTGCGCCACAGCGCCAGTGCGCCTGTGCCGCACGCCAGCAGGCCGGCCCCGGTGACGCCCGCGGTGAGCAGCTGCGAGCAGGTGCCGCTGGCCGCGCAGGCCTCGGCGCTGGAGGCAAGCTGGGCGAATACCGCGAAGGCGCCTCCGACCGTCAGGCATGCCCACGGCCGCCAGTCGCGGCGGGCGGAGACCTCGAACGGCGGGGGCAGGGGCCTGTCGTCCATTCCCGGCGCTCTAGTCCCAAATGACAAAGGAATGGTGAGCGCCTAGCGCCCCCACTTCCGCTTGCTCTCCCTGCCGAACCGCCCCTTGCGGGTGCCGGGCTTGCCCTCGTTGCTGCGGCCGACGATCGGCGCCTTGCGCTCGTCCTCGGGCAGGCCGAGTTCTTCCGCCTCCAGCCGCCGGATCTCGTCGCGCAGGCGGCCGGCTTCCTCGAATTCCAGGTCGGCGGCGGCGGCGCGCATCTTCTTTTCCAGCTCCTCGATATAGGCGCGCAGGTTGTGGCCGACGAGGTTGTTGGCCCCCTCCGCCTCGATCTCCACCAGCACGCCGTCGCGGCTGGCGGTATCGGCGACGATATCGTGGATGTTGCGCTTGATCGTTTCGGGCGTGATGCCGTGTTCGAGGTTGTAGGCGGCCTGCTTTTCGCGGCGGCGGTCGGTTTCGGCGATGGCGCGCTCCATCGATCCGGTCATCCGGTCGGCATAGAGGATCACCCGCCCGTCGACATTGCGCGCCGCACGCCCGATGGTCTGGATCAGCGACGTTTCGCTGCGCAGGAAGCCCTCCTTGTCGGCATCGAGGATGCAGACGAGGCCGCATTCGGGGATGTCCAGCCCTTCGCGCAGCAGGTTGATGCCGACCAGCACGTCATAGACGCCCAGGCGCAGGTCGCGGATCAGCTCGATGCGCTCCAGCGTCTCCACGTCGCTGTGCATGTAGCGCACCCTGAGGCCCGCTTCGTGCATGAATTCGGTAAGGTCCTCGGCCATCCGCTTGGTGAGGGTGGTGACGAGCGTGCGATACCCCTTCGCGGCGGTCTGGCGGCATTCCTCGATGCAGTCCTGCACCTGGTCCTCGACCGGGCGGATCAGGACGGGCGGGTCGATCAGGCCGGTCGGGCGGATCACCTGCTCGGCGAACACGCCGCCCGATTCCTCCATCTCCCAGCTGCCGGGAGTGGCGGAAACGGCGACCGTCTGCGGGCGCATCGCGTCCCACTCGTTAAAGCGCAGCGGGCGGTTGTCGATGCAGCTTGGCAGGCGAAAGCCGTATTCGGCCAGCGTGATCTTGCGGCGGTGGTCCCCCTTGGACATCGCCCCGATCTGCGGCACGGTCTGGTGGCTTTCGTCGACGAACAGCAGCGCGTTGTCGGGCAGGTATTCGAACAGGGTCGGCGGCGGCTCGCCCGGCAGACGTCCGGTGAGGAAGCGCGAATAGTTCTCGATCCCCGCGCAAGAGCCGGTCGCCGCGATCATTTCGAGGTCGAAGTTGGTGCGCTGCTCCAGTCGCTGGTGCTCCAGCAGCTTGCCCTCGGCCTCCAGCTCCTTCAGCCGCTCGGCCAGTTCAAAGCGGATCGCCTCGGCGGCCTGCTTCATCGTCGGGCCGGGCGTGACATAGTGCGAATTGGCATAGACGCGCACCTGCGAAAGGGTCTGGCCCTTCTTGCCGGTCAGCGGATCGAACTCGGCAATCTCCTCGATCTCGTCACCGAAAAAGGCCACGCGCCAGGCCATGTCCTCGTAGTGGCTGGGATAGATCTCCAGGCTGTCGCCGCGCACGCGGAAATTGCCGCGGGCAAAGGCGGCGTCGTTGCGCTTGTATTGCAGCGCCACCAGCTTGCGGATCAGCTCGCGCTGGTCGACGCTGGTGCCGGTCTTGATGTCGAAGATCATCGCCGAATAGGTCTCGACCGAGCCGATGCCGTAGAGGCACGAGACCGAGGCGACGATGATCACGTCGTCGCGTTCCAGCAGCGCCCGGGTGGCCGAATGGCGCATCCGGTCGATCGCCTCGTTCACCGAGCTTTCCTTCTCGATGTAGGTATCGCTGCGCGGCACATAGGCTTCGGGCTGGTAATAGTCGTAATAGGATACGAAATATTCGACCGCGTTGTCCGGGAAAAAGCTCTTGAACTCGCCATAAAGCTGCGCGGCGAGGATCTTGTTGGGCGCCAGGATCAGCGCCGGGCGCTGCGTCGCCTCGATCACCTTGGCCATGGTGAAGGTCTTGCCGCTGCCCGTCACCCCCAGCAGCACCTGCGTGCGATCCTGCGCCGCGATGCCGGACACCAGCTCGGCAATCGCCCGCGGCTGGTCGCCGGAGGGCTCGTACTCGGACACGATCCGGAACGGCCGCCCCCCGTCAGTCTTCTCCGGCCGCGCCGGCTTGTGCGGCACGAAGTGGCCGGACGTATCGGGCTCGGCCAGGCCCCGGCGGATGACGAGTTCGGTCATGCCGGGGTTATGGAGTGGGGTGGGGCTGGAGGCAATGGGGGCGAGATCAGTGAAACGCGGAAAATCGAGTCTTCTGAATGGCTTAGAGATCGTTGACTAAGATACTGATTCTGCTAAACTTTATATATGGATGCGACTTACAACATTAACGGCGGCTTTAAGCCCACGACCAAGCGTTTTGCGGATTTGGATGGTCCTGATTTTTTCCCAACGCCAGCATGGGCAACAGAAGCATTGGTCGACAATGAACGCTTTGATGGCGATATTTGGGAATGTGCTTGTGGGAATGGCGCGATGTCGCGCGTCCTTGAGGGGGTGAACCATAAGACTGTCAGCAGCGATTTGTTCGATCGAGGCTACGGCGAGAGTGGAATTGATTTCCTTACTGCATCAAGAAAGTCTGATAATATTATAACAAATCCTCCCTACAACGCAGCGGAGGGCTTTGTTGCAAAGGGATTGGAGCTCGCGGAACGCAAATTTGCGTTATTGCTCAGGCTGGCGTTTCTTGAGGGCGCAAATCGGCAGAGGACAATTTTTAGTCAAAGTCCGCCGGCACGAGTTTGGGTTTTTAGTGAGCGTATTACGTTCTACCCAGATGGAGCCGAAGTAAAAGGATCAGGAACCACTGCGTACGCTTGGTTTGTTTGGGACAAAGACTCGCCCGGTGCAACCGAGTTGAAATGGTTTAAGCCGGGCTATAAGTCCCAATCCAAGGTTCAGTCAGGAATGAATTTAGAGCCCCTGCTTTTCTAAAAAATATTCGCCTGCTTTTGTAATCTTATACCCTCGACCGGGGACGTGAGTAAGAAGGCCGTCATTAATGAAGTTTCCTTCAGCTTCATGATGAGATTGAATGTTCCGAATTAATTGATGCCACATCTGTTCGCCGGGTCTTGTAGTCGATTCGGCAAGATCGGCAGCGCCTAGTGTGACATGGTTTGGTACTTCATTGCGGGCATCATCCAATGTACAGATACCATTCGGTCGGCTTCGAGCGATCTTCAAAACCGCCATGGCAATATCATTTTCAGTCACTCTCACCATATCGCACCTCCATTGCTTGTTTGAGTTTGGTAAGTTGCTGAAGAATTTCAAGGGTGCGGATCAAGCAAATTGCATCGCAAACATTTGAAATGTGGAAAAAGGCAGCTTGCCCGCACAGGTGCTGAAACGGTGCGTGGCCGGGTGCAAAGCTGCGCCAATTTTCCTACTCTCCCAAAATCTGCAAGATGGTCCGTTTGCTCTTAACCAGGGAGACGGATCATGGACGATGCCAATCGGCAACAGCGCGGGCAGGGGTTCGGGCGCGGGTGGGTGCCGCTGTCGCGGGAGATCGGGCTGCCGGGGGATTGCGCCGGTCCGGGCGCGGGGGGAGCAGGTGTCTCGG
>CALMJG010000171.1 GCA_937864195.1 uncultured Novosphingobium sp.
CGCACTCCGCTAATCTACGCCCCGAGCTGCGCCAAATGTTCTGATGACGGACAAAGCGTTGAACAATTCACGTCCCGAAGCTTGCGCTTGAAGCAAAGGCCCTGCGGAGAATATCGATCAGCGCGGCACGAAGCCCATGATTGCGAGCATGTTGCCGTCGGCATCCTCAAATTGCTGAAGCCTGAGCGATCCGGATCCTGTCGTCTGCACCGTTTCGACCGCACCAACCAAGGTCGCACGCGTGCCTTGCAGGCGGACAAGGGCGGCCGCAAAATCTTCAACATGAAAGTAAAGAATGCCACCAGGCCGTTCCGGGCGCTTCCGCGCCTCATCTCTTGCAATCATCAGCCGCGTTCCGCCGACATCGAAGAACAGCATATTGTTCGCTTCGAACATCAGACGCAGCCCCAGACGGTCGCGGTAGAATGTCCGTGCGGCATCTACGTCGGTAACCGTCAGCGCAACCTGCTCGAAGCGGGCTTCACTAAGCACTGGCGCGGCTGAGCTCTGGGCTGTCGCTGTCGTCGGGAGCACTGCAAGAATCAGGGGAATGGCAAGCAGGCCTTTCATACACTTTCTCCATCTTTCTTGGAAATGACGCTCATCAAGCCCAAATGACCTCCGTCCGGGTCATTCAAAAAGGCCATCCACTCTTCTGTCCCGTCATCATGGACGTGGATGCGGTGCGGCGCGCTCCTTATGGTCACGCCCTTGGCGCGCAGCTTCTCAACCTCAGCCTCGATATCCCCGACACGAAAATACAGAATTGAGTTGTTCGCCGGGTCGCCAACCGAAAGATAAAGTCTCACTCCACCGCAATCGAAAAACGCCGCGCTTTCGAAGCGCATTACCTCCGACAGCCCGACCACGTCGCGTAGCCAATCCGCCATCGCTGGCAGATTGTGGGTCGTGCGTGACACTTGTCCCAAAGACCAATCAGCCGATCCATCTGGAAGCTTTGCTGTGGCAAGAGCGCTGTCGGCGCGGACACCGGACCATTGCTGCAGCTCTTGACGCGAACTCAGGCCGAGCTTGCCCAATGCGCTGCTGACATGAAACTTGACGGCATCAAGCGTGAGTTCACACCGGGCGGCGATGGCCGGATTGGTCAGCCCATGCCGGACACCTTCGACGACCCTCCATTCGGCTGGAGTGAGAATGTCTGGATGCGGAGGGCGACCACGTTTCGTCATTCGAATTTATTAGCGGAAGCAATTGCGAATTACTCTACCCGATGGGTGAAGCGAGAGCGCCACCCAAGAGAGCGGCGATGTGATCATTCCAAAGATCGAGGGCTTGGCGCTTCTCGACCTTCCAATCATGCCGCTGATAAATGCCAGCGACGCCGGCGCGCGAGCCGCCCACGTGGTTCAGCACGGCCTCGGTGACTTCGAAGCGGACTCCAAGGCGCTGAAAACCTGTTGCGAGCGTCCTGCGAAGATCATGCAGTCTGCGTCTATCACCAGTCCGGCGTCGATCTGCTGGCCGACGTGATCGACAACAAGAACATCCTGTTCGGTAGCGAGATGGGTGGTGCGGTGAGCGGGATCGTTCCTCCCACCGGGTTCTATTTCGACGATACCAAACGCTACATCGACACGCTCGATATCGGCGAGGTCGAACGACACGTCATTCTGGAAGGCAATGCCCGCCGGGTGTTTCCCCCGACTCGATGCCCAGCTACGCATGAAAAGCCGATAGTGGAATTCACGCGACCGTGTAGCCACGATCCAACTGAGCGAAATGGCTTACGGTCGCAAACGTTCAACGCACGCAGCAAACGCTTGGCCGTCCTTACAGCGTGCTGACACATCAACATGCTACTGCACATGTAAGCAGGCCAACGCCGCGCAACGCGGATCTATACGATTGATATCTTTAAAGAAAACTGGAGCGGGCGAAGGGATTCGAACCCTCGACCCCAACCTTGGCAAGGTTGTGCTCTACCCCTGAGCTACGCCCGCTCTGACGTTTGCGGCCTGCTGCGCTGTGGCGGCGGGCCGGGGTGAGGCGGCCAACTAGCAGCGACCCCGCAGCTTGCCAAGGGGAAAAATCACCTCTTTTTCAACTGGCGCTTTATCCCTTCACAAACTGCGAGAAAGGCCCACATTGGGCCGCGAACACCGCCCATTTTTCCGGAGTACACCCCCTTGGCAAGCCTAGGCCTGAACCTCGAGGAACAGAAAGCCGTCGACCGGTTCCGCAAGACCGTGGTCGAACCCTCGATGACCCAGCTGGTGATTCTCGACTTCTGGGCCGAATGGTGCGGACCGTGCAAATCGCTCGCTCCGGTGCTGGAGCGGGTCGCGGCGGACTATGCCGACAAGGGCGTGGTGCTGGCCAAGATCAACGTCGACGAGGAGCAGTTCATCGCCGCGCAATTCCAGGTGCGTTCGATCCCGACGGTCTATGCCATGTTCCAGGGCCAGCCGGTGGCCGACCTCACCCAGGCGCGCAGCGACGGGCAGCTGAAGGCGGTGCTCGACCAGCTGCTCGCCAAGCTGCCGATCCACCCGGGCGAGGCTGCAGCGCAGGACATTGCGCCGCTGCTGGCGATGGGTGAGGAAGTGCTGGCATCGGGCGATGCGGGCCGGGCGGCGGGCATCTATGCCCAGATCGTTGAGATGGCTCCGCATGACGCGGCGGCGCAGGGCGGCCTGGTTCGCGCGCTGAGCGCGGCGGGCGAGTTCGAGGCGGCCGACGCGGCACTGGCCGCCCTGCCCCCGGAACTGGCCCGTGACGCCGAAGTGCAGCGCGCCCGCGCCGCGCTGGAACTGGCCCGCAACAAGCCCGAGGATTCCCAGCTTGCCGAGCTGCGCGAGGCGGCTGCGGGCGGGGACATGGCCGCGCGGCTTGCCTATGCCGAGGCCGCCTTTGCCGCCGGGGAGCGCGATACGGCCGCCGATGTGCTGCTGGCGATGATCGCCGAGGACCGCGCCTGGCAGGACGGGGCGGCACGCGCCAAGCTGCTGCAGATGTTCGAGGCGGTCGGGCTGGAAGACCCCTGGGTCGCGGCCATGCGGCGGCGCCTGTCGCTGATCCTGTTCGGCTAGGCAGGCAGGCCACCCGTGCGTATCTCGCTCTTTCCCTTGTCAGGCGCGATCCTGTTTCCGGGGCTGCAATTGCCGCTGCACATCTTCGAGCCGCGCTACCGCGCGCTGGTGAAGGATGCGCTGGCGCGCGACCGGCGGATCGGCATGATCCAGCCGCAGCGGCCCGAGGAGGGCGCCCCGCTCTACCGGATCGGCTGCATCGGCAAGATCGGCGAGGTCGAGGCACTTGAGGATGGCCGCTTCAACCTGGTGCTGGAAGGCGAATCGCGCTTTCGCCTGCTGCGCGAACTTGATGCGGCCACCCCGTTTCGGCAGGCCGAGGGCGAGCTGATCGACAACGAGGACGGCCCCGCCCTCTCCCCGATCGAGCGCGCCGGGTTCGAGCGCGAGGCGCGGCGCTTTGCCGATGCGCAGGGCTATTCGGTGAACTGGGACGCGGTGACGCGGCTGGACGACGAATCGCTGATCGATGGGGTCAGCCAGATCGCCCCGTTCGATCCCGCCGCCAAGCAGGCCCTGCTGGAAGCGCCGACGCTGACGGCACGCTGCGAATTGCTGGTCCAGCTGATGCAGTTCTTCGGCCGCCGCGACGGCGACGATGACCGCGTCACGTTGCAGTAAGCACGGCCTTCACCCCGTCGATCACGTATTGCGCGGCCAGCGCCGCCAGCAGCACGCCCAGAAGCCGGGTGATCACCGCCTCTACCCGGGTGCCCAGCACGCGCATCAACGGCCCGGCGGCAGCGAGAGCGGCCAGGGTGAGCGCCATGACCGCGATCAGCGCGCCCAGCACGACCAGGGTTTCTTCCGTGCCCTTGGCCCGCGCGGTCAGCAGCATGATCGTGGCGATCGAGCCGGGACCGGCGATCATCGGCATGGCCATCGGGAAGACGGAAACGTCCTCCACCTCGGGCGTGTGGCGCAGCTTCTCGGCGCGTTCCTCGCGCCGCTGGGTGCGCTTTTCGAACACCATGTCCATGGCGATCACGAACAGCATGATCCCGCCCGCGATCCGGAAGGAATTGAGCTCAATGTGGAGCGCGCCCAGCAGATCCTCGCCGAACAGGGCAAAGACCAGCAGGATCGCGAGCGCGATGGCGCAGGCGCGCGCAGCCATGGCGCTGGCCTGCCGCGCCGTGGCGCCCTTGACGAGGCCGGCATAGATAGGCGCGCAGCCGGGCGGATCGATCACCACGAACAGGGTGACGAAGGCCGACAGGAACAGTTCGATCATTTGGCCTCGGGCGCGGGAACGTCGAGGACCTGGACCGGGGTGAGCTTGCCATCCTGCATCAGCTCTACCGCGAAGCGCCGCGCGCCGCTGGGTTCCACTGCGACATTCCAGGTCAGCGTACCGTCATCGGACTTGCCGGAGCGCTGGGCGGGATCGAACACGGGGGCCACCGGCTTGCCCTTGGGCTTCGGCGGGGCGCGCCAGCCCTTGAAGCCGGGCGGGCAATCGCCCACCTTGGCGACGATCATGTCGGGCGCATCGAGCGGCATCGGCAGGGCCTCGCCCATGTCGACCGCCCACTTGTACTTGCCGTCGCGCTGACGCGCCCAGACGGTGGTGAAATAGCCACTTGCCGCGCCGTTCTGCCAGGCGCCGCGCGTGACGGCCAGACTGCCGTCGCAGCTCGACCAGACCTGGTGCGGCTGCCAGGTGACGGCCTTGGCGGGATCGGCCTTATCCTTCAGGTGCTGCTGGGCAAGCACCATCTGCGGCACGAACATCACCGCATCGGGCAGGGCGGCGGCGCGAAACGCGGTCCACTGGCCCTTTTCCTGGGCCAGCTTGGCAAAGGCGATCTCGGCGGCGATCACCGCGCTGGGATCGGCAAAGCGGCGCGGATCCGGGCGCTTCTGGGCCGAAGCCGGAACCACCAGGGCAGCCGCGAGCACGGCGGTCAGGACAAGTCTTTTCATGGGCGCGATACTAGAGCGCCCCGTCCTCCAGCGCCACCCCCGCAATGCGGTGCGCCGCGACCAGGGCATTGCGCAGCAGCACGGCAATGGTCATCGGCCCGACCCCGCCAGGAACCGGGGTGATCGCGCCGGCGACCGGCAGGGCATCGGCATAGTCGACATCGCCGACCAGCCGGCCCTTGGCCTGCCCCTCGGCGGGGGGCAGGCGGTTGATGCCCACGTCGATCACGCAGGCGCCGGGCTTCAGCCAGTCGCCCTTGACCATTTCCGGGCGGCCCACGGCGGCGACGACGATGTCGGCGCGGCGGACCACCTCGGGCAGGTTCTTCGTGCGCGAATGGGCAATGGTGACGGTGCAGTTCTCGGCCAGCAGCAGCTGCGCCATCGGCTTGCCGACCAGGATCGAGCGCCCGATCACCACCGCGTCCTTGCCGGAAAGATCACCGAGCCGGTCCTTGAGCAGCATCAGCGAACCAAGCGGCGTGCAGGGGACAAGGCCGGGCAAGCCCAGCGCAAGCCGGCCGGTGCTGATCGGGGTCAGCCCGTCGACGTCCTTGTCCGGGCTGATCCGCGCGACCACCGCCTGCTCGTCGAGGTGCTTCGGGAGCGGCAGCTGAACGAGGATGCCGTCGACCATCGGGTCGGCATTCAGCCGGTCGATCAGCGCCAGCAGGCTATCCTGATCGCAGTCTTCCGGCAGGCGGTGTTCGAAGCTGGCCATGCCGCACTCGACGGTCGCCTTGCCCTTGGAGGCGACATAGACCTTGCTCGCCGGATCCTCGCCCACCAGCACGACGGCGAGCCCGGCCTTGCGGCCCGCGCTCTGCTCGAAAGTGGCGGCATATTCCGCGACGCGGGCGCGCAGCGTGGCGGCAAAGGCTTTCCCGTCGATGATTGCGGCCTGGCTCATGGCAGATGGGTTCCGATGTAGCTGAAGATGATGGTGACGATGCGGATCAGGAGCAGCAGCACGATCGGCGAGAAGTCGATCCCGCCAGTATCGGGCATATGGCGCTGGATCGGCCGCAGCATCGGATTGAGGATCGAATCCAGCCCGTGGATCAGCGAGGAAACGACCTGGTTGTGATAATCGACCACGTTGAAGGCCACCAGCAGCCCCAGGACGAAGCGGACAATCACCACCGTGGAAATCACGTTGGCGAGCAGCAGCAGAATGGGGATGATTACCTGGTTGATCATGCGTTCGTTCCTCCGGTCGGGGCGTGTGCTATTAGACTAGAACACTTGCCCGCCGCAACCGGTACTCCGGGGCAATTTAGTAAGTCTTGCTTACTATTATGTCCAGTAAGTTTGGTGTTGCTCAGGGCTCCAGCGTGGAGCTTTCGATATGCCAGCGCAGCTGTTCCAGCGTAGCGCCGGGGACATCGTTGGCCCGCCGCAGCACGACCTCGCCCGACAGGCGCCGCGCGCCATCGGTGATGGTGACAGGCGCGGTGTAGTAGGACGAACCCGCCGCGCCCTCCTGCTGCCCGGGGCCGACTTCCACCACCGGGTCGTTCAGCCGGTTCCAGGCGGCGCGGAACTGATCGCGGGTCATGCCGCTCGCCTCGCCATGCTCGCCCCAATAGGCGAAGGCCGTGTCCCAGTCGCGCAGCGAGACGGCCCTGGCCCAGTCGACCAGCACCTTTGCCGGATCGCGCGAGACCGAGGGCGCGGCCGCAGGGCTGGCCGGAACGCTCGGCGCAGGGGTTGCCGATGAAGCTGCGGTCGGCCTGGCCGGCGGCTCGGGCGCGGTGCTCTCGCTCTTCCCGCAGGCGGCCAGCAGGCCCAGCACCGCAAGCGGCGCCACCAGAAGCCTGGGGCGCCTCACGCGCGGATCAGCGTGCCCGCCCCGCGCGAGGTGAACACTTCGAGCAGCATGGCGTGCGGCACTCGCCCGTCGAGCACGACCGCCGCCTCGCACCCGGCCTCGACCGCGTGGACGCAGGTTTCGAGCTTGGGGATCATCCCGCCGCTGATCGTCCCGTCGCTGCGCAGCCGTTCGATATCGGCGGGGCGCAGGTCGGTAAGCAGTTGCTTGTCCTTGTCCAGCACGCCCGGAACGTCGGTCAGCAGGAACAGCCGCGCCGCGCCCAGCGCCGCGGCGATGGCCCCGGCCATGGTATCGGCGTTGATGTTGTAGGTTTCCCCGTCCTCGCCGGGGGCGATCGGGGCGATCACCGGAATCATCCCCGCCGCGCAGGCCGTTTCGAGGATGCTGGTATCGACATGGGTCGGATCGCCAACGAAGCCGAGATCGACCACCTGTTCGATCTGGCTGTCGGGATCGCGGCTGGTGCGCTGCACCTTGGTCGCCCTGACCAGCCCGCCGTCCTTGCCGGAGATGCCCAGCGCCTTGCCGCCGGCCTTGCCGATCCAGCCGACGATTTCCTTGTTGATCGCGCCCGAGAGGACCATTTCGGCCACTTCGGCAGTGGCCTTGTCGGTCACCCGCAGCCCGTCGATGAAGCGGCTTTCGACGCCCAGCTTCTTCAGCATGGCGCCGATCTGCGGCCCGCCGCCGTGGACCACCACCGGGTTGATGCCCACCGCCTTCAGCAGCACCACGTCCTCGGCAAAGTCATGCGCCAGTTCGGGATCGCCCATCGCATGGCCGCCGTATTTCACCACGAAGGTCTGCCCGGCATAGCGCTGGAGGTAAGGCAGGGCCTCGACCAGGGTTTCGGCCTTGGCGAGCATCGCCTGGTGATGGGGGTCTTGCGGGCTGGACATGATGCTCGCCTTTAGACCCCTTGGCCGCGAATTGAAGCCCCTTTAGGCCGCCTGCCCGTCTAGCCGCCGCCCCAGCTTGACGAAGACCCAGATCAGCGGCGGGACCATGATCGTGGACAGCACCAGCTTGGAAATGATCTGGCCTTCCATGATCTGCATCAGCGGCATGTCCAGCCCGTAGAAGCTGATCGTGATGAACAGCACCGTATCGACCACCTGCGAAAGCAGGCTGGCGATCCACGCGCGCAGGATCAGCGCCTTGCCCGACCCGCCCGCGATTCGGCTGAACAGATAGACGTTGAGCGTCTGCGAAGTGCCGTAGGAGATCAGCCCGGCGAACTGCATCCGCACCCCCTGCCCCAGCAGGCGCGAGAACGCCTCCTGATCGGTCCAGAACGGCGCGGGCGGGACCACGCGGATGACGATGGTGAGCAGCACCATCGAGACGATCAGCGGGACAAAGCCATAGCGCACCAGCCGGTTCGCCGTGTCCTGCCCGAACAGTTCGGACACCGCGCTGGACATCACCACCAGCAGCAGGAAGGCGAAGATCCCGCTTTCCACCGCCAGATCGCCCAGGATCGGCCAGTGGCCGAGCGAGGCGAGCTTGGTGCCCATGACGCCAGCCAGGACGCAGAGACCGCCATAAAGCAGCGAAAAGATGAACAGCGAACGCGGCATGGTGATCTGCCGGGGGGAAGTCTGGTCCTGCATGGACAAAGCCTAGCGAGCGGCGCGCCATCGCGAAAGTACCCGGCGGCATTTCCTCCCCAGCCCGGAACGCGGGGGGATTTGACTGTCGGCATGAAGGCGTTACCACCGGCGCCGCACCATTCAAGCGGGGGAACCGGTCGCAATGCATATCGTCAAGAGCCTGCTGGGCATGGCCCTGATCCTGCTCGTCGCCTGGCTGCTCTCGTCCGACCGCAAGGCGATCCGCCTGCGCGTGGTCGGCGCGGCCTTTGCGCTGCAGGCGGGATTTGCCGCGCTGGTTCTCTATACCCCCTGGGGTAACCGCGCGCTGAAAGCGGTGTCGGACGGCGTCTCCGCCCTGCTCGGCTATGCCGGCAAGGGCACCGAATTCCTGTTCGGCAGCCTCGCCTCGGACCCGCTGGGCCAGAACTTCGCGATCCAGGCCCTGCCGGTGATCATCTTCTTCGCCGCGCTGATCGCGATCCTCTACCACGTCGGGATCATGCAGCTGGTGATCAAGTGGATCGGCGGCGCGCTGGAAAAGATCACCGGGATCAGCAAGGTCGAAAGCCTTTCGGCCGCCAGCAACATCTTCGTCGGCCAATCGGAAAGCCCGCTGGTGATCCGCCCCTATCTTGCCGCGCTCACCCCTTCGCAGCTGTTCTGCCTGATGAGCGTGGGCATGGCCGGCGTCGCGGGCACGATCCTGGCCGCCTATGCCGGGATGGGCATCCGCATCGACTACCTCGTCGCCGCGGCCTTCATGTCGGCGCCGGGCGGGATCGTCATGGCCAAGATCATCATGCCCGACCCCAGGGGCGAGACACTGGTCGAGCCGGACGAGGTCGCGCTGGACGATCATGGCGAGGAACGCCCCGCCAACATCATCATGGCCGCCGCGCAGGGCGCGCAGACCGGCGTGAAGCTGGCGGTGGCCGTCGGCGCGATGGTGCTGGCCTTCGTGGCGCTGGTTGCGCTGGCGAACGGCATCTTCGGTTCGATTGGCGGTCTGTTCGGGCGGCCCGACCTGTCGTTCCAGATGGTGCTGGGCTACGTCTTCGCGCCGGTGTTCTGGCTGCTTGGCGCGACCGACTGGACCGAAGCGATGCGCGCGGGCGGGTTTTTCGGCACCAAACTGGTGCTGAACGAATTCGTCGCCTTCATCGAACTCGGCCAGGTCAAGGATCTCAGCGCCAATACCGTCGCGGTCATCACCTTCGCGCTGTGCGGCTTCGCCAATTTCAGCTCGATCGCGATCCAGCTGGCGGTGACCGGCAGCCTGGCCCCCAACCAGCGCCCGCTGCTGGCCAAGCTGGGGATCAAGGCGCTGGTCGCGGGCAGCCTCTCCAACCTGATGAGCGCGGCGCTGGCGGGCCTGTTCCTCAGCTTGTAATTGCTCCGATACGGAGGGAAACCTAGGTATTTCCTCCAATGGTAACAACGGCATGGGCGCGGCAGGCACGCGGCCATGCCGCTACTGTCGATTCTGTCCGCCGCCGCCCTCACCCTGTGCTCCGCCAGCCCGCGCGACAATTGCGTGGTCGATGGCGACACCTTCTGGCTCGGGGGCGAGAAGATCCGCCTGTCCGACATCAACGCCCCCGAAACCCTCGGCGCCGCCTGCCCTGGCGAACGCGCGCTGGGCGAGCGGGCCAAGGCGCGGCTGCTGGTGCTGCTCAACCAGGGCCGGTTCGCGCTGGAAGTGCCGCCGCGCGCCACCGACAGGTACGGCCGCGCCCTGCGCATCGCCACGCGCCATGGCCGCAGCCTGGGCGCGCAGCTGGTGAGCGAAGGGCTGGCCGAACCCTGGCGCGGCCGCCGCAGCGACTGGTGCGCGCTGCTTGCGGGGGACGGCGCCTCCCACTAGCCCGTCGACGACGCCGCGAATCAATCGACGGCGCGAGAATGGAGAGACACGCATGCTGCTGATCGAAGGCTGGCTGAAGCTGGGCACCGGGGAATTCGCCAAGATGAAGGATGCCGCCAAGGCGGTGGTCGCGGCCACTCTGGCCGAGGACGGATGCCTGCACTATTCCTTCGCGCAGGACGTGACCGATCCCGACCTGATCCGCATTTCCGAACGCTGGCGCGACCAGGAAGCACTGGGCGCGCACATGCAGAGCGCGCACTTCGGTGAATTCCAGAAGGCGATGGCCGCAGCCAGGGTCGAAGGCGCGGACCTGCGGCTCTATAACGCCGAGGAAGTCCGCAAACTGATGTGAGGCATCAAGAACTCAGGCGGAATCAGATGCCCGCGTACCACTGGTAGCCGCGGGCATCCTCCCACGATCCACCCTTGCCGCCGTAAAGGCCGGACAGGCTGTCGCGCAGCTCGATCCGCATGACGAACTTGGCGTGCTTGTAGCCCAGCTGGCGCTCCACCCGCAGCCGCAGCGGCGCGCCGTGGGCGATGGGCAGCGGCCGCCCGTTCATCCGCCAGGCCAGGATCGTCTGCGGGTGGAAGGCGTCGATCAGGTCGATCGATTCGTAGAACGGCTGCCCTTCCAGCGTGTCGGCGCAGTGGAACACCACGTAGCGCGCCGCGGGCAGCAGCCCGGCCATGGCGAGCACCGTCGACAGCTGCGGCCCCTGCCATTTGCCGATCGCGCTCCAGCCCTCGACGCAGTCGTGGCGGGTGATCTGCTCGCGCTGCGGCATGGTCTTGAGGGAAGAGAGCGGCAGGGCCAGCGGGCGCTGCACCAGCCCGCCGACCTGCAGCTGCCATTCGGCAAAGCCGCTGGCCGCGTGGCGGTTGTAGACCGGGTCCGCGACCGAAACCGAACCGTTGGCGCGGAACACGGGCGACATGTCGCGCTCGGCAAATTCGCGGGCCAAGGCATCGCCGACCAGCAGCCGCTGCGCGCGCATGGTCAATTCCTCGGCTCCGGCCAGCCTGCCGCGCACCGCCGGATCGGCGTTGAGCGCGTCGCAGCCGCCCAGCAGCAGCCCGCCAGCGCCGGCCGCGCCCATGCCCAGCAGCTTGCGGCGGTTGACGATCATGCCTGCCCCTCCCCTTCCGCCGGAATCCGCTGCCAGCCGGTGACCATCGCCCGCAGCTGGCCGAGCGGCCCAGACGCCAGCACCATCGCGATATGGACCGCGAAGAACGCGGCCAGCAGCGCCATGCCGATGAAATGGAGCGAACGGGCGCTCTGCCGCCCGCCCAGCAGGTCGACCAGACCGGGGTAGCCGGCATCGATCGCGGGCGACATGCCCAGCCCAGTCAGCACCATGCCCGGCAGCAGCACCAGCAGCACCGCGCCATAGGTCAGCTTCTGAAACGTGTTGTAACCTGCCTCTGGCGCGAAGCGCAGCCGCGCATGGGCCGCTGCCTCGCGCAGCAGGTGCGCCGGGGCCAGCTCATGCAACCGGGGCGCGATCCGCCGCCGCAGGTGGCCGCTCAACCCGGCCCAGACAAGATAGCCGGCCACCAGCACCGCAAAGGCCCAGGCAAAGGCCAGATGCCACAGCCGCGCATCGGCCAGGCTGTAGAACGAGGGCAGGGTGATCCAGCCCGGAAAGGGAATCCCGTCGCCCCCCGACCAGTCGAGCCAGGCCGGGTCGGGGTTGGCGCCGTAATGCCCCCAGTAGAGCCGGGGATGGGCATTGAAGATCATCAGCCCGCTCATCAGCATGATCGCCATCGTGGCCACGTTGGCCCAGTGCCACAACCGGGTGGCAAGCGAATGGCGATGGACCTTGCGCATACTGGCTGACCCGGCGGACTTTCCCACGCCGCTGGCGGCACGCGCGGCGACGAACTGTTGTTTCATTGCGGCGCAAGCTAAATTGGTTTCATCAGAAAGGAAGCGCAATTCGCGCCCCGGATTCGCGATTGCGGCGAGCCAAGCCGCGTGGCAAGCGGACCCGGCGCGGCGGCCCGCCCGCCCGAGAACCCGAGCCCGATGCCCGCCATCCTGAAGTCCAGCCGTCATCACCCCGCCGCGCCGTTCATCGCGGTAACGCTGGGCATCGCGCTGTTCAGCGTGATGGACGGCCTGATGAAAAGCGCCTCGCTGGCGGTCGGCGCCTACAACGCCATGCTGTTCCGGTCCCTGATCGGCACCGTGATCATGGCCCCGGTGTGGAAGCTGTCGGGCGGCCAGTGGCCGGGCCGCGAAGGGATGAAGCTCCACGCCCTGCGCGGCGCGATCAGCGGGGCGATGGCGACCAGCTTCTTCTGGGGGCTGGTCCATGTCCCAATGGCAGAGGGCATCGCCCTGTCGTTCATCGCCCCCTTGATCGCGCTCTATCTCGCCGCCGTGCTGCTGAAAGAGCAGATCGGGCGCGGCGCCATCCTCGCCTCGCTGCTCGGCCTTGCCGGGGTGGCGGTGATCGCGGCGGCGCGGCTGGGCGAGGAACGCATCGGCGAGAACGCCGCCTGGGGGATCGCGGCGATCCTGTTCTCCGCCGTGCTCTATGCCTTCAACCTGATCCTCCAGCGCAAGCAGGCGCTGATGGCGGGGCCAGCCGAAGTCGCGCTGTTCCAGACGGTGTTCGTCGGCCTGTTCCTGGCCCTCGCCGCGCCGTGGTGGGCGGTGATGCCATCGCCGCGCGCGCTGGCCGACATCGGCGCGGGGGCGCTGCTCGCGATGATCTCGCTGATGGTGATTTCATGGGGTTATGGCCGGGCCGAGGCGCAGGCCCTGCTGCCAATCGAATACAGCGCCTTCATCTGGGCCGCGCTGACCGGCTGGGTGATGTTCGGCGAGCCGGTGACCGGCGCGACCGTGGCCGGAGTGGTGCTGATCGTTGCTGGTTGCCTCATCGCGGCGCGGCGGGCGCAATAACCCACGCCGAAAAGCCCTCCCCCTCGAGGGGGAGGGTTGGGTGGGGGTGATTGGGCGCTGGGGGTGATTGGGCGCCGGCGCCGATCCCCCAACCCAACCCCTCCCCGGCGGGGAGGGGCGATTCCACCCGGGCCACGGCATTTTACCCCCTCCTCCCCTTGACGCGGGGCGGATTCCCGCGCATCGGCGGCGCCGACAGAACGGTCCTGCTGCACCCGCGAAGGGGCGTGCGCGCGGCGGGGTTCCACAACGGAGGCAACACCCATGACCCAGGTCGGACAGGACACACTCGGCACCCGCTCCACGCTCAGCGTCGGCGGCAAGGACTACGCCTATTACTCGCTGAAGAAGGCCGCCGCGAAGCTCGGCGACGTCAGCCGCCTGCCCTTCTCGATGAAGGTGCTGCTGGAAAACCTGCTGCGCTTCGAGGACGGCGGCTTCACCGTTTCGGCCGATGACGTGAAGGCGGTGATCGACTGGCAGAAGAACCCCAGCGAATCGTCGAACGAGATCCAGTACCGCCCGGCCCGCGTGCTGCTGCAGGACTTCACCGGCGTGCCCTGCGTGGTCGACCTTGCCGCGATGCGCGATGCCATCGCCACGCTGGGCGGCGATACCTCGCGGATCAACCCGCTGGTCCCCGTGAACCTCGTGATCGACCACTCGGTGATGGTCGACGAGTTTGGCCACCCCAAGGCCTTCGAGGAAAACGTCGAGATCGAATACCACCGCAACATGGAGCGCTACGACTTCCTCAAGTGGGGGTCGAAGAGCCTTGCCAACTTCTACGCCGTGCCCCCGGGCACCGGCATCTGCCACCAGGTCAACCTTGAGAACATCGCCCAGACGGTGTGGACCTCGCAGGACCAGAACGGCGCAACCGTTGCCTATCCCGACACCTGCGTCGGCACCGACAGCCACACCACCATGGTCAATGGCCTGGGCGTGCTGGGCTGGGGCGTCGGCGGGATCGAGGCCGAGGCCGCGATGCTCGGCCAGCCGGTTTCGATGCTGATCCCGGAAGTCGTCGGCTTCAAGCTGACCGGCGAGCTGAAGGAAGGCGTCACCGCCACCGACCTGGTGCTGACCTGCACCAACCTGCTGCGCAAGCATGGCGTGGTCGGCCGCTTCGTCGAATACTTTGGCCCGGGCCTGGCCGGCCTGACCCTGGCCGACCGCGCGACCCTGGCCAACATGGCCCCGGAATACGGCGCGACCTGCGGCTTCTTCGGGATCGACGACAAGACGCTGGACTACCTGCGCCTGACCGGCCGCGAGGAATCGCAGATCGCCCTGGTCGAGGCCTATGCCAAGGAGCAGGGCTTCTGGATCGACCCCTCGGTTGAGCCGATCTTCTCCTCGACCCTCGAACTCGACCTCGGCACCGTGGTCCCCAGCCTTGCCGGCCCCAAGCGCCCGCAGGACCGCGTCTCGCTGCCGGAAGTCGACGATGTGTTCGCCAAGGACATGGCCGAAACCTACAAGAAGGCCAACGCCCGCGTTCCAGTCGAAGGCAAGGGCCATGACATCGGGGACGGCGACGTGGTGATCGCCGCGATCACCAGCTGCACCAACACCTCGAACCCGGGCGTGCTGGTTGCCGCCGGCCTCGTCGCCAAGAAGGCGGACGAGCTGGGCCTGAAGCCCAAGCCGTGGGTCAAGACCTCGCTGGCGCCGGGTAGCCAGGTCGTCACCGACTACCTCGTCAAGGCCGGCCTCCAGTCGCACCTCGACAACATCGGCTTCAACCTGGTCGGCTATGGCTGCACCACCTGCATCGGCAACTCCGGCCCGCTCGCCGAACCGATCAGCAAGGCGATCAACGAGAACGGCCTGGTCGCCGCCGCCGTGATCTCGGGCAACCGCAACTTCGAAGGCCGCGTCTCGCCCGACGTGCGCGCCAACTTCCTCGCCTCGCCGCCGCTGGTGGTGGCCTATGCGCTGAAGGGCACGGTGATCGACGATTTCGTCACCACCCCGATCGGCAAGTCGAAGGACGGTAACGACGTGTTCCTGCGCGACATCTGGCCGACCAACCAGGAAGTGGCCGACACCATGG
>CALMJG010000172.1 GCA_937864195.1 uncultured Novosphingobium sp.
CACTCTGGCGGCATCGGTAACGTTGTCAATCGACTGATTGGGTTTGGACCCTAGCCGGCCTTGCAGGTGTTGATGCCCAGCAGCGAATAGAGCGGGCACATGCCGACAAGGCCGGTCAGCAGCGGCACCACGCCGATCCAGGTCCACGGCGTGTACATGCCGCGCAGGGCCAGCACGATCAGCACCACGCCCAGCGCGACGCGGGCGACGCGGTCCACGGTTCCTTCGTTGCGAGTCATCTGTCTTTCCCCTTCTGGTTCGAGCGACCGGGGGAAGGAGTGGCACAGGAGCGGGGCAGCGTCTGTGACAATGTCACCAAACCCAGAAAATTTCGCAGCGTCACCGTTCGTGTCGAGCTGGTCGAGGCACGCAGGCGCTGGCGTGTCCCGACAAGCTCGACGCGAACGGAAACGGGATCAGTCCGCCTGGTGGGCCAGCGCCTCCAGCCGCGCCCGGCCGGTCAGCGCGATGTGGCCGCGCGTCACTTCGATCAGTCCGTCGCGTGCGAAAGCGCCGAGCTGGCGGCTGACGACCTCGCGGGCCGAGCCGATCTCGCTGGCGAGAGCCTCGTGAGTCGCATCCACCGCCGCACTGGTCCCGGCGAGGCGCAGAAGCGCGCGGGCCAGCCGTTCCGCCACCGAGGACAGGGCGACATCCTCGACCAGCCGCTCAAGGTCTGCAAAGCGCGCCGCGACCGCGCCGAACAGGCGGCTGCGGAAGGCGCTGTCGCTGGCCACCAGCCGCTCGAACTCGGCGGCTGGAACCACTTCCAGCGCGCAGTCCGTCTCGGCCACGCCCTCGGCGGAATAGGTAGTGTGATTGACCAGGCAGCCGAAGGTCTGGAGGCAGACCTCACCGGGGCGCACCCGGTAGAGCACGATCTCGCGCCCGTTCTCGGCGGTCAGCGTCACCTTGATCGTGCCGCTGTGGACCACGACAAAGCCCTGGCAGGCGTCCTCCGGACGAAACAGCACCGTGCCCTGCGGAACCTGCATCACTGTGCCGGCTCCCACCGCTTGAAGCGCGGCTGGGCCAGCAGGGCCGTGCGGGCACGTTCATAGGCCGCGCCCAGTTCCAGCACGCGGGCGTCCTCCCACTTGCCGCCGATGAACGACAGCCCCACCGGCAGCCCCTCGACCGCGCCCATCGGCACGGTGAGGTGCGGGTAACCGGCGATCGCCGGCAGGCTGCCCGCGCCGACCGGCAGAAAACGGTCGCCGCTCACGGGATCGGTAACCCAGGCCGGGCCGGCGGTCGGCGCGATCAGCGCGACCACGTTGTTTTCCCGCTTCAGCCGGTCGATCCCCTCGGCGCCCGCCAGCCGCAGCGAATTGGCCCGCGCCTTTGCATAGGCCGCGCGGTCGTCCAGTTTTGCCGCCGCCTCGAAGCTTTCCTGCCCGAACCAGCGCAGTTCCTGCGCCGCATGGGCGCGGTTGAAGGCGATGACATCGTCGATGGTCCGCACGGGCGGCGTGCCGGGCAGGGCGGCGAGATAGGCGTTGAGCCCCTCCTTGAGCTCGAAGCGCAGCACCAGGCTTTCGTCGCGGTACATCTCGGCGGGCGGATCGTAGTCGATCGGCACCAGCACCGCCCCGGCGCGTTCGAGGTCGGCCCTGGCACGCTCGAACAGGGCGTTTACCCCGGCGTGCGGCCCCACCTGCCGGGTCAGCACGCCAAGCCGCACGCCCTTGAGGCTGGCGCCCGCGAGGCCGGCGGTAAAATCCGCCTTGCGCCGGTCCGCCTCGGCGGTGGCAGGGTCGGCGGGGTCGCTTCCGGCAATCGCGCCCAGCAGCAGCGCCGCGTCGTGGACGGTGCGGGCCATCGGTCCGGCGGTGTCCTGGCTGGCGCTGATCGGGGCGCCAAGCCGGCGGCGGCCGTTGCGGCGGCGGGGCTCGACGCCACCCCCGCCGGGGACGCTGGCGGGCCAGGTGATCGAACCGTCGGTTTCGGTGCCGATCGCCGCCCAGGCCATGCCCGCTGCCACCGCCGCGCCGCTGCCCGAGGATGAGCCGCAGGGGTTGCGGTCCAGCGCGTGGGGATTGCGGGTCTGCCCGCCGACCGCGCTCCAGCCGGAGGAGCTGCGACTGCCCCGGATATTGGCCCATTCCGACAGGTTGGTCTTGCCCAGCACCACGCCGCCCGCCGCGCGCAGCCGTGCGATCAGCGGCGCGTCGCGCCCGGTCCGGTTGTCCTTCAGCGCCAGGCTGCCGGCCGTGGTGGCAAAGCCGCGCGTCTCGATATTGTCCTTCACCAGCACCGTGCGCCCAGAGAGCGGCCCCTTGCGGGCCTGCCCTGCTGCTTCCTGCGGGGCGGCAGGATCGAAGGCGATCACGGCATTGAGCATGGGGCCTGCCGGATCGTCGTCAAGCCGGGCGATTGCCGCGAGGGCTGCCTGGGCGGCGGCACTGGCTTCCTTCGCGGAGTCGGTGCTCGCCTGTGCGGGCTGGGCAAGCGAAAGCGCGGCGGCGAGCAGGATCGGACGCAACGGGTGGATCTCCCCCAGGGTGGTTACGGTCAAGCTGCCGCCTAAACCACCGGTGCGCAAGGCTTGTGGGGCCCCCGCGATAGCCGATTTGCCCGCAAGCGGTTAATGCCCTTGAACATCGCGGCGCCAGCGCCGACATAGGCCCGTCCAGTCACAAGAGGATTCCCATGATCGACCTGTTCGGTTCGTCCAGCGCCCAAGGAAAGTTCACCCGCGATCCCATCACCGGCGCGCTGATTCCGGTAGTGGTCGAACAATCCAGCCGCGGCGAACGCAGCTTCGACATCTATTCGCGCCTGCTGCGCGAACGCATCATCTTCGTCACCGGCGAGGTCGAGGACCACATGGCCTCGGTGATCGTCGCCCAGCTGCTGTTCCTGGAAAGCGAGAATCC
>CALMJG010000173.1 GCA_937864195.1 uncultured Novosphingobium sp.
AATCCTGCCGCCCCAGCCAGCAAGCTACCTCAATCCGGCAGCAGGGCCTGTCGCCCGCGCTGGACGGCTCCCAGAATCCAGTCCTTCCCCGCCCGCACCCGCGCGAGCTGGTGGGTGTCCTTGTGGGTCACCAGCCAGAAGGTGCGGGTGATCCGCCGCTCGGGCAGGACGGACACCAGCCCCGCGTCGGCATCACCGATGAAGCAGGGCAGTACGCCGATTCCCGCACCGGCGGCGAGCAACTGGTGCTGGGCGTTGATGCTGGATGAGCGCAGGGTGGGCGCAAGGCCGGGGTGGATTTCATCGAGATAGCGCAGTTCGGGCGCATAGAGCAGGTCGGGGATATAGCCGATCAGCCGGTGGCCCACAGCAAGATTGCCCGGTGCGCGGGGCGTGCCACGGGCCTCCAGATAGGACCGGCTGGCATAGAGCCGCAGCGTGTAGTCCGACAGCTTGCGCGCCACCATCGGCCCTGCCTTGGGCCGCGAAAGGGTGACGGCAATGTCCGCCTCGCGCTTCGACAGGCTGAGGAACCCGCTGCTGGCGACCAGATCGAGGGTCAGTGCCGGGTGCGCCTCGGCCAGTTCGGGGACGTGACGCGCCAGGAACCACGATCCGAAGCCTTCGGACACGCTGATCCGCAAGGTGCCGTGGATCGCGGAAGCAGTCCCGCTGGCCGCGCCTTCACCGATGCCCGCCGCGGCCTGGTCCATCGCCTCGACCTGCGCGAGCAGGCTCTCCCCCGCCTCGGTCAGAACCTGGCCCTCGCGCGTCTGCTCGAACAGGGTGACGCCAAGGCGCGCTTCCAGCCGCCGCAGCCGCCGCCCCATGGTGGAGGCATCGACGCCCATTGCACTGCCGGCGCGCGCCAGTTGCCCGGCGCGGGCGATGGCAAGGAAGGTCTGAAGATCGCTCCAATCGGCCGCTTGCATTCTTGCAGGTCATAATGGCGAAATTGCCGGTTGTATGCAGGAATATCGAGGCGCAAAGCCGGTGCGAAGGAAGTTTCGAGAGGACACCGCCATGCGCATCATCGACCATGTCATCGCCGGGGGCACCGCCGGCCTTGCCGCCGCCCGCACCAGCCCGGTCTACGATCCCAATACCGGCGCGGTTCAGGCCGAGGTCGTACTCGGAGCGCAGGATGCCCTCGACCGCGCGGTGGCCGCCGCCTCTGCCGCGCAGCCCGCCTGGGCGGCCACCAACCCGCAGCGCCGCGCCCGCGTGATGTTCAATTTCAAGGCGCTGGTCGAAGCGAACATGGACGAGCTGGCGCAAATGCTCAGCGCCGAACACGGCAAGGTCATCGCCGACAGCAAGGGCGACATCCAGCGCGGGCTGGAAGTGGTCGAATTCTGCTGCGGCATCCCCCACGCGCTGAAGGGCGAATATACGCTGGGCGCGGGTCCGGGGATCGACGTCTATTCGATGCGCCAGCCGCTGGGGATCGGCGCGGGCATCACCCCGTTCAACTTCCCGGCGATGATCCCGCTGTGGATGGGCTCGGTCGCCATGGCGGTCGGCAATGCCTTCATCCTCAAGCCCAGCGAGCGCGATCCCTCGGTCCCCAACCGCCTTGCCGAGCTGTGGCTGGAAGCGGGCCTGCCCGAAGGCATCTTCCAGGTGGTCCACGGCGACAAGGAAATGGTCGACGCGATCCTCGATCACCCGGCGATCGGCGCGGTCAGCTTCGTCGGCTCGTCCGACATCGCCCACTATGTCTACAACCGGGGCGTTGCCGCCGGAAAGCGCGTGCAGGCGATGGGCGGGGCCAAGAACCACGGCATCGTCATGCC